>WRGD01000094.1 GCA_009787355.1 Defluviitaleaceae bacterium | reverse complement strand
CTAAAGAGCGTAGTATAGTAGTTGTAACACATCGCCTAGGTTCGGCAAAGTTGGTAGACCGTATAATAGTTATGGATAAAGGGCAAATAGTAGAAATGGGTAAGCATGAAGAGTTATTAAAAAATAAAGGCAAGTACGCACAAATGTGGCAAACACAGGCACAATGGTATGCTTAGTATACAGTTGAAAAATAATTCTTAAAAAAAATTTCTCCAAAAATAATTATATTTGGAGAAATTTTTTTTAAGAATTAAAGCAATTTTTAACTTTGTAGTATTAACTATTTGAAATTTAATGAGAATGTTAGTTCATAATTCGCTATATATTATACAATTTATGTATTTATTACAACAAATTTTATAAAATGAAAATTACAAGTAAAAATTTTAAAATTACATAGAAAACACCATGAAAGTAAGATATTATAAGAGATGTAGCTTTTACAAAATTACAAATTTAATACATAGTAGATTAGATAAAATGATTGTATATGACCCCAAAATATGATATAATAACTTAGATTTTGATAATTCAAACTACATATGTTCAAAATCCGTGTTGAATAATAAAAAATTTTTAGGAGGAATAAAAAATGTTAGCAATATTAATGTTTATGCAAATAGTACCATCGGGAGATAAATTGCCAGAAGAAGTTGGCTTTCCGGGAATGTAAATTATAAATTAGATAGGAGAGTATAGATGGACAAGCTTAATAAATATTCAATTCTAGCTCTAGAGAAAGGCGTTAATATTAAAAAAAGTCAAAAATTATTAATACGTTCAAGTGTTGATAATGCTGATTTTGTTAGAACACTTACCGAATTAGCTTGGAAAAGAGGAGCTAAAGATGTTATGGTTCAGTGGTTTGATGATAAAATTAATAGAAAGCGTTATTTGTATGGAGATAGTGATATTTTTGGTATAGAAAGTAAATGGTATATTGAGTATATCAATAAGATTATTGAAGAAGATTATCAAATAATAACAGTCATTTCTAGTAATCCCGAAAATCTCAAAGATATTGACCCAGAAAAAATAACTAAAGAATCTAAGGTTATTTCAAAAATGCTCAAGCCACTCGGAGAAAGAATGATGGATTATACAATTCAATGGAGTATAATTGCTCTTCCATGTAAAGAATGGGCTGTAAAAGTGTTTCCAAATGCTAAAACCCCAGAAGAAGCAGTTAATCTAATGTGGGAAGCTATCTTTAAAGTAACCCTCATAGATGACAATGACCCTATTGAAAATTGGGACAATCATATCAAAAATTTATCTGTACAAACTAAAAAAATTCAAGACTATAATTTTAAATCATTAATTTTTAAAAATAGTCTAGGTACAGATTTAGAAATAGGTTTACCAAAAGGACATATTTGGGTTAGTGGTGAGAAAAAATCTAAAAAAGGGAATAGCTTTATAGCTAATATTCCTACATACGAAGTTTTTACCGCACCTCATAGAGATGAAGTAAACGGAATAGTGTATTCAACAAAACCTCTAATTTATATGGGCAATGTTATCGATAAGTTCTGGATTAAATTCCAGAATGGAAAAGCAGTAGAATACAAAGCCGAAGTAGGCAATGAATTCTTAGAAAAAATGATAACTATTCATCCAAATGCAGATTTCTTAGGAGAAGTAGCACTTGTACCTCATTCAAGTCCAATATCACAATCTGGTTTGTTGTGGTATAATACGCTATATGACGAAAATGCTAGTTGTCATATAGCATTAGGTAAAGCATACCCGTCTACATTAGCAGGGTCAGAAAACCTATCAGAAGAGGAGCGAATGGCAAAAGGCTTAAATCAAAGTCTAAGCCACAATGACTTCATGATTGGCTCTGCCTGTATGAACATAATAGGTAAAACTGAAGACGGAAAAGAAATTCAAGTTTTTAAAGATGGCGAGTGGTCTATCTAAAATAATTATTGTACCCACTAAAACTAAAAAAGCATCAAATCTTTGAAAGATTTGATGCTTTTTAATTGATTTTTTAATAAATGACACATAAAAAGCAAAAAATCATATCTAATTACTGCTTTTAAAAACTCTAAGAAATTCGGAAAATCTCCTTTTTGATACACATATATGTTTATCGTTATCCATAACAACACAATATAGACCTTTATTTATTTCCTTGATTTTTTTTAAATTTACAATGTAAGATTTATGACATCTATAAAAATCATTATTTAAACAAAGTAACGTTTCTTTCAAATTACCTCTAAATTCAAATTTACTTTTTTCAGATATAACCTTTATCATATGAGGAGAATTTTTTATTTTTGCAAAATAAAATATATCTTCCAACTTTAAGTTAATGATTCTCTCATCATTAGACTTAAAACTAAATATTTTTCGTATAGAACTAGAATTACTTATGTATTTTTTATAAGCATAATCTATACAAGCAATTATCTCTTTTTTAAAATCAATAGAACTATTAAAAATATATTCTAAAGGTTCAATTTTGTTTTTAATTACGTATTTAAGATAACATTTTTCAGACGATACAAAAATTATGTAGCCATCTATATCTAAATCCCTTATTCTTCTTGCATTTTCAATACAAATATTTTTTGATTTTCTGCAAATACTCAAAAAATATATTCCTGTTGTCTGATTTTTTTCTAAATAATCAAAAATATCGTTTTCATTGTTTGTAACAATTTCAATATTAATACTATAATCACAAGTCCAAACATGAGATTTGACAATATCGTATATGTATTTTTGATAATCCTTCTTTTTTTCACATATAAATAATTTCAACATAAAATAATCCTTTCGTTTGTTTAAAGAAACTAAAAAATTATATCCATATTAACTTTTTTTATAAATTTAATAAAGACTAATATGTATGAAAAATTACAGTTTAGGCTTTATTTTAGTTAGAATTATTTTCAATATATAACGGTATAGGTAGTAAAGTTATATCATATAAAAGCCCATGCAGTTCACCTAGCTCTTGCACAAATGCTCGGTATCTATAAAATATGCTCATTAAACTTTCTGGGGAAGATGTTACAGTATCTACACTTTCTCTTATAAATATGTTACCAGATGCTTTTATGTGATGGTATACAATTTGAAAACTAAGGTTTTCGTGGCTAAAAGGTTCATACATTATATAAAAAAATGGGACTGCTATATATGTGTCCAAATATATGTTGTAAAAAATGGGACTATTCATTTGTTGAAAAGTTGCTCCTTCTTCAAAAAAACCTATTACTTCAAAATTGACAGGAAAACCATTAAATATACCAAGAACAAGTATATCTCCAATCTCATATATACCTATATACTCGTAACCTAAAATAGCAGGCATAACGTCATCATATGTATTTTTATAAAAATCTTCATGGCTAAAATTACGACCGATATATATCATATCTTCAAAATAAGGTATAGCTGTTCTACTTATAAAAACTGATTTTAAAGAAGTAAAATATTCATAAAATCCTCTCATATTTTCATCCCAAATATTGCGAACGGTATGTTCAAAGCCCTCTGGAACATTTAAAAACATATCATCACCAGTAAAATATGACAAATAATACAATGAAAAGCTATCATTAACAGCTATATAGTCAAAATAATAATTAAGTGCTTGATACATATTTTTTAGAGCGTATATAGACGTATCCGAATTAACTCCACCATCATGAAATACATTGAAAAATAATTTTAGGTTTTCACTATTATAATCTCTTATTTCGTCAAAAAACCAATTTATGTTTAACAAAGAATTTTCATCTATTTCTAAATGTTCTATATCACTATTAGATGGAATTTCTGAGTAATCATTGGATGAGTAATCATTGGATGAGTAATCATTGGATGAGTAATCATTGGATGAGTAATCATTGGATGAGTAATCATTGGATGAGTAATCATTGGACATAATAGTATATTCCAAGGTTTCTTGTATTGGATACTCAAAAACATTTTCATAAGTATTACAAGCATATAAAAACAGTGTAGAGAATAACAAAATCAATTTCTTAATGAACATAAAGCTCCTTTACTAAAAACTATCTACACTAATCTTCTTTAAAAGAATTAGTGTAGATAATTCAAAAAATATTAATAAACTAAAATATTACCAACCAAAATCAGGATGAGTCTCAAATAGTAGTCTAGCTGTACCTGCTATAGATGTTAAGGTAGAAGTAGCAACAGCAGTTTGTCCGCTACGAGCTCCACCCTCTCCTCTAGCGTGTCTAACACCTCCGCTCCATATTTGTGCACTTATAAGAAATGAACCACTATGAGAATGTGCGTTCGCAGAACCATGTGCTCTAAATTGACCACTAACAGTTTGTCTTTCCACATGGCTAGAGTTAATGATAATTCCACTTCTAGTAAGATTAATATGAGCATTATCAACCATCGGGTCTATAGTATGCTCTGTAGATACTATAACAGGTATACCATCATGTGCTATCACTATTTCCTCATTATTTATTTCTTCATTAGCATATGACATAGCTGTACTTCCTATAATTAAAGCACCTAACAACATAAAACTTGTAGCTTTTTTAACTACGTTCTTCATATTTCTTACTTCCTTTCAAAATTTATTTTTTTCAGTAGTTTACTACCTGTAAATTAGTAAACACAGGTTTTGCACTTGTGTTGCAAAAACTTAATATATATTGTAATATGTATTAAGTTTTTGAGAGATGTCTTGATTTCTATTGTCTAAACGGTATTTAGACATCTCTTGGATTCTACTTTTTAAATTTTCTGTATAATTTTCAAAACACCGTAAAATCTTTATCATATTTACTAATTCCTGAAGCCAAGGTTTAATTTGTTTTTCCTTAACTCTTAGATATTATATCAGAGCAAAATACATTTGTGTAACTTCTGTCATAAAAGGCATTAAATCTGTCTTTAAAAACAAATTTTAATTTTTATTAATTTTTCGTTGAATAATATAATTTTATTAGGTTTTGTATATAAAAATGTGTAATTAATTTTTATTTTTTAATTTTTCAAAAAATAAAAATCAAAAAATCTCAAAAAATGCTAAAAATATTGAGTAATACTCTTATATGGTGAAATGATAAAAAATTACTAATTTTAAAGACATAACCAAACGAACAGTATACATATTAAATAAAAACAATTATAATTATAGAAATATTGGTTAATTAATTCGGAGACTTACAATGAACAAAAAAATTTTATTTAACGATAATTGGCTTTTTTCTAAAAATAATGGAGATTTTGAAAATGTCTCACTTCCTCATGATTGGCTTATTTATAATGTAAAAAATTTGTATGAAGACAGTATAGGTACTTATAAGAAAACGTTTTATGTTGATGAAAATTTTAAAAAACATTTTTTACTATTCAATGGCATTTATATGGATAGTAAAATAAAAATAAATGGGAACCTAATATTTGAATGGAAATATGGCTATACAAGTTTCGAATTTGAAATAACAGATTTTTTGAATAATGGTGAAAACATAATAGAAATATTTGTAAAACATGAGCCAAACAATTCAAGATGGTATACAGGTGCTGGTATATATCGTGATGTTTTTTTAATAAGTACAGACGAAGATTATATTCCCTCATACGGACTTTATATTTCTCCAAGAAAAAATAAAGATGGAACATGGAGAGTAGAATTAGAAGCTGAAATAGTAGGAAATGCAACAGTAAATTATAAATGCGAACTAAATCTTGAAAATTCTAAACCTATTTTATGGCCAAAAAAACTTTATACTCTTACAACAGAGTTAATAAAAAATGACAAAGTTGTTTTTACAAGAACAGACAAATTTGGTTTTAGAGAAATAAATTTCGATAGAGAAAAAGGATTTTTTCTAAATGGAGAGTATTTAAAAATAAAAGGTGTTTGCGAACATCATGATTTAGGTGCTTTGGGTTCTGCTTTTAACAAATATGCTTTAAAAAGAAAAATAAACTTACTTTTAGAAATGGGAATAAATGCAATAAGAACAGCACATAACCCACCAGACCCATATTTAATGGAACTTTGTGATGAACTTGGTATTTTAGTAGTTTCGGAAATTTTTGATGTTTGGGAACGTCCAAAAACAAAAAATGATTATTCTAGATTTTTTATTAATTGTTATAAAAAAGATATAGAGTCTTGGGTAAAAAGAGATAGAAATCATCCATCTCTAATTATGTGGTCTATTGGAAATGAGATATATGATACTCATGAAGATGTACGGCGAGGCACTGAGCTATTAAATATGCTTATAAGTGAAGTTTTAAAGCATGATTATAAAAATAATGCATTTATTACTTTTGCTTCTAACTATCTACCTTGGGAAAACACACAGGAAGTAGCAAATAATCTACCATATCCAAAACTAGTCGGTTATAATTATGGTGAATATTTGTACAAAAATCATCATGAAAAATATAAAGATTTTATTATATACGGTAGTGAAACAGCAGCTGTAGTACAGAGTAGAGGGATATACCATTTTCCACTATCTCAATCAGTTCTTTCAGATGATGACGAACAATGTTCTAGCCTTGGTAATTCTGCAACTAGTTGGGGAGCAAAATCTACACAAATTGCAATAGATACAGATTTTAATACTCCTTTTAGCTTAGGGCAGTTTATATGGACAGGAACAGATTATATAGGCGAACCTACACCATATCACACAAAAAACTCTTATTTTGGTCAGATAGATACAGCAGGTTTTAAAAAAGATTCTTTTTATATTTATAAGGCTGCATGGAGTAATGAACCAATGATTTACGTATGGCCATACCTAGATTTTAGTATAGGTCAAATGATAGATGTACAAGTTGTTACAAATTGTTATAGCTATAAATTGTTTTTGAATGATATAGAAATAAACGTAGGACAAATAGAATATAAAACTGGAATTTTAAAAGCTATAGGCTATGATAAAGATGGTTTAGAAATAGCTAGATGTGAACGAAAAAGTTTTAAAGATACAAAAGAAATAAAAATAAACATAATAGAAGATGGTCTTGTTTTTGCAGAAATTCATACTGTGGATGAAGATGGTAATTTTGTGGAAAATGCGAATAATAGAATAAATGTAAATGTTACAAATGGTAAGTTATTAGGAATTGACAATGGAGATAGTACGGACTTTGATGAATATAAAACAAATAGTAAAAGACTATTTTCTGGGAAATTGTTGGCTATTGCAACAGCTGGTTCAAAAATAGAAGCCAATTTTGATAATACAGATGTTCCTATTAGAAAAATAGAATTGCACAAAAAATTTGATGGAAAGTATTATGAAGTAGAAGCAGAAATTCATCCAAAAAATGCAACATATAATGATATTACTTTTAGAGTTACAGATGCTTCAGGTATAGATACAAATATAGCCGATTTTGAAATTTTAGGTAATAAACTAAAATTAAAACCAAAAGGAGACGGTAACTTATTTGTAAGGGCAAACACAAAAAATGGAAGAGATAAAATATCATTAATAAGCTATTTAGATTTTAAATTTGATGGGTACGGAGAAGCTTTTTTAAACCCATACGAATTAATATCTGGTGGTTTATATAAAAGTGATATACCTTTAACAAATGGAAATGAACGAGGTGTAGCAACGCTACGAGATGGAATAAGCAAACCAACATGGGAAAACATAGATTTTGGAGAAATAGGTTCAGATGAAATACACATACCTATTTTTGCAATGACCGAGGAACCTTTTACATTTGAAATTTGGTCAAATAATGAAAAAATTTTAGATGCTTTTTATAATTTAGGTAGTCAATGGAACACTTACAGAACAGCTACTTACAAACTACAAAAAAAAATAAAAGGTATTTCAAATATAAGTTTTGTTGTAAACAAAAAAATTCATATAAAAGGTTTTTGGTTTACAAAAATAAATAAAGCTTATCAAAAAAATTTTGCTGTGGATTTTTCTAAAATTTATGGTGATTCTTATACAATAGGAAAAGATAAAATAACAAATATAGGAAATAATGTAACAATTGAATTTGACAATATGAATTTTAGTGCAGAAAAAATAATAATTTGTGGTAATAAAAAAAATTCTATACATTTGAAATATGATGATGGTAATACGCAAATTTTAGAGGTAGATGGAAAAAGTAAAATACAAAAATTCAATGTTTTAGGAATATGTAAGCAAAAAGTTAGTTTTATTTTTTTACCCGGCTCGGACTTTGATTTTGAATGGTTTAAATTTGAATAGTAAAAAAATATAAAAACCAATATAGGAAGGCAATTAAAAAAATTAAATGAATAAAAAAATACAAATACAGGCATTTATATATAAAATTCAGTTTTTTACTTTGCTTGCAAGTGCTGCGATTTTATCTTTTCAATATGAACTTTTCATGTTAGATAGAGGTGTCCACATTGCTTTGGCATTACTTGTTTTTGGAATAGGTCAAACTTCTGGTCTTCTTACAAGTATTGTAATACGAAAATATATAGATATAATAAATCAAAGCAAATTATTTCAAATATCTCTTTGTGTAAGAACTTTAACAATGCTTATTATGTTTTTTACACAAAACCATATTTTATTTATATCCTTATTTTTAATTTACAATATAAACTCTTCGGCAGGTTTTTTATTTGAAAGCAATGTAGCAAAATGGTCTTCAGAAAATTCTATTAGGTTTAGTACACTTAGAATGTTTGGTTCTACTGGTTTTGCTGTTGCAGGTTTTTTGGCAACTTTTTTATATAATTTAACTGGTAGCCTTAATTTTATACTACTGTTTCTAGCTACTCTAAATGGTTTAAATGCTTTTTTTTCATTTAAAATACCTTTTAAAAAATCTGAAAAAATACAAAGCGAAGAACTTATTATTATAAGTGCCAAAACAAGGATACTTATAATATTATGTGCAACTATTTCAACTTTACCAGGAGCTTTTGGTATTATTTTAAATAATACGTATAGATATTATTTTGGTCTAAATGTAAATGATGCTCTTTTCTTTGCTAGTCTTTCTGTTTTACTTGGTTCTTTTGTTTCTGAACTAGTAGGGTTTAAAACAGTAGATATTCTTGTAAAAAAATTTAATGCAAAAAAAACCATCTTAATAGGTATAGTAATATCCCTTATAAGATGGATAGCTACATTTTTTGCACCAAATCATATATTTTTAACTGCAACATATTTAACACATGGTTTTACATTTGCATACGTTTACCTTGGTATTTTGGCATACATAAAACAAAAAGAAACGAATAAAGTTGTTATGGAATTTTTTATTTTTTCTAATATAATATCTCTTGTGTTAGTACAGCTTACAAACTTACTTTTAGAATTTTTTACAAATAGTAGTGTTGCTATAGCATTATCTATTATAAATTTTGTTTCCTTAATTTTGTTTGTATTTGTTTATATAGTCGATGGTAAAAAACAATAGGTAAAATTACAAAAATAAATTATTTCAATCTAATTTTTTCAAAGCTTGGTTTACAAAATTTTCAAGGTTTGTGTCATTTATTTCAAGCACTATACTTTTAAAATTTTGTAAATCTTTGATACCATTAAATATACGATTTTTTACAATATTTGCTCCTGTTATATCCGTTTTTAACAAAAGTATTCCAAAAGAATTTTTAGAAATTTCAAAAACAGAGTCAAAATCTCTAAAAAGTAAATTTTTTAAGTCTAGAATTATCTGTTCTTTTATATCTGTATCAGATTTTACTAGTATAATACTTGTTTCTATCCCACTATTTTTGAAAATTTTTATTTGGTCATATATATTCAAAATATATATGCTTTTATTGTGGTATAAAGAAAAATCGTAAATTTTTTTTACAGTATATCTATTTTCAACATTTTTAATCCTCATCTTTACTAATCTTTTATTTTTAATTGGTTTTTGTATAAATTCATTGTAAGGGATATTTAAAATTAAATTTTCTCTTACAGATGAAATAATTACAATTGGAATATGCTGTGTTTCTGGATTGTTTTTTAGTTTATTTAAAATTATAAATCCATCTATATCTGAAAGTATTATATCCAATATTATAATATCTGGAAAAGGATAGCACATAGCAATATCAAGTCCTTCTATTCCTGTCTTTGCAACTCTCATTATATAGTCATCCCTTAAAATGTTTATTAAAGTATGTATACTACTAATATCATTATCTATAATTAAAATAGTTTTTTTCAAATAAATTTCTCTCCTCTATGCTAATGTTTTAAAAATCTCTATTTACAATGTGCAAATAGAGATTTTTAGTTTTAGATTAACAAACTTCAACAGCAAGATATAGTTTTTCTCCGTTTATATCCCACTCTTTTAAATTTTGTAAATTTTCTGCGTCGGGTAAAATAATATTATTTGCAAGTACCTCCTTTAATATTTGACCCTTATTTTTTTCTATCACATTTTCAAGTTTTTCATTTCCAAAATAATAAAGATTTATTTTATCTGTAACTTCAAAGTCTGCTTCTTTTCTCATATTTTGAATTTTAGATATTATTTCACGTAAAAATCCAGATTCTATAAGTTCTGCTGTAAGTGTCGTATCTAGTACTACAGAAATACCCTTTCCTGATTCTGTAGAATAACCATCTACATTTATTATTTCTACTAAAACATCTTCTTCTGTTAAAAATACTGTTTTATCTTCTATTTTTATATCTATACCATTTTTTAATTCACTGTACAAAGAAGATGATGCAGTATTTAAAAATTTAGATATTTTTGGTATTAAATTGCCATGTTTAGGACCAAGTATAGGTAAATTAGGCTTAAATCTATAAGAAATAAAAGAACTGACATCATCTATAAAATGAAGTTTTTTAATATTTAGCTCATCTTTTATTATGTGTATTAAATTATTTTCTAAAGTACTATCATATTTTACATAAATATTTTGTAATGGTTGTCTATTTTTCATTCCACTTGAATTTCTTGCACTTCTACCAAGAACAACAATATTATACACAATATCCATATCTTTTTCTAAATCTTTATCTATTAATTCTTTCTGTACTATAGGAAAATCGCATAAATGAACGCTTATAGGAGAATTTTTATCTATTCCTACAACTATGTTTTGGTATATTTCTTCAGAAATAAATGGTGTAAAAGGTGCTGTAAGTAAAATTAATGTTTTTATTACAGTGTATAGTGTCATATAAGCGTTTATTTTATCTTCTGACATTTCACTGCCCCAAAAACGTTCACGAGACCTACGAACATACCAATTCGATAAATTATCTACAAACTCTATTAAAATATTTGTACTTTCATACACTTTATAATTTTCCATAAAATTATCTAAATTTTCTATTAGAGAATGAAGTTTTGAAAGTATCCATTTATCCATTATATTAAGTTTATCTACTTTTAATTTATGCTCTGTAGGGTTAAAATTATCTATATTTGCGTAAAGAACATAAAAAGCATAAGTATTCCAAAGTGTACCTAAATATTTACTTTTGTATTCTAAAACAGCATCTTCAAAAAATCTGCTACTAAGCCATGGGGAACTAGCTGCATAAAAATACCATCTAACAGCGTCTGCACCGTATTTAGGTAGGGCATCTTTTGGGTCTACAACATTTCCAAGAGATTTAGACATTTTTTTGCCATTTTTGTCTAATGTATGACCCATTACTATTACATTTTTATATGGACTTTTACCAAAAACAGCTGTAGATATTGCCATAAGCGAATAAAACCAGCCACGTGTTTGGTCTATTCCTTCTGATATAAAATCTGCTGGATGATTTTCATCGAACAAGTCTTTGTTTTCAAAAGGATAATGAAATTGTGCAAATGGCATAGAACCACTATCAAACCAGCAATCTATAACATCTGGAACACGTTTCATATTTCCATTACATTTTTCACATTTTAAAATAACATTATCTATATTTGGTTTGTGCAAATCTAATTCTTTTAAGTCTCTACCACTTAATTTTTCTAATTTTTCTACACTACCTACTAAATCTTTATAGCCACATTCACATTCCCAAATAGGAAGAGGTGTACCCCAATATCTTTCACGACTAAGTCCCCAATCGAGTACATTTTGAAGAAAATTACCAAATCGACCTTCTTTTACATTATCTGGCATCCAATTTACAGTGTTGTTGTTTGCTACTAATTCATCTCTAAGTTTTGTCATGGAAATATACCATGCTTCTCTTGCATAATATAAAAGCGGACTGTTACAACGCCAACAATGCGGATAACTATGTTTTATTCTTTGTACTTCGAATATTTTATCTTCACTTTGTAAATGTTTTATAATACTTGGGTCAGCATCTTTCACAAATATACCCACCCATGGGGTAACATTTTCTAAAAAACCACCTTGTTCGTTTACTAACTGTATGAAAGGTAAATTGTATTTTTTGGCTATTCTACTATCGTCTTCACCAAAAGCAGGTGCCGTATGAACGATACCAGTACCATCGCTAAGGCTTACATACGTATCACAAGTTACAAAAAAACATTTTTCAGTTACATTTACAAAATTGAAAAGAGGTTCATATTCTGTGTATTCTAAATCAATACCTTTTACAGTTTCTATTATATTTGTATTTTCACCAAATATTTTTTCTACTAGAGCTTTTGCTAATATATATATATTGTCGTCTTTTTTCACTTTTGCATAATCTTCTGTAGGATGAACACAAGCAGCAACATTCGACGGTAAAGTCCATGGAGTAGTTGTCCATGCCAAAAGATATGTGTTTTTTTCATTTTTTAATTTGAATTTTACAATAATAGAATCTTCTTCTATATCTTTATATCCTTGTGCAACCTCGTGTGTACTAAGTCCAGTACCACATCTTGGACAATACGGTAAAACTTTATGACCTTTGTATATTAAATCTTTGTTCCAAATTTGTTCTAATGCCCACCAAACAGATTCTATATAACTATTGTCGTATGTTATATATGGATTTTCCATATCTAGCCAAAATCCAACTCGCTTACTTACTTCTTTCCATTCCTGTTCATATTGCCAAACAGATTCTTTACATTTTTTTATAAATTTTTCTACACCGTATTTTTCTATTTCTGGTTTTCCACTTATTTTTAATTCTTTTTCTACACCAAGTTCTACTGGCAAACCATGTGTATCCCAACCAGCTTTTCTTAAAACGTTGTAACCTTTCATTGTTTTATATCTTGGTATAAGGTCTTTTATGGCTCTTGTGTGTATATGACCTATATGTGGCTTTCCATTCGCTGTAGGAGGACCATCGTAAAAAGTAAAAGATTTTTTTCCTTTACTATTTTCTATTGATTTTTTAAATATTTTATTTTTATCCCAGAAGTCTAATATGTCCATTTCACGGTTTGCAAAATCTAGGCTTGTATTAACTTTTTTGTACATTTGTACACCTCTTTTGTTTAAACTCGAATTTTTGTATAAAACAAAATACTATAGATATTTACAAGAATTCACAAAAATATTATAGATTATACTATATTATTAGCCTTGATGTAAATATAATTGACATATTTTTTTATGTTTAAAAACAGAAAGTAAGAAAAAACGTAAATGAATAAAAGAAAAGAATAAAGAAAATAATAAGCGAGTAAAGGAATAAAAAAGACTTTACACTGCCTCATAAGTTATGAACCCTAAGAAGTAAG
>WRGD01000093.1 GCA_009787355.1 Defluviitaleaceae bacterium | reverse complement strand
ATGGACGCTCTTGCCTTTCGCTAGTAGTTGGCTACGACAAGCCCCTACAGTGGACTTGCACCACCTAGATTTGTACCATGCACGGCACACACAAAAGCCTTTTGATTTACTATCAAAAGGCTTTTATCATCTTGAATTTTAGCAAAAATTTATCTAACCATTACTTTTAATATACAGCAAATTCCTCATAACATCTGTTACAAGTTTTAACTCTACAGGACTAAGTTTTACCATCATATTAGTAGCTTCATCTAATTCCAACGTATTTTCATTTATAAATGCCAAATCTTTCGTATCACTTACAAGGTCATTTATAGAAATACCTAAAGCTTCCGATATTCTAAGCAAATTATAAAGACTAGGTACTTTGACACCACTTTCTATAGTTGCTAGATAACCAACACCAATATTAGTTGCTTCTGATAAATCTTTTAATTTGATATTGCGAATTTTACGATATGCTTTAAAGTTTTTAGAAATTACAGATTTTAAATATTCCCCTGTTATAGGAAATTTAATATATTTCTCATATTCATTTATATCGTTTACTGCCATATCATATATAGTAGTATTTTCAGTTTTTTTAATAAATTCTAAACCTTTATCTACAAAATCAAATTCTCCTAAGAAAAGCCCTTTTCTAATATAGTTTATACCAATCATGTCATCAAAATTTTCTTTTTTACATAATTCAATTGCAGTATTTATGTGTATTAGAAATTCTTTTCTTAAATATTCATGAGAATTTATCAAATAATCATAGTACTTAGAACGTAATAATTTAGTTGAGGTATTTGCGTGTACAGACATTTGTATACGAGGATTTCTAGGATGATTTTTATATTTTTCTAAATTTTTTAATAATTTTTCACTAATAAAACAGGATTGCCTAAAATCATATGTATGACCAACAGCAACTGTTATAATTCTAATATCTGTTAAATCTAAATCATTTTGAAAAGTGGCTCTTTCTATTATTGGTGATACAACTTTAACAGATTCTTTAAAATTATCAAATTTTGATTCAAGTTTAAATATTGTAGACAGAAGTAAAATATCTTCTATTTGTCTATCATGACCGTTGAGCTGTTTATATTCTTTTAATTTTTCTTGAATATTTATATTAGTTTCTATATCGGTATTACCACCCATACCAAAGAACATATCTACTAATTGCTCTTTTGTGTATTTAAGCATCTAAATGCCTCTCCTTTATATTTTTAACTATTTTCTTTTCAAATTTATTTAACCAGCGGATAACTGACCAAGAGGTCTGAATGCTACATAATATATGTAATACAATAACGCCATCATTTCCAATACCCCCTTTGTATTTAATTATTCTTGATTAAATTTATTAAAAAGCTAAATTTATGTATAAAAATAGCCTATAAAATAATAAAATCTCGAAACAATGATTTATTTTACCATTTATGATTTATCTTGTCAACAATGAATTTTAGAGCTGTTAATATTATATAGTTACAAAATACTATATGTGCATTAATTTAATAAAAATTCTATGTACATAAAAATCAAAAATACATGAAAAAATAATGAAATTTTTACATTTCGGATAAATAAAAAATGAATAATTTTTTTAAATAACAGGATTATACAAAAAATACATTAAAAAATAGTGAAAATTATACAATAATATGTTAAAAAATAGTATACGTAATTATGTTCTATGTATATATTGTACAAATATAGTACAAAATAATTGATTTGATATTTCTCAGACAAAAGTATAAAATAATTATATATAATAAGAAAGGAGGCGAAAAATGATGAAAAAACAAAAACTATGACCAAGTTATGGTATTTTGAATTTTAAAAGAAGTATTACAAGGTGCATCTAAAATCTAATCGTTCAAAAAATATTTTAGACACAATCCTCATAAAACTTAGTACATACTAACATATATATTAAGTTTTTTCAAGAGGAATGTGCTAACAACCCTAGAAAAGAGGAAACTTTTTCACTTCCCACTTTATTACAGGTGGTGGAAGAGCAAGTGTATCTATAACAAATAGAAGTAGCTCTCGTTTTACTATCGATATAGGTCATAATAACTCAGGTAATTTCAGTTCTTCTTCACTTGAGAGAAATATACCTGGTGGAGCTTTTGTGAGTATTTCAGGAATTGGAAACTTTGGAGCAAATGATAGAGTAATGATTAGATTTAACCACCCTACAAATGCTCATGGAACACTTGCTTTAAACTAAAAATATATAAGTCCAATTCCCAATTGTAAATATATTTACAATTGGGAATTTTTAAAAGGAGAAAAATGTATGTCTTTGTCTAATAAATCAATTATAATTACATCTATAGTTTTGTTTAGTATATCTATGATTTTATTTTATATATCTGCAAATTTATATAGCGTATCCTATCTTCTCACATATTCCATGCCTATGTTATTATCATTAACTAATTTACTATATTTTACATCAAGTATACTAATTTTTTTTGTTGCTATGAGAAAATACAAAACCGTTAGTAATAAGTTAAAATTTATATTAACTATTTTTTGTGTATCTATAATTTCTCATATTCTCTTTGTTATATCCAGAAATTTTTATGATTCTAATTGGTCAATTTTTCATTTATTTGTATCTAACAATACGGCAATAACAGTTTTTTATTCTTGTATTATTATATTAGTTATAGAAAATTTTAAACATAAAAATTTTAAATTATTGATAATTGCGACTATCATTTTTTTTATACAATTTTATTTTATGTATAGCCTTAGTGGAGCAGGAGTTAATTTTTTTGGCATAAATAATGTTACTATATTTAGTTTAAGCAACAACAATGTTTTGCTTGGCAACATTTTTAATTTATTATTTGAATTTAATATAGTAAATGTTCCGGGTGGTTTGTTTTTGATAATACGAAAAATACATTTATATTTTACTATATATCTGCACCAATTATTTTAACAGCAATACTTTCCATAAGACATCTTTTACAATTATAAATAATAGTGTATAATTCCTAAAACACACTGATGATTTTACAATAAAAAGGAGAAAAAATAACAATGGAGAAATTAGCTTTAAATGTAAAAGGTATGACTTGTAGTCATTGTGAAACAGCAGTAAAAAATGCAATGGAAGATTTAAATGTAAATGTAATACAGGTATCTTCCGAAAAAGAATTATTAGAAATAGAATTTGACCCAAGCAAAGTAACATTAGAACAAATAAAAAATGAAATAACAGATATGGATTATACAGTAGCCTAAAATAATTCAAAACAAACATTAAAAATCTTTTGTAAAAATCAGTGTGTTTTTGTGTATCATATTAATGAATAAAAATAGAAAAAAATTACATAATTATGTGTACTAGCAAATATAATTAAAATAAATTAAATTTTGCTTAGGAGATATTTATGGTTATACATGAAATTGCATCTTACATTTGGAGTCTTCCTCTTCTTTTGCTTTGTATTGGCTCTGGTCTTGCTTTTTCTTTTGGTACAAAATTTGTACAAATACGATATTTCAAAGAAATGATTAGGCAAATGTTAAACAAGCAAAAATCGGATGTTGGTATTTCTTCTTTTCAATCTCTTATGCTCGGACTTTCTGGTAGACTTGGTACTGGAAATATTGCAGGTATAGCAACAGCCATTGCAGTAGGAGGCCCCGGTGCTATTTTTTGGATGTGGGTAATATCTTTTTTGGGTGCTGGTAGTGCTTTTGCAGAATCTACACTTGGACAAATTTACAAAATAAAAGAAGACGGAGAATATAGAGGTGGTCCCTCGTATTATATAGAAAAAGGTCTAGGACTTAAATGGTATGCTATTATATTTTCTATATCAATACTTTTATCGTACATAATATTTTTACCCGGTATACAAGCAAATGCTATCACAACATCTCTATACGAAGCATTTGGAATACCACCAATAACTATGGGTATTCTTATAGTAATTTCTTTAGCAATTCTAATACGTGGTGGGATAAAAGGTTTTGCAAAATTTTCTGAGATTATAATACCTTTTATGACAATTGGATACTTATTAATGTCTTGGATAATAATAGCGGTAAACTTTGAAAAAGTACCTAGTGCTATTTGGCTTATAATATCTAGTGCTATGGGTATACAACAAGCTTTTGCAGGTATAGTTGGTGTAGCTATAAGCTATGGTATAAGACGTGGAGTTTTTTCTACAGAATCTGGACTTGGTACACAAGTTAGTTCGGCTGCGGCTGCTGGAACAAAACATCCTGTTACACAAGGTTTGGTACAAGCTTTTTCTATATACATAGATACATTTCTTGTTAGTACATCTACTGCTATAATGCTTATTGTTACAAACTCTTACAATGTCATTGCTCCTAACAATGGTTATATTGTAAAAAATTTAGATATAGAAACTTATGGAGGTGCAGAATTTGCAATAGCTGCTACACAAGGTGTTTTTTCAAACTTGGGACGTTCTCTAGTCGCTATTTCTATATTTTTCTTCGCTTACACTGTTTTTGTTACATATTATTACGTTGCCGAAACAAATTTACTATATATTTTCAAAGGAAAAAAAATAAAATGGCTTATGTGGATTATAGAGCTTTTGTTTTTATTTTTTATATTTAGAGGTAGTATTGTTTCTAGTGAAAACGCATGGTCAATGGCAGATATTGGAGTTGGAATTAGTGCGTGGGTAAATCTTATAGCAATACTTTTACTTTACAAGCCTTTAATGGTCTGTTTCAAAGATTATGAAAAACAAATAAAACAAAAAAAAGAACCTGTCTTTAATTCAAAAAATTTCTTAGAAAAATATTCAAAAATACAAGAAAAATAAAAAAGTGTACCCACTAGTAAATAGTGGGATACTCTCTATCTTATAAATTTTATTCATTTAAACCTAACTCGCTATCTTGTTCATACTGTAAAAATAAATATACAAAATCACGAGGAACATAAACATTTCCATATATAACTTCAACCGTACTGCCCAACTCTTTTAAAATACCATCAGGATAAGTATTTGCATTAAAAACAAAAGGCATAAATTGTTCAATTCTATGAAGCACTCCATCTATTTCAAATATTACTATCGTAATTTCTAAATCTTCATTTTTTCCATCTAAAATTGTTTGTACAGACATATATACACCTATCAAATCAAAAAATTCTCTTAGATTTATCATGTCATTTTGCAATAGTATTTCCAGTGGTGTAAGTTGTGCTGGAAGTGGTAAGCCTTGTCTGTCTGCCTCTGCAAACCCCCAATTTAATAATCTTATACTTTCTGTATGTCTACCGTCATTACTACCAGCACCAAACAGAACAGCTATTATACGTCTGCCATCTTTATATGCCGTTGTACTATGTCCCCATCCCGATTCACGTGTAACACCAGTTTTAAACCCATCTGCATATACATATCTATGTGCATTTTGTAGTAACAAATTTGTACTGTTTATTCTTCTTCCATTGTAGTACATATATGGCATTCTTGTTATTTCTAATATTTCTGGGTATCTTTTTATAAATTCACGTATAAGCATAGCTTGTGAATATACATCTGAATTATGTGCATTACCACCAGATGCACCGTGGCTATTTAAATAATTTGTTCTAATTCCAAGCTCTTCAGAGACTCTGTTCATTCTCTGTGCAAAGGCTGTATCACTACCCTCTAAATATTCTGCAACAACTACAGTTGCACCATTACTACTAGGGAGCATAATAAGCTCTAGTAGTGTACGTACAGAAACGTAACTATTTGCAGGCATATGTGTCGGTATACCTTGTAAATCTGGACTTGTAGATAATCTACTAGCATTTGGACTAACACGAAGCATTGTATCCATTGTAAGATTACCTGCCTCTATCTCCTGAAAAACTATAAACGCTGTAAGTGTTTTTGTCATGGATGCAGTATTTTGAAGTGTCCATGCACCTCGTTCTGATAATATTTCACCTGTATAGAAATCCATAACAATATATCTATTTACATTTACACTTGGTCTTGCAAGTGTAGTTTGTAAATCAGTAAATAAAAAACCTAGTATTGAAATTAAAAAAATTTTAAATTTCATATATATACTCCTCTAAAATAAAATTATAAAAAATCAATAAAACCACATACGGTTAAAATTTTGAAACATCATAGATATTTCATAAAAATCTGCATAATCTCTATTGCTCCAACCATTCCTAGCACTAAAAACAACAAGTATGTAAGGAGAAGGAGCATAAACAATTGACATATCGTGCCATGCACTAGGTCTTGTCCAACCTGTTTTGCTTGCAATAGGGTAATCGGATACCAAAAAAGGAAATTGATTATTTAACAAATGTTTTCTAAAATCTTCACTATATCTACCACTAACCTCTATATAATCGAATATTGCACGTGCAAAAATACCAGCTTCTCTAGTAGTCATATTAGACCCAAAAACACTATTTGCAACACGGCTAGAATTAGCTCCAAGGCTTTGTACAAAACGCCTATATCCATCTGTTCCATGTATCTGTGCTAACATTCTTGTTGCTGTGTTGTCTGATTCGTAAAGGTTTAAAGCCAAAAGTATATGTTGTGTAAAATTTTGACCAAATCTATATCTATGGCGTATTACTCCACTACCACCATGTAAATTGCTTTGGTTAAAAGTATGTACACTATCAAGGTTTGTTTCTCCACGTTCCGCTTTTTGATAAATATAAAGTGCAAATGGAGCTTTTGAAATACTTGCACCAAAATAAACTCTATCTGCATTGTATGTGAATCTAAAACTGTTCTCTACATTGTAAAAATATACAGATAAATTATTACCGAACCTATGTAGTGCATTTGTAAGATTATTAGTTGGAGGCATAAAATCAAGATTTATCCACATATCACCAAGATATGTATCTATCAAAAACCAATTTTCATGTTTATCTAAAACTTGTACAATTTGTGAATTTATTATTGACACGTAATTTGTATCATGAATACTTTTAAAAATACCCATTCTTCTAGGAACAAAAAATCTATTACTATTTATATAAGCATAACAATTCCCTTTATAAGTAGATATAAGTACCCAGCCTGTATTTTCATTTTCCTCTAAAACAAGTACACTTTGTGGCATCCAACTGCCTGTAATATTAGCCTCAAAATAAGGAGCATCGTAAGTAAAAAATTCCCATTGTATAAAGTATGTATAGGGAAAAAAATCTAAATGTTCCTCATATAGCTGTGTATCTTCATATTCAAAATTCCCATCGTTCAAATTAGCAAATACAACATGATAATTGTAAAAAACAAAAACAACAAAGAAAATAAAGATACTTTTTTTCAAATCTGGTATCACCCCATATTTTTATAAATTTAAAACTAAAAAAGTCAAAATTTATTATACACGAATATACATACAAATCAATAACAATTTTTAACAAAATATGATATATAGTTATATTGTTTTTAGTGTTTATGTGTTTATAAAATACAGATATTCATTCTGATTTATTTTAGTAAAAAATAAAAAAAGAACAAGCCATAAAACTTGTTCTTTTAAATATTATTTTTACTTCATACTTAAAAGAGAAAGACCGATTGTACTAGAATTGTGTAAAAATGCTGATGTACTAGGGGATATAAAACCACCAGAACCGAGCAGAATAAGGCTTGTATTTATACCAACAATATAACCAAAATTTCTTGATATTTTGTCTAATGTAACTGTTGCTATATTTCTAAGCTCTACAAGACCTTTTAAATCTTCTGTAAGCAACGTTACATCTGCTACTTCTTTTGCTATATCGCTACTATCTTTCATTGCTACAGATACATTTGCAAAAGTCAACGCTGGACTATCGTTTATACCATCTCCTACCATTATTATTTTGTTACCTTGCTCTTTTAATTTTTCTATTATCTCTACTTTTCCATGTGGTAATACCTCAAAATAATATTCATCTATTCCTAACTCTCTACTTACTGCTTTAGCTGCTGGTTCGCTATCACCTGTTATCATTATTACACGTTTTATACCTAAATTTTTAAGGCTATTTATTACCCAAAATGCCTCGCTACGTACAGGGTCTTCTATACATATCATAGCTGCAAGTTTACTATCTATAGCTAGAAAAATAGTTGTATATCCATTTTTATTTTGGTTTATTATTTGTAAATCTTCGTCTGAAATATTTATTTTTTCATCTTCAAATATAAAGTGGTGGCTACCTATTAAAACTGGTTTACCTTTTAACATTGAGGAAATACCATGTGCTATAATATATTTTGGTTCATCATGTTCTTCTCTATGTTTTATATCTTCTATTTCTGCTTGTTTTACTATAGCTTTTGCAACACTATGCGGAAAATGTTCCTCTAAACAAGCTGATATTTTAAGTGCCTCTCTTCTAGTTATATCTCCAAAAGTTATTATTTTTGCAACTGTTGGAGTTGCCAATGTAAGCGTACCAGTTTTATCAAAAACTATTGTATCTGCTGTAGCATATTCTTCTAAATGTTTACCACCTTTTATTAGTATTTTACTACTTGCTGCATATCTCATTGCAGACATTATATATATTGGTGTGGTAAGTTTTATAGCACAACTATAGTCTACCATAAGTACGCTTGTTGAACGCATTATATCTTTTGTAAAAGCAAATGTTAGAGCAACAGCCAAAAAGCTAAATGGAACAATATTATTTGCCAATTTTTCTGATTTGCTTTGTAAATTTGATTTATAATCTTCAGAGTTGTCTATTAAAGATATTATTTTGTTTATTCTTGTATTATCTTGTGTGCTAGATACTTCTATATCTATATTACCCTCTTCTATTACAGTACCTGCATATACAACATTATCTACATTACGCAGTACAGATACAGCTTCTCCTGTCATACTTGCTTCGTTTACAGAGGCTTCGCCCTTTATTATTTTTCCATCTAGTGGTATTGTATTACCTGCGTGTACTTGTATTACATCACCAATATTTATTTGTCCTATAGGAGTAAGTTTTAAATTATCATTTTTTATAGTCCAAACATTTTCTATATTTAAAGATAAGCAAGAAGACAATACTTGAGTAGATTTTTTTCTTGTATATTCTTCTAAAATATCACTTATACCGAGCATAAACATTACATTTCCAGCTGTAGAATAGTCATTATTTAAAATAGATACAAGAATTGCAGTAGCATCTATCAAATCTACATTCATTTTTAAAGAAAATAAAGCTTTAAGTCCAGCTTTAAAATATCCTATAGATTCATAAATAATAAATATTTTGCGTATAGGAAATGGTAAAAACCATATTTTTGAATATCGCACTGCAATTTTTTTTGCAAGTGAAAAATAGAAATTACTTTCTATTTCTCTTATATAATTTTCGTCTCTTGGCTTTGATAGTGGTAAATTTTCTATATCTATATTATTTATTATTTCTAATATAAAATCACGTGTGCCACTTTTGTAGTCTACAAGTACACTACCATTTATAGCATTACAAACAACATTTTGTACACCTACACAAGACAAAAAAAGAGCTTCTATGGAGTAGCCCTCTTCTCTTGTAAAAACATTAGCACCAAATCTAAATCTAATTCTACCGAATTTATCGTATACTATTTTATAAGGTATCTTCACAGCGTTAAATTTTTTCTATTTCTTCTAAATTTGTTTCGTCTGTTTCTATATATGATATAGCATTTATATTTTTTGCCTCATGACAAATATCCTGTGCTTCTTCTTTTATATTTTGCATTGTTACAGCTGCGTTTTTTTGTAGTTTCATACCTTTTGCAACAGTATTTACTACAATTTCACGACTCTTTTTGCTTTTCAATATTTTTGAACCCAAGCAAACGCTAGCGACTCCCCCCATAAAATATAAAAATTTTTCATTTGATAATAATTTTATCACAGTAATACCTCCAAAATTGTTTTATATTTCTATATTTTAAATCTTTATTTTTAAAAATACAAGCTACAAAAATATTATTTTCTAAAACTCCAAAACCTATTTCCCAAATAACTAACAGCAATACCAACAAATACAGATGGAAAATAAGCTATCTGTTCTGAAAAACCCCAGCTTACAAAAATATAAATAATAAAAATACTAACAACATATTGAATAAAAGAAACTATTAAAAATTTCAAAAAAGACGACAAATTTGTTTGTCTTTTCTTAAATGTAAAATTTTTTGTTAGAAAATATTTATTTATTATAGCTATAGCAGTAGCTATTGTATGTGATATAACAAAATTTAAACCAAAATTTAAAAATAATAAGTACAAAATATAATGTACTCCTGTGCTAATAAATCCAACCAAAACAAATCGTATTATTTGAAAAAAATCTTTATTGACAATTATTTTTTTTATAAAAAAAATATAAAACACCATCCTAAGTCATAATTAAATCTGTGCTTAATTATATATTATATTTTGTATTTTTGGAAATGAAATAATTTTTGTAGATTTTTTATATTTTTAATACTACATTTGCAAAAAAATTTAGCACTTTTGATGTTTAACAAAGAAAAGTTTGTTAATAAAAAGATTAAATTTACAAAAATTATCTCACTTGATATAATATAAACTGTAGGATAAAAATAATAAATTGGAACAAGCAGAATAATTTTAAAATAAAGGAGAAAAAAATGTCAGAAATAAAACAAAAATATGATAACTACATAAATGGGAAATGGGTAGCACCTGAAAACGGCAAATACTTCGATGTTATATCCCCTATAGATGGAAAAGTAATATCAAAAGTAGCCGAATCTCACGCTTACGATGTAAACTTAGCTGTAGATGCAGCCCACGAAGCTTTTAAAACATGGAGCAAAACAAGTGCAAAAGAAAGAAGCTATATTTTAAACAAAATAGCAGACCGCATAGAGCAAAACCTAGAGCTACTTGCAACAATAGAAACAATAGACAACGGTAAAGCAATACGTGAAACATTGGCTGCAGATATACCACTAGCTGCAGACCATTTTAGATATTTTGCAGGTGTAATACGTGCAGAAGAGGGTAGTGCAACAGAGATAGATAAAGATACGCTATCATTAGTAATAAAAGAGCCTATTGGAGTTGTAGCACAAATAATACCTTGGAATTTTCCACTACTTATGGCAGCGTGGAAACTTGCCCCAGCTCTTGCAGCAGGAAACTGTGTTGTATTAAAACCAGCAGAAAGCACACCCGTATCTATAATGGAACTACTTTCACTAATAGACGATTTACTACCAGCCGGCGTACTAAATATTATAAATGGTTTTGGTAAAGATGTTGGTCCATATCTTGTAAAAAATCCCAAAGTAGCAAAAGTAGCATTTACTGGTTCTACAGCAACAGGACGTTTGATAATGCAATACGCAACAGAAAATATTATACCTGTTACACTAGAGCTTGGTGGTAAATCTCCAAACATATATTTTAGCTCTATCATGGACAAAGACGACGAACTTTTGGACAAAGCAGTAGAAGGAGCTGTTTCTTTTGCACTAAACCAAGGAGAAGTTTGTACTTGTCCATCTAGGTTATTAATACAAGAAGATATATACGAAGAATTTATAAAACGTGTAATAGATAGAGTAAAACAAATAAAAACAGGTAATCCATTAGACAAAGACACGATGATAGGTGCACAAGCATCTAAAATGCAACAAGACAAAATTTTATCGTATCTAAAAATAGGTAAAGAAGAGGGATGTGAAATATTAATAGGAGGAGAAGAAAACAAAATAGGTGAAGGCTTTGAAAACGGATATTATATACAACCAACAGTATTTAAAGGTGATAACAATATGCGTATTTTTAAAGAGGAGATATTTGGGCCTGTTGTGGGTGTAACAACATTCAAAACAGTAGAAGAAGCTATAGAAATAGCAAACGATACACCTTATGGACTTGGTGCAGGAGTTTGGACAAGAGATACACACGAAGCATATCAGGTACCAAGAGAGATAAAAGCGGGTAGAGTATGGGTAAACAACTATCATTCATACCCAGCTGGTGCTCCTTTTGGTGGATACAAGCTGTCTGGTATAGGACGTGAAACTCACAAAATGATGCTAGACTACTATACACAAACAAAAAATATTTTAATTTCTTACAACAAAAATAAATTAGGATTGTTCTAAAATATAATAAATCAAAAATACGGAGGATAAGAATATGAAAGCTGCAGTTGTAAACGAATTTAAGAAAAAACTAGAAATAAAAGATGTACCAATGCCAAAGGCAGGTTATGGAGAAATAGTAGTCAAAATAGAAGCAAGTGGGGTCTGCCATACAGATTTACACGCTGCACATGGAGACTGGCCTGTAAAACCAAAATTACCCCTTGTTCCAGGACATGAGGGTACGGGAACAGTTGTAGAAGTTGGTGAAAATGTTAGTCATATCAAAGTTGGAGACAGAGTAGGTATACCATGGCTATATTCTGCTTGTGGTCATTGCGAATTTTGTTTAACAGGTCGTGAAACACTCTGTAAAGACCAGCTAAACTCGGGATATTCTATAGATGGAGCTTATGCAGAATATTGCCTTGCAAATGCGAACTATGTTGTGAAAATACCTGACAATATAAGCTTTATAGATGCAGCACCTCTATTTTGTGCAGGAGTAACAACATACAAAGCACTAAAAGTATCAAAAGCCAAGCCGGGCGATTGGGTAGCTATATTTGGTATAGGTGGACTTGGACACTTGGCTGTGCAATATGCAAAAGCTATGGGCTTTAATGTTATAGCAGTAGATATTTTAGAAGAAAAGCTAACATTAGCAAAAGAATTGGGTGCTGACCTTACTGTAAATGGTAAAGAAACGGATGTTTCAAAATTTATACAAGAAAAAGTTGGTGGAGCCCATGCATCTGTATGTGTTGCTGTTTCCAAAATAGCGTTTAATCAAGCCTATAGCTGTCTAAGACGTGGAGGAGTTTGTGTACCTGTTGGATTACCACCTGAAAATATGGAAATACCAATTTTCGACACGGTTCTAAATGCAATACAAGTAATAGGTTCAATAGTAGGAACACGAAAAGATTTGCAAGAAACTTTGCAGTTTGCTGCCGAAGGTAAAGTAAAATCGATAATAGAAGTAAGGAAACTCGAAGAAATAAATGAGATTTTCGAAGAATTAGAACATGGAAAAGTAAACGGAAGAATTGTAGTTGATATGTCTAAATCTTAATTTTTAAAATTTATCCTATTCAAATATCATAATAAAAATAGCCCTGCCTTAAATTTAAAATTCGAGACAGGGCTATTTTTATTTCTATATTTTATTACGATAACTTATTCATTTTTTTGTTTTTCCGAATTTTGTAAAAGTGCAATTTGCTTTTTTAATTCTTCTATTTCTTTTTCAGCTTTTGATACACGCTTTGCCTCAGCTTCTGCACGCTTTGCCTCGACTTCTGCACGCTTTGCCTCGACTTCTGCACGCTTTGCCTCGACTTCTGCACGTTTTGCCTCGGCTTCTACACGTTTGTTAGCTTCATTCAAACGCTG
>WRGD01000092.1 GCA_009787355.1 Defluviitaleaceae bacterium | reverse complement strand
GTAGAAATGCATGATATTGTTATTGGCTTAGCTATTAATGTTATTTGCTTCAATACTCCTTTACCTTTATTCGTTTCACACTTTTAGAACATGATCAAAAAAACAATGTATAAATTTTGGTAATTATATTTTTCATTTTTTAATCGTTCCATTGACAAAAAAAAAACTTAATAGTATAATCATGGCTATGCTTTGACATATCAATATCTGTATGTCAAACTATACTAAATTTTAAAAACAACTTTTAGAAAAAAACAAATAAAACAAGGAGGTATATTATGCCAACCTTTAATCAATTAGTAAGAAAAGGCAGACAAACAAAAGAGTATAAATCCAAATCTCCAGCACTTGGCAAGCGTCTAAACTCTTTAAAAAAAGTAAGTACAGACCAAGCAGCTCCTCAAAAACGTGGTGTTTGTGTTTCTGTAAAAACAGCTACTCCAAAAAAACCAAACTCTGCACTTCGTAAAATAGCTAGGGTTCGTCTTTCCAATGGTATAGAAGTAACAGCATATATCCCGGGTGAAGGACACAATTTGCAAGAACATAGTGTTGTTTTAATACGTGGTGGTAGGGTTAAGGATGTTCCCGGTGTTCGTTACCATATTGTTCGTGGTACTTTAGATACATCTGGTGTTGCAAAACGTATGCAAGCTAGAAGTAAATATGGTGCAAAAAGACCAAAAGCTCCAAAAAGCTAGTTAGAAAACTAATTAGTTATAAAATAAACAAAAAATACACATTCTAAAATTGTTTTTACTTTTAATATAGCAAAGGGCAACGCTAATGCGAGTACCTAAGATATAATTGGGCATAGCCCATAATTAAGGAGGGAAGAATGCCACGTAGAGGTCATATTTCCAAAAGAGAAGTTTTGCCAGATCCATTATATGGATCTAAAATAGTAACAAAACTTATAAATTCCATAATGTTAGATGGAAAAAAAGGCACAGCACAAAAAATAGTATACGGTGCTTTTAAACAAGTAGAAGAGAAAAAAACGGGTCAAAGTCCTATGGAATCTTTTGAAGAAGCACTTGCAAATATTACTCCTGCACTAGAAGTAAAAGCTCGTCGTGTTGGTGGTGCAACTTATCAAGTTCCAATAGAAATAAGACCAGAGAGAAGAATGGCACTTGCTCTTCGTTGGCTTGTTCTATATTCTAGAAAACGTAATGAGAAAAAAATGGAAGATAGACTGGCAGGAGAAATATTAGATGCTATATCAGGTACTGGTGGTGCTGTAAAGAAACGTGAAGATACGCATAAAATGGCAGAGGCTAATAAAGCTTTCTCTCATTACAGATTCTAGTTCACTTTTAAAACCGCAATATAAAACGAATTTTAATGATATTCATTTTAGGGTACTAAGTTATATAAAAATATAAAGGGGGCAAATTGTGAGAGCTTTCCCATTGGAAAAAACAAGAAATATAGGTATAATGGCTCATATAGATGCCGGTAAAACAACTCTTACTGAGCGTATATTATATTATACTGGTCGTAATTACAAAATAGGTGAAACACACGAAGGTACATCCACAATGGACTGGATGGAACAAGAGCAGGAAAGAGGTATAACAATTACTTCTGCTGCTACTACTACTCAGTGGTTAAATAATCGTATAAATATAATAGATACGCCTGGACATGTAGATTTCACTGTAGAAGTTGAGCGTAGTTTACGTGTTCTAGATGGAGCTGTTGGTGTTTTTTGCGGTAGGTCTGGTGTAGAACCTCAATCTGAAACTGTTTGGAGACAAGCGGATAAATATAAAGTACCACGTATGGCATTTGTTAACAAAATGGATAAGGAAGGAGCCGACTTTTTTAATGTTGTTTCTATGATAAAAAGTCGTTTGGGTTCCAATGCTGTTCCTGTGCAAATACCTATTGGTGCTGAAAATGATTTCAAAGGTCTTATAGACCTTATGGAAAACAAATCTTACATTTTTAACGACGATAAAGGTGAAGATGTAACAATAGGCGATATTCCTGCCGATTTAAAAGAAAAAACAGAAGAGTATCGTACATCTATGATAGAAGCTATAGCAGAAACTAGCGAAGAGCTAATGGAAAAATATCTATCTGGAGAAGAAATTTCTATAGAAGAGCTAAAGGCAGCACTTCGTAAAAGCTGTATAGCAACAGAAATTATACCTGTTTTTTGCGGTTCTGCTTATAAAAACAAAGGTGTACAAAAATTGTTAGATGGTATTGTTGAATATATGCCTGCACCTGTAGATATACCTGCTATTGCTGGTACGCTTACAGACGGTGAAACTGTTACAGAGCGTAAAGCATCTGATGAAGAACCATTTTCTGCACTTGCGTTTAAAATAATGAATGACCCGTTTGTTGGAAAACTTGCTTTCTTTAGAGTTTACTCTGGTACACTTGATAGTGGTAGTTATGTTTATAACTCTACAAAAGGTAAAAAAGAACGTGTTGGTCGTATACTACAAATGCACGCAAATCACCGTGAAGATATAGATAAAGTTTATGCAGGAGATATTGCAGCAGCTGTAGGTTTAAAAAGTACAACAACTGGGGATACATTATGTTTCGAGGGCAAAGACGAAGTTATACTTGAATCTATGGATTTCCCAGAGCCTGTTATATCTGTTGCTATCGAGCCAAAAACAAAAGCTGATAGAGATAAAATGGGTACTGCACTTCAAAAATTATCCGAAGAAGACCCGACTTTCAAAACTTTTACAAACGAAGAAACTGGTCAAACAATTATCTCTGGTATGGGTGAGCTTCACTTAGAAATAATAGTAGACCGTATGAAGCGTGAGTTTAAAGTAGAAGCAAATGTTGGTGCACCACAAGTTTCCTATCGTGAAGCATTCCGTAAAGAGGTAGACGTAGAAAATAAATACGCTAAACAATCTGGTGGTAAAGGACAATACGGACATGTTAAAATTAGATTTTCCCCTATTGAAGCAAGTGAGGGTGAAAATGAAGTTAACTTTGAGTTTGTAAATAAAATTGTTGGTGGTGTTATTCCAAAAGAATATATAGGACCAGTAGAACAAGGTATAAAAGAAGCAATGCAAGCTGGTGTACTTGGTGGTTATCCTGTACTTGGTGTTCGTGCAGAACTATACCACGGTTCTTATCATGAAGTTGACTCTTCTGAACTTGCGTTTAAACTTGCTGCATCTATGGCATTTAAAGATGCAATGAGAAAGTCCGACCCAGCATTATTAGAACCAATAATGAAAGTAGATGTAACAGTACCAGAAGACTATATGGGAGATGTTATAGGAGACCTAAATAGTCGTCGTGGTAGAATAGAGGGTATGGACGACATAGGAAATGCAAAACTTGTAAGAAGTTTCGTGCCACTTGCAGAAATGTTTGGTTATGCAACAGACCTTCGTTCTAAAACACAAGGGCGTGGAGTTTTCTCTATGGAAGTTCACCATTATGAAGCTGTTCCTAAATCTATACAAGATAAATTAGTTGCAAGTAGAAATAATTAATGAAAAAATTATACTAATTTATTGCAATCTTTAGCCAAATAAAATATAATGTACTAACTAATATTAAATGTCCTCAAGGAGAAAAAAATGGCAAAACAAAAATTTGAAAGAAATAAACCACACGTAAACATTGGTACAATCGGACACGTTGACCATGGAAAAACTACACTTACGGCAGCTATTACAAAAACTCTTAACACAAGATTAGGTCTTGGTGAAGCAGTAGCTTTTGATAAAATAGATAAAGCTCCAGAAGAGCGTGAAAGAGGTATAACTATCTCTACAACTCACGTTGAATATGAAACAGAGGCAAGACACTATGCACACGTAGACTGCCCAGGACACGCTGACTATGTTAAAAATATGATAACTGGTGCCGCTCAAATGGACGGTGCAATACTTGTTGTTGCGGCAACTGATGGTCCTATGGCACAAACTCGTGAGCATATACTTCTATCTCGTCAAGTTGGTGTGCCAAAAATGGTTGTTGCTATGAACAAATGTGATATGGTAGATGATGAAGAATTATTAGAACTTGTAGAAATGGAAATAAGAGACCTGCTTTCTGAGTACGATTTCCCAGGTGATGAAATACCAGTTGTTCGTGTTTCTGCATTCCAAGCTCTTAACGACCCGAATGGAGAATGGGGAGACAAACTAATAGAACTTATGCAAGCTGTAGATGACTATATTCCAACTCCAGCTCGTGATACAGACAAGCCATTTCTAATGCCTGTAGAGGATGTTTTCTCTATAACAGGTCGTGGTACTGTTTCTACAGGTAGAGTGGAGCGTGGTACCATAAAAGTACAAGATGAAGTAGAGCTAATCGGTCTTACAGAAGAAACTCGTAAAGTAGTTGTAACAGGTGTAGAAATGTTCCACAAACTACTAGACCAAGCAGAAGCTGGGGACAATGTAGGACTTCTTCTTCGTGGTGTACAGCGTACAGAAATAGAGCGTGGGCAAGTTTTGGCAAAACCGGGTTCTATAAAATCTCATAGCAGTTTTAAAGCACAAGTATATGTTCTTACATCCGAAGAAGGTGGAAGACATAAGCCTTTCTTTAATAACTATAGACCACAGTTTTATTTCCGTACAACAGATGTTACTGGTGTTATAACTCTTCCAGAAGGAACAGAAATGTGTATGCCTGGAGACAACGTAGAAATGACAATAGAACTAATAGCACCTATAGCTATGGAACAAGGTGTTACTTTCTCTATACGTGAAGGTGGACGTACTGTTGGTGCTGGTAATGTTATAGAAGTTTTGAAATAATATTTGTTTTTTTATTTTGCAGAGAATTTTCTCTGCAAAATTTATGCTTATGTGGCTCAGTGGTAGAGCACTTCCTTGGTAAGGAAGAGGTCGGGGGTTCAATTCCCCTCATAAGCTTGTATTTAAATTTAAAATTTATGTAATTAATACACCCCTTAAGTATATTTTTAATGTTTAAATATCACACTATGTTTATAAAATTAATTTATTCAAATCTTACTGTAGATGTATCACTTGCCATTCGAGCTTGTACATAAAATATACTGCCTCTTGGGACTGTAAATTTAAATCCAGTTTCAGGATTTACAGTTCGTGTTGTTGCATGAAACTCTAAAGGAGTTTGGTAAGGATTTCTAACTACTCTCATTTGTACTCCTCCATTGGTTGAAGAGTGAACTCCTACAAATCGTTGAGTATTTAGTGCTAGTAATGGCATAGTTCCAGCTGAAATAGTTTCCCATGTTGTATTTAACCTAAATTCTGGGCTAATTCCAGCTGATTTAGATAAATTTCTAGGTATTAATTCTCCAGTTACAGGGTCTACCCAGTTGAAATCTCCCAATTCATTTAAATTGATTGAGTTTGTAGTTGCAGGTATTAATTCTCTGGTTACAGGGTCTACCCAATAAAAACTAACTATTTCAACAACATTTATCTCATCTGTAACATTTTCATTTGCCATTACTTGCAAAGGTATCAAAACTATTATTAATGTTAAAAATAATTTTGATAGAATTATTATTGATTTCTTCATATTTTCTCCTTGTGATAAAAAATAATATTTGAGAGGTATACTAATTACAAAAAAATACAAATTTTTATTTGATAAAATTTATTATAAATGATTTATGTTACAAAATCTCTTTTTATTAATGAAAATTTGTATTTTTTATCAATTTTTTATACAGTAGACTATAAAAATTTTTTATGATAAAATCTGATAAAATCATATAGTTTTTAATCGTAATATAAATGAAAAAAAGGAGTTAAAATGATAAGAAATTTATTCAGACATATACTATACATAATTATAAACATAATCATCCTTGCAATTCTTGTACAAGTTGCTGTAAGAGTTTCTAGGATAGGATACGATTTTGGACACGATTTTATAATAGAATTTTTAGAAGAAGATATTGAAGATATGTAAATAATTTCAAATTTTACCCAACTATCTTTTAGTGATAGTGGGTATTTTTGTGTTTTTTAATAAAAACAGCTGTAGTTTAGTATAAAAAATTAGTAAGATTTATATATAATTAAACATTGTATAAATCCGATTGAGATTTATACATACTAGCATATAATCTATTTTGTTTTAATAATTCTTGATGCGTGCCTATTTCTACAATATTTCCTTTATCCATAACAATAATTCTATCAGCAATTTTGGTTAGTCCTAGCCTATGTGTTACAATAATAGCTGTTTTATCTACTGCAATTTCTGCAAATAGATTATACAGAGAACTTTCTTCTATTGGGTCAATAGCAGAAGTTGGCTCATCTAAAATAATTATGTCGTGATATCGATATATAGAACGTGCAATAGCGACTCTTTGCCATTGTCCACCACTAATATCTATTCCGTCAAACTCTAAGGACAACATTGTATCTTCTTTGTTTGGATAAGCTTTTGAAGTTAAATCAATACCTACTTTTTTGATTGTTTGCAAGACATTATAATTACTATAATCGCTACTAATTTCAACGTTTTCTTTTAATGTCATTTGATATTTTTGAAATTTCTGAAATAAAGCAGAAACTCCATCATAAAGATTTTTCTTATCAATTTCTTGTATCGATTGATTTCCCACTATTATATTACCATCGATGGGTTTATATAAACCAATTAAGACTTTTGTTAAAGTTGATTTTCCTGCTCCGTTTTCACCAACGATTGCGAGGGTTTCTCCTACTTTTATTGTTAAATTTATATTGCTAAATACATTTTTCTCAGTATTAGGATAACGAAAAGAAATATTTTTTAAAACAATATCTTCTTTCCAATTTATATTTTCTTTATTTAATGTGGGTTCTGATTCTTCAATAAATTGAACAAAGTTAGTTACTTTACCAACCATTTCATTGGCATAACCTAAACGTTCACAAATCATCTCGTTCATGGAGCTTACTAAAAAAGCAATATTATTAAAAACAGCTGCAAATGCTCCAATCGTTATGCTTCCTTGTCTAAGAGAAAGATAGAGTAAATAAAGAGTTCCAATATATCCAATTGCAGTTAAAACGCTCATAAATACTTCAAAAGTAGTAGTTTTAACATTTACTTTCCAGATTTCTTTATTCCAAATAAGTAAAGTTGTTAAAAACTTTTCTTTAAAAAAGCTATAAGCTCCCAACAGTCTTGTTTCTTTAAAAAAATCACGACTAACAATTGCATCGTAATAAGCAAGAGATTCTCTTCTAAGTGGTGCAGTACGTTCCTCCAAATTAGCATAAATAGATGCCTTTGATAAAACAGTTACTAATTTAGGAATGAATATAAATACAACTGCCAATATCAAAATAGGGTTTAGTAAGTACAAATACCATGCAGTAATAAACCAAAATAATCCATAAAAAATAACAATCATAATCATAGTTAAAGCAAGACTAAAAGCATATTCTAATCCTATTTTTGACTTGTTTAATTTGTCTAAGTTTTCTGGATTTTCAAAATATAATAAATCAAGACTATCTATTTTTTTTATTATTTTTTGAGATAGAAAACTTTTAATTCTAAGGTTCATTACTTCTGTTTTGTAATTTAGTATCCCATTTAAAACTTCTTGACTTAACATAACAACTAAAAAAAGTAATATTGATAATATTGCTCTTTTGAAAGTATTATCTTGAGAAATACTTGCTACAGAATTAAAAACGTTTTCTGTTACCAAAATATTAATACCGCCAATGACTGCTAACAAAACAGCTACTAGAATGAGAATACTCATACTTTTGGATGAAGATTGGAATGCATAAAAAACAATTTTACTTGTTATTTTATATAACTTAGCTTTTTTTCTCATGAAATATTCTCCTTGTACCAGCTTGATTGACTATTGTACATATCAAAATATTTGCCTTTTTTATTTATTAAATCTTGGTGTTTTCCTTGTTCAATTAAATTTCCGTTTTCAAATACAAAAATATTATCTACCATTTTAATTGAACCTAATCTGTGAGTAATTAAAATGGATGTACTTCTATTGATGATTTTTTCAAATTGTTTGTATAGTCGAATTTCACTTAAAGGGTCAAGTGCTGATGTAGGTTCATCTAAAATTTTTATAGGTGCAGGATTTAAAGCTCCTCGAACTAAAACCAAGCGTTGCCACTCTCCACCCGATAAATCTATTCCATTTTTTAAAACTTTCCCTAAAGGAGTATCTAAGCCTTGAGATGTAGATTCAATTAAATCTTTAAGTTCAAAATCATAAATTGTATCCCATAAACTTTCCTGTTGATTATTATTGTCAAATATCATATTTTCTTCAATTGTTAAAGGATATCGTGCAAAATCTTGATATACAGCACTAAACATTGATTTTATTTCTGATAAGGGATATGATTTAAGACTTATTCCATTTAAAAAAATATCACCTTCATATTCTAAATATTGTTTAGTTAATAATTTAACTAATGTGGATTTTCCAGCTCCATTTTCTCCAACTAAAGCATAACTTTTACCGTTTAACATTTTAAAAGAAACATTTTGTAAAGTATAAGATGAGCTATTTGGATATTTAAAAGAAACATTTTTAAATTCTAAACTCTCAAATAACGGGATTTTTTGCTCCCGTACTTCAAGTGCATATTCTATTTCTTCAAGATTAGAAAATAAAGTTAGCTCTTTTAAGTACTCACGATTTATTGTTAGTTGCTTCAGCTGCCATGATAAATCCCAAGACAAAGTAATTGTCAAATTCATGCAGGCACTAATAAGAGAAACAAATAAACCTATGCTTATAGTATCATCAGCAACAGCTGGTAACATTGTTAACATTAGCAAACCAGTTAATAGAACTACTAAAACTCCACCAATTTTCATTGATACATAGCTCTTCTTAGAAACTTTTTCTTTCATTTTAGCTGAACTGTTAAAATAATCAGCAAATTGACTTGATAATTTTTCACTATACCCAAACAAAATACGTTCTTCTGAAGATTCACGTTCACTTAAAACATTATAAAGATATTTGGATTTACGTTCCATTTTTGAAGCAAGTTTTTCTACTTTAAAGCTTTTATTACCTGCTTTAATACCCAAATAAAATGTTGGTATAGAAAAAATAAGAGTAATAATTCCTACCCACCAAATATGTTCAATTAAAATTATTAAAATGCTAAGTACCTGTATAATAATTGCTATCAATGTTAATATATCTTTAAATAGTTTTAAGATACGTTGGTCTGCATCTTTATTAACCCTTTCAATTAAATCATAAATATTTTGGTCCTCTATATATTTATAATCAAGTTTTGCTCGTTTTTCTAAAATAGACAATTGATATTTTATTCTAGAGGAAAGTATAATCTTGTTTTCAGCAAATTTAATAACATCTCCCATTATCCATTTGTAAGCACCAATTGCACCTAGCAGTAATATTAATGCAAAAGCATTTTCATTATCTGTATTATTTTGAAAACTTGTTAAAACTAAATCAATAAATCTAGCAGAGATAAATATAGTAAAAACAGGCAATACAGCTATAATGATATTGTTAAAAAAAACAATACTTGCCCAAATAGGTGATGCTTTAAATGCTAAGCTGAACATATCGGTAATTGAATACTTTTTTTTGTTTAGCATAAATACCTCTTATTTAAAAAATCAGACCGCTAATAATACACCAGAATTAATTATAGTTTCTATAAATATGTTAACATCGTTATCATCATATTCATTATATATAGAGATTATATCATTACGTTTCAATTGTTGTCTTTTTTTCATTTCCAAGATTACTTTATAACCTATTTCATTAAATTGATAAATCTCCATTTTTTCAAGAGAAAAAACAGAATAATCTTCTTCTCTAAAAATTAAGTTATCGTTAATTTTAAAATATTCCATATTCATGTACCTTCTTTCGATATATTTTTTATCAATAAATAAACTTTTTTTATGATTGACTTTTTTTGAAAATATTTTTATTCCAAATAATATTGAAAAAAAGTTTTTCACTTATAATTGCTACAAAAATGTAATAAAATAATTGGTGTATATATAACCATCGTTTTAATTTTAAAATAGCATATATGTTTGCACAAGTTTCTATATAAATCTTTTTGTTATTTTCAAAATTTTTGCCTATTTTATTGAATTTTAAATGATAATATTCATGGAAAAAAATAATAGGAAAAATATTTGTAGGTAGGTCATCTCTAACAAATAAGAACTTTCTATCAAGATTTTTTACTATTGCGGCATTTGCCTTTAAATTATTGTAAGGTACTTTTTGAATAGTAATATTATTATTTTTTGCATAAGAGCTTATTAATTTACATATCTGCTTTTGATACGATATAGATTTGTTCACTTGTTTTACCTGTAAAATTATCGCCATTAAAATTATCAAATTTTCCATCTATTTTTAATCCAAGAAATTTAATATAAGCATCCATTTCTTGTGGAAAAAATAAGCGTACTTTTATATCCATACGGTATTCAGAATGTCCGTAAGTCTTTACACCATTAGCATCGCAATAATTATAAAAATATGAAACAGAATTGATTTGTGTTTTATGTTCGTAACGATTACTTTCTTCCATAGAAAAATATAAATTTCCTTTTTTGATAACCATGAAATCATAACGTTTATTAAAATCTCGTTGAAGAAATTCAAATTTTGGATTAAGTACATCAAAGAGAATTTTTCCATCATCATCTAAATGATTCTTGAAATTTTCAAATACTTTAATTAAATCTTCATTTTTTTCGATATGATTAAGTGAATTTGCAGAAATTATAATAGTTTTGAATTTTTTACCCAAATCGAAATTTCTCATATCACCTAAAATCGGAAATATTTTATCTTTATGATCACTATAAGCAATTTTTTCATTTAATTTCTCGAGCATTTCACTACTATAATCTAAAGCGTAAATAATACCTTTTTGCATTTTTTCTGATAATGGTATAGTAAGTCTTCCAGTACCACAAGCAATTTCTAAAACATCTTCATTAGTATTAATGTATCTTAGCCAAAATGGAATATCTGATATATCGCCATACAGTTCATCATAAAATTCTGCTAGTCTATAGTTTTCATAAAAATAATCATTTTTAAATTTATTGTTTGACATAAAATCACCATTCCTGTTTATTTAATTTCTTTAATAATGTTTTCTAAATTTTCTTGAAAAATATTACCTATACTTTCAGATAACTCTCCAAATGCTACACTTCCATCGGACATTATCGTTAATCTATTTTCATAAGTTAACACCGGCTCAGTTTCTATCATTTCACACTGAATCCAGTCTTTTATTTGATTCTGTACCTGAAAAGAGTGGCATTTTTCAATCACCTCTTTCTTTTCAGATGACTTAATTTCATTGTGTGGAGAGTTATTATTTTCTTTAGTGTAAAATTGTACTTTTACTTTATGAGCTTTAATACTCCAAAATAGCTCTAATAACTTCTCTAGTAGATAGTAGTTTTCATTACATATACATGTTGCAATGCTTACACGAATTCCTTTAGTCTGCATTTTTATTATATTTTCTAGAGTTTCTTTAAATATTAGTTTTTTTCTATATATGGCATTAGTTTTTTCATCAATACCATCTAGGCTTACTTGTACACAACCAATATTACAATCTGCTAACATTTCAATTTGTGTATTACTTATGTTTATACCGGATATACCAATAAACGGTAGCATATTGTTTTTTCTAACATATTTTATCATATCAAAAAAATCAGGATGGAGTAAAGGTTCTCCTCCAGATATTGAAAAAAGAAATACTTTATTTTTACTACAAATATTTACGATTTCTTTGAATTTTTCTAATTCTAAATAATTAGGAGTAGAACATCTATTAACAATAAAGCAATGCGAGCATTCTAAAACACAATCATTTGTAATATACACATTTACAGCTCTAGGAAATAACATTTTTTTCTCTCATTTCTTGATTTATATAAGTTTCTTCTTTTCTGTAAAGGCATAAAGGGTCATGTTTTTTTAGGCTTCCCAAATATGCATATGATGAAGCTTTACAACCTTTCCCACACATATTTGAGTGATTACAGCTATTACAAAAATCATCATCTACACTATTAGAATTCCACTTCAAGAAAGAATAATCATTTAACCAGACATCACGTAAACTAGAATCTATTATTGTTTTTGCACTTCTAATATATGAAACTAGCAAATCGCAGGGGGATATGGTTAAATCCGAATTAATCATGCAGTTTATTGTTCCAGCACCACAACCATATTGTGATTTAAATATTGGTAAAGTAACAAATTTGTCATCAGAATATTTGAGCAAGTTTTTTCTTATAGTATACATATTATCTATAATCGAAAAAGAATCCTCTACTTTTTCTCCATTACCTATAGGAAGAAAAAGTTCAAATCGTACTCCTGATACTCCTATACTTTTGCCTAAATTAACAAAATCGTCTATTTCGTTATAATTTAGTTTGTTAATAGTAAATGACAATATAACTTGCATACCTGATTTAATTAAATTTTTAACATTATCAATAGTTTTATTAAATGTTCCTTTTCCTCTTATAAAATCATGAGTATCGTTATTAGAACCATCTATACTAATTTGAAAATTTTTTATTCCTAAGTTTTTCAGTTTTTCTATTTTAAAATCATCTAATAAAATACCGTTTGTTGCAAAATGTACATTTATACCTTTTTTAACAACGTATTCAGTTATGTCAAATATGTCATCTCGGAGGAAAGGTTCACCTCCAGTAAAGGAAATTAATGCGATTTTATTAATTGCAAGTTCATCAATTACAGTTTTAATATCATTTATTTTAGGAGAAGACTTATATTCATCTAGGAAACAATGTTTACATCTTAAATTACACTCATTTGTTATAGACCATTTTATAAATAAAGGGAATTTCATAACAACCTCCATGGTAATATTGTAATAAAAATAATTGACTTGAGTTTCTCAAAATTTAAACTAAAAATTTTTTAAAATTTAGTATAAATTATAAGAGAAACTCAAAATCAATCATAAATATCAAACATTTAATTTTTTTTAAAAATTATTCTATCGATAGATTAAGACTAAATTATATTAAGTTAGTCACGAGTTATTGTAGGAGCCTTACTAGAATTCATACATCCATCAACTTTAATTACTTTCATTTCAGGCTTTAAAGTAGTACTTTTCATGATTACACCTCCCTCTAAAATATTTATTTTTTGTAACTCTTTATTGCATAAAACTAGATAAAAAAGCACGAATATGTAAATAATCATCTGCAGTACAATAAATACACAAACAGCTTATTTATATAGCAACAAGCATAAAAATAAGTATACATAGAATTAATCTACAGCAATGTAACAATGTAGTCTGTATAAATAGAACCGTAGGACTTATTGCTACGGACTTATTGCTACGGACTTATTGCTACGGACTTATTGCTACGGACTTATTGCTACGGACTTATTGCTACGGACTTATTGCTA
>WRGD01000091.1 GCA_009787355.1 Defluviitaleaceae bacterium | reverse complement strand
CTCTATTAACTAAACCAGAATCTAAAGTTTTATGGATTAGCTTTTCACTTATATGTTCTCCAGTTGCTAAATGATATATATCTTTAGCATGGTCTTCATTTTTCAATATTTTTCTATATAGATTATCTCTTATATTCCGATGAATTATTTTCTTTGGTTCTAGCATGATTTTACGCACCTTTTATTTTTTGGTCGTGTATTTATAAAGCACGACCTTATTTTGTTTTATGTGTTTTCTTTGCTAGATACTTTTATTGTACCATATTTAGACTTTTAATTGAAGATTTAAAAATAAAAAAATAGACAAAACTAATTATAGAATCTAGCTTTGTCCACTTCTATTTAAAATTTGAAATTCATATTATCTAGCATATAATAAATATCTTTACATTCAACTTCAAAATATTCACATATTTCAGGTATATATACCTTACCATTATTTTTCAAAGTATTTGTATTTCTTAATTGTTCCAATGTTATTACAACATAATTGTATGTTTTAGCTGTTGCGATTATCCAAGGGTCTGCTATATTATAATCACTCCAAGAAATTAGAGCTTTATCAGAATACTTATCACTTTCGTTTATGTAATTTATTATATCTTTCTCTGTTCCATAATTTAATTCATGCCATTTTTGGGTAAATATTTTTTTAGGAACAAAAAAGTTACCTGTTACAGCATTACAAAAAATTTCTACTGAATTTACATCTTCAATAGTAGAAGTATTTAGTAAGTTGTTTTTACCTAAGTAAACATGAACTAATTCATGAATTAAAGAAAATAATTTTCCATATTCATCATTATCATTTATAAAAATTAAAGGAGCAATTTTATCCACAAGCGTAAATGCTCTAAATTCTTCAGTATTTAAAGTTCTATTGTTACTATTTGAAACTATACTACTTTTCATCACAATAACACCTGAATCAGATATTATATTTCTTAGAAAATTAAATTTATTCTTTTCTCTTGTATGCTACAAATTTCCCTACTGTTACAGGTTTATTATTCTTACTAAAGTCTGCAATATTTAATTTATTCTCATTTGCTATTCTCTCTTTTATACGCTCTTCTATATAGTCATCACCTAATGTTTTTGTTCTTATATAACGCTCATAACCTTTTTTTCTTATTGTTAAATATTTTCTTGGTTCTTTAAATTCATATCCTTGTTGTTTTAAAATATTTTTAAATTTATCAAAACTGTTAGATTGTAAAATTGCTTTATCCAAATCTAAACGTAAATCTTCTTTCCATGAATTATTATTTTTTCTCTCTTGCCATTCTTTATAAGAATAATTTTGATTTTTGGATTTTGGTACAATAACAGATAAACCATTTTGTCTACAAAGTATGTCTGAATTATTTCTCATCTTATTTAAAGTATCTTTGTTACTATGAAACTTTTCGCAACTAAGAGAAACAGAATTTATCACAAAATGGTTATGTATGTGGGCTTTATCTATATGTGTTGCTATAACTACTTGTACATGGGGTCCGTAATGTTTTCTCATTAACTCTATTCCGATTTTATGTGCTTGTTCTGGTGTAGTTTCATTTGGTAGAAAAGATTGTACTGTATGGAAATAAAATATATTATCTTTGCGTACTTTATAATTTTTACTTGATTTTCTAGTTTCATTGTTGTTCATAATGTATCCTTTCTTTTTCATTTATTAAGAATGATGTTTTGTATTTTTTATATTTCCTTACAAGTAATATGTCGTTAACAAAACTTTTTTGTTTTGTATGAAAGAAGTTTAGCACAGATTTTTTAAAAACACTATAATTTTTCTTGGATTATTTTTTCACCTACTTTTATTTATCATAAATGAATTATAAAAAATGATACTAATATTTAATTAAAAATTATTTTCTTCATATAAAAATCAATCTTTCAACAAATTTTTGAAGTATTTTTATAGCAATTTATATAAACTCAAAAGTGGAAATATTTTTTATTTTCCAAATAAAAAATATTACTAAAATATAAATAAAACCAGTAAAATAAAGGATTGCTAAGTTTACTATATTTTTATATTTAACAATTTCGAAACATCTTTATAATATTTTTAACAAATATACTTGATTTGTTTTAAATTTTGTGTTACTATATTGTTACAGTATACTATAGCATAGTTACTAACAGCAAGTGGATTGAAAAATATGATAAAAATAAATAATGTAACAAAAATATATGAAAATGGAACAAAAGGTCTAGACAACGTTTCTCTAGAAATAGAAAAAGGAGATTTTGTATTTGTTATAGGTTCTTCTGGTTCCGGGAAAACATCTCTTATAAGAATGATTTTGAAAGAAATAGACCCAACAGCTGGAAATATAATAATAAACAAAACGGATATTACAAAATTGGAGTATAAACATATACCATATTTTAGGCGACAACTTGGTGTTGTTTTTCAAGATTTTAAACTTTTGCCCTCCAAAACAGTATATGAAAATGTAGCTTTTGCTATGCAAGTAACCGAAGCAACAGGTAGAGAAATAAGAAGAAATGTACCAACAGCATTGGCAATGGTAGGTCTAGGGCGTAAAGCAAAAGCATATCCCGACCAACTATCCGGCGGAGAAAAACAAAGGTGTGCTCTTGCACGTGCTATTGTAAATAATCCACCAATACTTATTGCAGACGAGCCAACTGGAAATCTAGACCCAGAAACAGCATGGGATATAATGATGCTCTTAGACGATATAAATATAAGAGGTACAACTGTTGTTTGTGCAACCCATGCAAAAGAAATAGTAGATAGAATGCAAAAACGTGTTGTTACAATAAAACACGGACATCTTCTAAGAGATATTGAAAAAGGTGGTTATGATGATGAAGCTTAGAAATTTAAAATACTTCTTATCAGAATCAATTAAATCACTAATTAGAAACAGACTTATGAGTCTTGCTTCTATTATTACTGTGGCAAGCTGCACATTAATTTTTGCTATTTCATACTTTATTGTAACAAATGTTAATCAAGTGTTAACAGGTGTTGAAAGAAGTATGAACATAGTTGTTTTTTTGGAAATAGGTGTTTCAGAAGAAGAAATAGAAGAAATAAGAGAAAAACTACTTGCATTACCTTATGTTATGGGCGTATCCTTTACATCTTCCGAAGAAGCATTTGAAAATGTAATAGAAGATTGGGGAATGGACTACGAGCTTTTAATAGGTATGACAGGCGATATTTTACCAAATTCCTTTTCTGTAGAAATAAATGCACTTGAAAACCAAATAATAGTAGCATCTGAAATAGTAGATATAAAAAATGTAGATAGAGTTATACACGACGAAGAAGCAATGGATTTATTTTTGGATATACGAAATTATGTAACTATATTTAGTTTAATAATAATAGGTTTTTTAGCAAGTATATCTACAGTAATAATTATAAATACAATAAAAATAACAGTTTCTGCAAGAAAAAACGAAATAAATATAATGAAATATGTAGGTGCGACTGACTGGTTTATAAGATGGCCTTTTTTAATGGAAGGTATTTTAATAGGAGTTTTAGGTGCTGGCTTGACACTACTTGTTAGCTACTTTATGTACACATATTTAATAAACTCACTAATGAATGTAGACAACCTATTTTTAAATTTTATAATTAATGTAATATTTTTTGAACCTATATCGACTATGGATGTATTTATAGTTTTGACCCCTGTTTTAATTATAATGGGTGTTATAATTGGTTTTATTGGAAGCATTACATCTGTACGTAAATATTTACGTGTGTAGATATTTACGTATTAATTGATTTTATAAAATTTGATAAATACAAGTTAGTAAAATATAACAAAAAAATAAAAGGAAAATTATATGAAAAGTAAATTGTTTTTTTTATCTGGTTTTCTTTCGTTTGTGCTTATGTTTATTATTTTTTTTGATAATGGTGCATATGCCTCGGGAGATAATGCAGCTAGATTAGGCGAGATAACTTCACAAATAGAAGTAGTGCAATCATCGGTTTACGATGTAAATCAAAGAATGAGTGAAACACAACAAGAAATATATCAAATAGAAGAAGAAATAAGGCAAGTAGAAGAAGAGCTAGATATTATAAATGCACAGCTAGACACTACAAAAGAAACTCTTAGAAATGTAGAATTAGATTTGGAAGAAGCAAAAGAACTTAGAACACAGCAACAAGAAACATTTATTGCACGCGCAAGAGTTATGTATATGAATGGTGCAACTACATATTTAGATGTTTTGCTTGGTGCTTCCGATTTTACAGATTTACTAATGAGAATGGAATTTATAAACATTATAATAGAGCACGACCAAAATCTTGTTCGTAATCTTTTGGACACAGAACAACGGATATCAGAAAGTCAAGCTATAATAGAATCAGAAGCACAGAGACTAATGTCTTTAGAATTACAAGAAATGGCAAGAAGGTCAGAACACGAATCAAACCTCGAGGCTTGGAATCTTAGACTAGATGGCCTTGAAAGAGAAGAGAGAGAGTTTTTAGAGCAATTAAGAGCTTTGGAGCAATCCCAAAGGGAAGTAGAAAATCTTATAAGGGCACAGGCTAGGCAAGCAAGAGCAACGCAAGGTGCTAGTACAAATCGTGTTGTAGACCCAGCACTACTAAACTTGAGTGGTAGAATGGCATGGCCAGTTCCAGGACATTTACGCATAAGTTCGCCATATGGTCCAAGACGTAGTCCTATATCTGGACGAAACGAATTTCATTCGGGTATAGATATACCAGCTCCAGCTGGTAGAGATATTATATCTTCCGACCATGGTGTTGTTATTTTCTCTGGTTGGCAGAATGGTTATGGAAACACTGTAATAGTAGACCATGGTGATGGTATAACAACACTATATGCTCACAATTCTAGAAACCTAGTAAGAGTTGGACAAAGTGTCCAGCAAGGACAGGTTATAGCTGCTATTGGTACTACAGGCTGGAGTACAGGAAACCACACTCATTTCGAGGTTAGACATAATGGTAGACATACAGACCCTATGTCGTTTTTAAGGTAGACATACTAATTTTAAACAAAAATATACCACATTTATTGTAGTGAATAAATGTGGTATAAATTTTGAAAATATATAAACCAAATAATACAAATTTTATTTTAATTTTTATATACTAAAATTACTGCCTTACCCATCTTTCTTCTTGTCTTGTGTTTTGTGGTGTGCTAAATCCACAATTATCGCATTGGTTCCATACAGTTACATTTCTGAACTGCCTCACTTCTATAAAAGCATTTGGAAAACTGCCAGCTGCTCTTATATCTGTTGTTGTACCCCATGGAGTAGCTTGTTCTCTTTGTGAAAGCCATCCATTCCTACAAATCGGACAAGTTATAAATCTTGCATCTATACTCCTATTTCGTAAATCATGTATAGATTTATTTTCATTTTCTTGCTGGAATAAATTATTAAATTCTAAAGCTCTATTAGTTATCTCATCTAAGATATTTTCTAACTCATAAATATCATCTTCATGAGTTATTTCAAAATATCCATGTCCTATAATATAAAATATTTGAGAATTTGCATTTGCGTGTATAGGAAAAGCTGTTATAGATAAAACTAATGCAAATCCAAATAACATTATATTTTTCACTAAACTTTTCACAAATACCTCCTTTGGTATTTTATTACTGATGGTCATCCTTTGTATAAAAAAATTAAGGTTTCGTATGTATCATTGGTCATATATTGAAATTATAAATATTTTTTAAAATTTTGTCAATATAAAAAATTAAAATTTTAAAAATAAAAACCTTGTCAACAAAATCGACAAGGTTTTTTCTTACCTATGTTCCAAAAAGAAGTTTGGTGGTATCTTTAGCTACTTTTACAAAGTAAAAGCACCAAATTTTAATTCTCTATCTTAGATATAGAAACTTCATAAGCTGTTTTTTCTATTGTTTCTCCTACTTCAATCTTTTTTTGATAAACCCTAGATTGCATTCTTCCAAAAATTTTTATATTATCACCAATAGACATATTTGAAAGATATCTTGCATTTCTACCCCATGCTATACACGGTATATAATCACTTTTGTTATACGACCTATTTACTGCAAGTAATATGTCCGATATTTCACGACCAAAAGGAGTAGTTCTAAAAATAGGAGCTTTGCATATATAACCGTTTAACATTACTTCATTTGGTGGCTTTTGTTCTGACACAGTATCTGATGAAAGCATTTCGTTTAAAACCGAAAATTCTTTTGTAAAAACAGTTAGTATTAACCTATTTCTTTTGTTTGATGTTTCGTAGCTATTATAAGACCTTATTTGACCCTCTATATGTACACTTGTGCCTTGGGATAGCTTTTCTATATTAAACAATCTTTCGGAAATAGTAACAGGTAATCTGTCAAAAAAATCACTAAGTCTACTTACATTTACATAAAAATTATAAAAACCTTCCCCATAAACTTCATGGCTAAAAGTAAAGGGGCTTGCTATTACCCCCACTATGCTTACATTGTTGTTTAAATTATTTTGAAGCATACGACTCTCCCTTCGTTTGTATATACTATCAGTAAACTGAATTTTCTTTCAGTACGTCATGTAGAAAGTTTATTCTAAAAAAGGGAGATATATGCATATTATTTTTATTTACTTCAATACAATTGCTATAAGAACAGAAACAAGAAAATAATTAAATACTTTAAAAATTTTTTAAAATCTATGCTTTTGCAATAGGTTCTTTACTTAAAGGTTCTTTATTTTGGTTTTTTGCAAGTACCATTGCCTCTTTCCACAAATCTCTGAAATCTCTAAGAAAATCTCTAACTTCAGATAATATTTCTTTGTCTTTTTTCATATTACCTTCTATCAACCTTCTATAAAGATAGTCATAAAGATTATATAATTTTTCAGAAATAGGATAACTTCTGTTAAGAGTAATTTGGAATTCTCTAATTATATCTTGCACTCTTACAATTAAAGTATTTGTTTTTTCCATATCTTTATTTTCAAGAGCTATTATAGCTTGATTTGCAAATTTCAAAGCTCCCTCGTAAAGCATTAGAGTTAGTTCTTCTTTAGATGCTGTAAATATTTTGTTGTTCGAGTAATTACTATAAGGGTTTTTTAACAAAATGTTAACCTCCAAATTGTAAACATATTAGAGTTTACTTATTGATATTATCTTGTGATAGTTATTTAAATTACTATATTTTAAACCAATTCATCTATACCAAATAAATCTTTTATAAGAACAAGTGCGTCTAATTTTGATTCTGGTGGCATTTGCCTAATTACTCTATCTGTAGACGCCTCTAAAACAGAAATCATAACAGTATTTGTTTCTTCATGTATTTCAAACTCTATTTTTCTATCGAAATTTAGAATATAATCATTAACAGTTTGTATTTCTCTCTCCACAGTTTTACTATCTAAGATATTGTTGTGAAGGTCTGTAGGCTGATTTGATATTCTACTTGGGCTAATACTACTATTATCATTATTTTTATTTGGTGTTGTAGGTGTAGTAGTAGTAGTAGTAGCTCTATCTATACTTGGTCTTGTAAGTGTGAAACTTTTATGATTTTGCGTATTATTTATATTCAAGTTTTTCCTCCTTGTAAATTCTATATACTAGAAAATTCCTATACTAAAAATTTGATTTGTAACAATTATTTTAATAATTTATTTCAATGTATCTATTTTTGTATATCCTTCAAATAAATCTTGATTATACATACTACTCGCTTTTTTGGAAGTTTTAAAATTTTTCATTTCACTTTTCATTAAAATAAGCATTTTTTGTGCTAGTGGCATATTTCTATTTTCAAGTTCACTCAAAAAAATTATATCTTCTTTTATTTCTAATTCTATCTTTTCAACTTTTTCTGAAATATCATTACTTTTTATATTTTCGATATGTTCGTTAGTTTTTAAAGCATTTTCTATTTGCATAAGTTTTTCTACAAATTGTTGTCTTTGTTCAATAAGATTTATATACTCTTCTATCTCTTCTTTAGTACCTTTAAATTTTGCTTCTTTTGTAAAAGACAAAATATTTGTAACTAAATCTCTTTTTTGATAGAAGAGTTCCAAAGTTTGTTCTACAGAGACAGACCCTGTTTTTAATCGCATAATACACCTCTAATTTAAGGATGTCAATATAACTTACTGTCCAGCCATCATAAACAAAAACTCCATTTGCGAATTTGCTTGCATAACAGCAGATTCCATTCTTGCAAATTGTGCAAAAAGTGCTTGTTCTCTTTGCCTTAGCCTAGTTTCCATTGTACTAACTCTTCTATCTATATCATCTATTCTACCTTGCAATTGAGTATTTACAGATGTAGCCTGAGTACCCGCTACTCTTCGTATACGCTCTGTAGCTGTAGACATAGCAGTATTTAAATTTTCTGCCATACTAGAAAAGAAAGAATGTACGGTACTTTCGTCCATAGTATTTATAGCAGTGCTTAATCTATCTTCGTCTATTGTAAGAGTCGTTAAAGAGCCTGAACGTTCTGTAGAAATACCAAAGTGGAAAAGGTGCATTCTAGAGCCATCTTCCATTTGTATACCTTCGCTCAATCTTCTTCTCATTTGAGTTAGAGCAGATTCTATTTCCTGAGAACGATGCAAATGCCCTCTTCTTGCTTGGTCTTCCCAATTTCTAATTTCGCTATCGCTTAGCCCTTCTCTTTCGTGGTCTAATAGCGGGTCAAACAAGGAACCATTACTTCCACGTGGTCTTGCTGTATTTCTTAGCTCATGTAACTCACGAACAAGTGCATTATATTCTTCTACAAAAGATGTTATAATATCTCTTGTTCTATCTGTATTTCTAGTAACATTAAAAGATATAGTATTTCCTACAGCTTCTGAAGAAATAGTAAAGTTTATACCTATTTCATTCATTAGGTTGAATGTGTTTGAAGGTCTATCTATTTTAAATGAATTACCGTCAGATGTTGTTATTTCTACTACAGCATTTTGACCAGATACATTGTTAGAACCAGCAATACTACTATCTAAACCAAGACCACGCATAAATGCAGTACCATTATCCGGCATTGGCGTACTAACACTTGATGGGTCATTTGGGTCTGGTATTGTACGTCCTCCACCTATTTGTATATTACCTTCTTCACCTGCTGTTCTAGAAACCATACTAAAAGAATTTGTTAAATTATTAAAGCTAAGTGTTACACCTGCTCCACTGTTGTTAACAGCCGTCATCATTTCTTGTATAGTTTGAGAACCACTTATTGCTATAGATACACCATTTATTGTTATAGCTTCCTCACTTATACCGAATCTAGGTCCACCATCTCTGTTGTATGCAGCTTCGAAAAAAGAAGATACAGTCATAGCCGTACTAAAATTGTTTCTAGTACCGCTTGTAAAACCACCTATAGCACCAAGACCATTCGCAGCACCATTTGTTAGAGTAAGTGTATTTCCTGCTCCATTTGTGTCAAAACTTAAACGACCATCACTTGTAAGACTTGCCTCTATTCTATTTTCACCAGATGTTACATCTTCTCCGAATCTAGCTTTCAACTGTGCATTAAGATTAGTTACAAATTCTGCATTACTATTAGATGCATCTCTTATTTGTTCCAAATTTATCTCATGAGCTGTACCGTTATTAAGTGCTAAACGTATTGTTTGACCATCTTGTATATTGTTAAAATCAAGCTGATTTGGAGCTGTAGCAGCTACTGTTTGTCTAGCTCCTGTCATTCTATTTGTTGTTGATTCTTGAATAACATTTACACTGAAATTTCCAGTTTGTGCATTTGCACCTGCTGTTACATCTAAGCCGTTTCCATTTACATTTACAGCTCTGGAGTTCATTACAGATTGCATACGTAAAGACACTGCATCTGGACCAGTATTAACTCCCAAGAATCTATCTTGAAAAGCTCTAAGCTGGTTACTTACTCCTCTTAAATCTTGTTGTCTCCACTGTAGAATTTGTCTATTTCTTTGAAAGCTATGCATTCTCATGCTTTCTGCGTTCATTATTTGTCTTACCATACTATCTGTATCAATACCAGAAAGCCCAGTAAAACGCATTTGATTTGTTAATAAAGACATTTTATCTGTTCTACCTCCTTGTTTATTTGTTTAATTTTCAATTTTATATCTATGTTTATTTTATCGTAAAAAAATTTAGATATATTAAGAGCTATTTTTGAATTTATTCTAAAAATTTGATTTTTTATGCTATGACTATAATTTTGTTCTTCTAGTATTTTGTATATCGACAATTCTATATTATTTATGTAGTAATTCCATTTGAATAAAAAGCATCCCCTTTTCATAAACTAATGAAAAGGGGATGCTTTTTCAAGTCAATATTTTACAAAATTTCATAAAATAAAAAGGGTATGGATAAATAAAAGAATTATTAAATTCTTTTCTCTAGATTATTATACATCTTTATAAATTATTTTCAAGTGGAAAAAATTAGAAAATTTAATTTAAATAATAATTAGGTATAAAACCTCTTCTTCCTTCAAAGGTACCGTCTAAAATTATTGCCTCGTGTAAAAGAGAGTATCCTTCAAAAAATCTAGTCATTCGACTCTGTTGACTATGAAAAAAACTAGGCATATTTCTTAATATTCTGATTTCTGTATTTTCATCTAAAGTAACTAATATATCACGACCACTAATAGAGTTTTCTGATGGAACTAAAAAAGGAGAATTGTTTTCTCTAACATATTTTATAGAACCATAATTCCATTCTTCTAATAAGTAAGGATTATATTCTGGATTTGAATTTAACCCATGATAATGGATTAATTGTGAAATAAAAAGTTTAGAATTGGAAAAAGATGCTGGAACTGAAAAAGGAAATCCACTTTCAAAATTACTATCCATAGAAACAGGCTGTCCTAACCAACCATAGATATGTTCTTCACCTGTAAAAAAAACAAATACAGTATTAATATCAGGAAAATTATACATAATTTCACTTATTTCTTCTCCGCTAAGATTATCCATTCTTGCAAACAAGTCTCTATTAAGTTCCCAAAACAAATTTATTGTAGAATCAAATTCTTCTATAAACTCTTCACTTATGTTTCCATTTAAAAGATAAAATTCATTAAAAAACATTTGTTCTATAATCTCTTTTGCTCTTTGTTCTATAATATTTTTTTCACTAAAATTATTCAAATTTGTTTATTGATGATAATTTATTCCATTATAATTAATATAATCAGAATAAAAAGCACTATTTGAAAAAGTTATAGTAAAAAGATATAGCATAATACCTTTTAAATTCATAAAATATCACCTCAAAATTCTAAATTAACATAAATTAATTCAAAGTATTATAACTATTCAACAACTATAGTAACTCTAAAACTATTTTCAATATTAGTAAAAAAAGCTATATCGTCTGAAATTCCTATAGCTAAAGCAATAAATTCATACATCCCAGTTTCTTCAGGAGCCTCAAAAATTAAATTTCCAAATCCAGCATATAAGCTGTTATTATACCCATTTCGAGGCAATTCAACTTTCAAAAACTCCTTATTATTCAAATTTATTTGTTCCCAATCAAGTAATCCTATTATTACAAATCTATTTAATCCATCAATGGTAGTATCGCCTAAAACATAATAAAAATTAACTTTTTCTTTTGGCTGTACAGTTATGTATGAAAGATACGATGGATTAAAAGTAGGAACTATATTTTCAATGCTAGTTCCTATATTAAAATCAAAATGATTTTTAGGATATATTGTAGGTAAAATTTCAAACAAATTCTCATTCAAATTTGTACTCCAAGAAACATCTGCAATATTAACATAGCCATCCAAAACTTTCTCTTTTAATTGTTCATCTGGAGAAAAAACAACATAACTAGAAATAGACATTCCGTAAAATTTATCATTAAAATGTTGTACATTTTTTTGAAATAAATTAGGTTCTATCATTATAATAGTATTTAATTTAGCATAATAATTAAAATTATCAAAGCTGTCTAAAACAGAAATAGGTATGGTTATACTTTCTCCATCCTGTAAAAAAAATGAATAACTTTTATTATATATATGTTCATAAGAATTTAGAACAGAAAAATAGATAGACCTATAATCTAAAAAAAGTTTTAAAACAAATTCTGCATCTGTACCTCCCTCATTTGAAAAATATACAAGAATTTCATTTTCATCAGTATCCATAAACAAAAGGGGTCCTAACTCAATAGAATTTCTATTAGATACTCCTAGTGCATAACCAAAATGACCGAGTTCATTATTGTTCTGAATACTAGTTTCACCGAAATGTACCAAATTTCTAAAATAAGAAACTAAAATTATAAAAAAAAATAATACTGATATAGAATAAAAAGTTTTTTTCATAAAAATGCACCTTTATATCAATATGTATAAAAGAAACTGCATAATTATAAAACTACACAGTTTCTTTTATAAAAAATTTTTAATTACTATTGAAATCTAGTATCAGTAGTTGTTGTACTTTGAACTGTACCTGAAGCTGTTGTTCTCCACTCGTGATCGCCATGTACAGCTCCAACTCTTCCACCAGTTCCTGTTAAAGTTGCTGTCACAAGATGAGTATTGTTCAACCTGTTCCATGAACCCGTTTCTATATTAGCACCATTATTATTAATTCTTACCCTAGCACCAATCATCTGCAATATAAAATTAGCCTCTGTTCTTGCTGTTCCAGTAAGATTACCACCAGCCCAAGGTCTACTAGCCTGAACAGAAGCACTTATATTAGGTGTACTTCTAACCCTAACTCCAGGAGCAAGTTCTAACTGGTCTAATTGACCTGGATACTCTTCGTCCAATTGAATAATAACTACACTAGAACTGCTATTACCCAATTCTATACTTTCATAATCTCCATTATTCGCCATAACATAAGTTCCTGTTGTAGCTAATAAAGCTACTGATAATGATGAAACACCAAGTTTCTTTAAATTTAACATGTTTTTTCTCCTCGTAATTTTAAAATAATAAAAATTTTACTTTATTTACTTTTAATTTATCTTGAAAAAACTTTATATATATGCTAGTATGTACAAAGTTTTTTCGGGAAATGTCTAAAATCATTTTTGATAGGATAGTTTTTTAGACATTTCTTGATTTACTACTTTTGAAATTTTTAACAATACAACGCCGTCGTTTTTTCATTGTCGTAATCTCCTTATTAAAAAATTTATAGGAATTACACATTAATCATGTTTATTATTAACATATTAACAACAAATCCGATTTTACCAAATATGGAAATATGGAAATATGGAAATATGGAAATATGGAAATATGGAAATATGGAAATATGGAAATATGGAAATATGGAAATATGGAAATATGGA
>WRGD01000090.1 GCA_009787355.1 Defluviitaleaceae bacterium | reverse complement strand
TATTTAGAATTTCCACTTCTTAATTAAAAATATCATCATAATATCCATCTAAAAATTTTTTCTCATTTATCTTTATAGTTTTATAATCCAAGAAAAAAGAGCAAATTTAACTTTTGCAGGTTGGTGGACTGCTCAAATTGGAGGTAGTCAAGTAACAGATAGCACTGCTCCTCTCAATGTATACCATAATACAACAATAATCATGTATCTATACGTTATAATTTCAATTTTTACAGTACATTTAATTAGAGATATGATTGAAGATGATAGGAATTTCTCTTATTGTTTCTGGGTAGTTTAAATTTTAAACAAAAAAGATATGGAAAAATCCATATCTTTTTTGTTTACGAGATTAAAATCTTGGTGGCTCTATCCCCAAATCCTCGAAGTGGAACCCAAAGGTTTTATTCTTTTCTATAATTAAAAGCAGTTAGAACTTCTTGTTGATGAAGCCTTGCAAAAGAAACATTACCATTATGCGTATTACTACCATAAAAATGTAAACATATATGACCACCTAGACCATTGTTTAAATGACTCTGTGAATTTCCATGAGGCATACCATTTATAGATGCTGCAACTGTTATATCTCCTATCGTTACCCAAACTGGTCTGACATTCCAATTCCATCTGTTACCAAATGTATAAAATAATATATCTGTATCTTCTCTTGTTAATGTAACGACATCGGCATGGTTTCCGTTTGAAAAGCTGTATACATTATATGTTAATCCTGTACCTATATCATATATTTCAAGTATAGTAGAAGGATTAATAATTTGACTTACAATACTCCAAGGCAACAGCTCTATATCATTTTGTATGTAGTCTTTTTCTGGTATATAATTTAATATTTCGTATTCGGAAATAATGGGTAAATTTTCAGTATTATAAAAATTAATAACACTTTCAGGGGTTATAAAAACAAGTTCATAGGGATTTGCAATAGTATGACGAGGAAATGCAATTAAAAATATAAAAAAGCACATTGTTGAACATAAAAATTTGATTTTGGACTTCATAATAAGTTCTCCTTTTTTTAGGTAGGTTCATTACTTTTGCTTTGCAAAAGTAACTAAGAACCACTGGACCTCTTTTCAGTAAGTAGTTTTTAATACAATTTGTTATAAATTATAACATTTATTAACAAAAAGTAAAATTGAAAATAATGGATATTTTGATTTTGGTGTAAATTCAATTTTTGTATAATGTAAATACCAGTATAAGTCGATTATTTATATACTAAGAACTCAAAATGATAGTGGAGGCTTTATGCCAAGTTTAATAGAAGAATTTATAACAACATTAAAAAATGAGTTTAATAACTATGACGAACTTTTAGTTTTAGCAAAAGAAAAATCGAATATTATAAAAAGTAACAATATAGATGTGCTTCAAAAAATAACATGGGCTGAAACCGCTATACTTGGAAAAAATCAAAAACTAGAACAAAAACGTGAAGATATAGTTAAAAATATAGGAATAGTGCTAAACTACAATCCAAAAGAACTAACAATAACAAAAATATCGGAAATAATAGAAAATAAAGAAGAAATAAAGGAATTAATATCGATAAGAGATAAACTAAAAGAAACACTAGAAGAATTAAAACAAAGAAATGAAATAAACAAAAACTTGATTAAAAGTTCTTTGGAATATATAGATTTTTCTGTAAATATGTTGAGGGGGGAAAAAGCAGAACCGTATTTTGAAGAAATTTCTACAAATAATACGAGTTTTTTTGATACTAAAGGTTAAATAAATTAAAAGGAGGCACTTTATGCCATTAAATAGCATACACCGTACAACTAGCGGTTTGCAAGCTGCACAGCGAAATTTAGCTGTAACAGCCCACAATATGGCAAATGTTAGCACGCTTGGTTTTTCGAGACAAAGAGTAAATCAAGTAGAATTTGCACATCTAAATATTGGTAGAACAGCATCGAGTACAAACCAAGTGGGACTTGGAACAAGTATTGTAGGAATACAGCAACTTAGGAATCAATTTATGGATATGCATTTTAGAAATGAAATAGGTTCTGCTCATTTTTTTGAAACAATGCACAGAACAGCCAATGATGTAGAAATGTCTATGGACGAACTTTCAAACACAAGTAATGGACTTGTTGTTACAAGAAATTTATGGGCATCTATACAAGAACTTTCTTTGGATCCGGGTGCTATGGATACACGTAGTAATTTTGTATCTTCTGCTACTACTTTTTTAAATAGAATGAATGATACACATAGAAGATTAACCGAACAACAAAATACACTTAATAATCAGGCAATGGATTTAATTAGAGAGTCAAACCAACTCTTACACACAATTGACGACCTGAATAAACGTATACACCATATGGAAATTTCTGGGCAAGCTGCAAATGATTTTAGAGATGCTAGAAATGTCGCAATGGACCGTCTTGCTGCTATTTTAGATGTAGATTTTCGTACAAATTCTAGAAATGGTCATGTGGAAATTTCGACAAATGGTCATACTCTACTTGGAAATAATCAAATAACACATATAGGAATGCGTTTTACAGAAGAAAACGGTAATTTTATAGAACCAGTAATAGGTCAGGATGTTACACCAGATTCTGGGATATTAAATTTCGACCCATCTTTTAGAAATGCAAATTCATTAATGAGGTTAGATAGAACACCTATGAGTTGGGACAGACCAGGCGAACTTATGGGTACTATTATGTCCAGAGGACTTTCCAGAGCAAACCATGTTTCAATTCATAGTGTTTTTGAAAGATATGCACAAAACCCTAATGCGGGTCAACCCTTACCTCCTCCGGCTATTGGAGTACAGCCTGATTTTATACCCGATGCAAATGGTATGTTTTTAAAGAGTCCTGATGGCGATTTTATGCAATTGACAACAGAAGAAATGGCTATTGCACAAACACAGTGGGAATTAAGAAATGAATTTAGTAATACTCAAAGTGTAATACCACGAACATTAAGAAGATTAGATACAATGTTTAATCATACAATAGCTATGATAAATGAATTTTTAACAAATGCAAATGCAAGCAGTACAAACACAGGTACGTGGGGGACATACCATAGACAAAACTGGACTGATATAGCCTCGAATGCAACATCTGCACAATTATATGACCCACCGTATAATAGAACAGTAAACGCTTGGGGAGGTACTGGTATTCCTATATTTGTTACTGTAAACAATTCACATATAGATACAAATGGACTTCCTGCCAATGTTAACGAACATACAGCAAATTATACTTTGGGTAATGTAGTAATAAATCCTGCACTTTTAACTCCAGATGGTTTTAATCTAATTGGTCTACAGGCTAACAATACAGATGTTAGTAGCCCACACATACTTTTAAATCTTTTATCTACATGGCATGAAAATTTAATAAGTATAGATGGCTCTGCTCCTGCTGGCATAGATGATTTTTACAATTTTATGGTTACAAATCTTGCTGTAGAAACTGAAAGTTTAAACAATTTTGCAGATAGCCATGCAAGAACAATATCTGAAATAGAGGGAGAACGTCATAGGAGCTTTGGTGTTTCCTTAGAAGAAGAAATGACAAATATGATACGTTTTCAACATTCTTTCAATGCTTCTGCAAGAGTTGTAAATGTACTTACAGAAATGATAGATACTTTAATAAATAGGACTGGTAGGTTATAATATATGCGTTCATCTTTTTTTGAATTTAATGTAGCTGTAAGTGGAATGAATACAGCAAGAAATGGCTCTAGAGTTGCTGTACACAATATGGCGAATCTTACTACACCTGGTTTTTCTAGACAACAAGTTGTACAAAGAGCCTCTATGCCTTTGTCTACAAATAATAGAACTGGTATGGTGGGTACTGGTTCAGAAATTATAGGTATTAACCAAATAAGAAACCCGCATTTGGATACTCGTTTTAGAGCCGAAAATCCTATACTTGGAAGACAAGAAACTTTAAAAATGCATTTAACTATGCTAGAAGCTAGTTTTGGAGAAATAAATGGTGTTGGTATAAACGCAAGTTTTGACCAATTTTTTGCAAGCTTGCAAACTCTACACACTAGTCCAAGCGATCCAATACTAAGAAATAATTTTATCAACTCTATGACAGTGTTAACTAATAACATAAATGATAGAGCCACAGCATTACAAAGACAACAATCTAATATAAACCAAGAAATAGGAAGTATGGTTACAGCAATAAACACGATAGGTGAACAACTAACTATTTTAAATGCACAAATAGAACGTTTAGAAATGAGAGGAGACAGAGCCAACGATTTAAGAGACCAACGGAACAATCTTTTAGATGAGCTTAGTTCGTTTGTAAATATCGATACAACTATAAGAAATAATGATGGTAATGAAAGGCTTGTTATTCACATAAATGGTCATGAATTTGTTTCTCATGATAGAGTAAATGTACTCGAAGCAATTAGAAGAGAAACAAAGCTTCATCCACACGATGTAGACGGATTATACGACATAAGAATCGGTAGAATATCTATAAACAATACAACTAACCCAAATAGCTTTGTAGGTAATTCTACTTTTGAAGGCGTACAGTTTAGAACAGATAATGCTGCATTTTCCGGTCAATTAGCTGCTCTTTTTCAAATGAGAGATGGAGATTCATCTAGAAATGCAAATGGTACTTTAGTTGGTTCTAATCCTAGTTTTAATCCGCATTTTAGTGGTATAGATTTTAAAGGTATACCTTACTATATATCAAGATTAAACGAATTGGTTCAAACTATTTCAAATGCTTTCAACTTTGGTGTAAATAGTAATGGAACACAAATAGCAGGTATGACAGGTGGTCATATGAATGGATTTAATCATTTAGGTGAACCTGTAAATGTTCCTTTGTTCACTCTTAGAAATTTCCCAGATGGTTGGAATGACCCTACCCATGCAAATTATGTACCTGGTGGATTAAATCAATTATTACAAGAGGGAGTAAATATATTCAACTTTACTGTAAACCCAGATATTGTGAATAATCACAATTTACTTGCAACTTCTACGACAGATGAAGGAAATGGTGGTCAGAGTAACCCCGATTTAGTTCTTGCTTTTATGAATCTTAGAAATAATCCAACTCTTTTTAGAGAAGGAAATGTAAACGATTTTATAAGTTCTATTATATCAGAACTTGCTATGGGGTTAAATGAAGCCTACAGATTTACAGAAAGCCAAACAGATATGATGCTGATTATACAAAATCAGAGATTAGCTGTAAAAGGTGTAAATGTAGATGAAGAAATGCAAAATATGATATTTTTTCAGCATCATTTTATGGCAGCTTCTCGTATGATAACAGCAATTAATGAAATATATGATAATATGATAAACAGAATGGGAGTTTAAAAAAAGTACGCTTTATAAATTTAAAAAGCATCTTTTTAAAGAATTTTATGGAAAAAGAAATAGACCTTGAGAATTTTATAGAAAAAGAAACAGATATTGAGAATTTTATGGAAAAAGAAACAGACCTTTTTTTACCGATAAAAAACCATTTCGAAGAAATGGGATATAAAGTAAATGCAGAGGTTAAAAACTTTGATATTGTACTTAGCAAAGATGACGGTGAAAATTATATTAAAAATAATAAAAAAGAAATAATCATAATAGAAACAAAATTACGTTTTAATACAAAATTATTATTTCAAGCTATAAACGCACAAAAAATTACAAATTTCGTGTATATAGCAATACCTATGCAAGTTAAAAGAGATTTTGATAAAATTCTTTATATTTCAAAAAAATTAGGTTTTGGAGTAATAACTGTAAGTGATAAAAATAGAGTAGAAATTAATATAAGCCACGAAGAAATTAATTGTAATCTACCAAAAAACGCTGCAAAACGAGACAGTATAATACGAGAAATAAAAAATAGAAAATTTGATACAAATGAAGGTGGTAGTTCAAGAAAAAAGATAAAAACAGTATATAAAGAACAATCTATACAGATTGCCACTATTTTGCTAAACGTAGAAGGTAGTATTAGCCCTAAAGAACTTATAGACATATATGGATGTCCAAAAAGCACAAATAACATACTAAATATAAATATTTATGATTGGTTTGAAAGAGTAGGTCATGGAAGATATAAAATAAGCCAAATTGGAAAGTATGAAATGGAAAATGTTTATACAGATATTTCACAATATTATGCTAAAATCTTTTCAAAAATCGACCCTTCAAAATATTACGCTAAACTTTACTTGGAAGATAGAAGATCTAAAAGAAATAAAACAACTCCACAAATTTAAAAAATTTGTGGAGTTGTTTTATTTAAACATTAAACCTAAAAAGTACAACATCACCATCTTTTATAATATAATCTTTACCTTCTAGCCTAATTAATCCTTTTTCTTTTGCTATTGCATAGCTATTTGTTTCTTTTAAATCACTAAAATTTACTATTTCTGCTCTTATAAAACCTTTTTCAAAATCGCTGTGTATTTTACCTGCAGCACCTGGAGCTTTTGTTCCTCTTTTTATTGTCCACGCTCTTACTTCTTTTTCTCCTGCTGTTAAATAGCTTATAAGCCCAAGTAGTGCATAACTTTCTTTTATAAGCCTATTAAGTCCACTAGAATTTATACTAAGCTCGGAAAGAAATAATCCTTTTTCTTCTTCTGATAGCTCTGATATTTCTTCTTCTAATTTTGCACTAACAACAAAAACAGAAGATTTTTCGATTTCTGCAAAATCTTTCACTTTTTTTACAAATTCATTTCCTTCTCCATTTTCAGCTAAATCTATATCTAAAACATTTGCAGCATATATAACGGGCTTAAATGTAAGTAAATTAAAATCTTCTAGAAGCTTTAATTCTTCAAAATCATCTGTTTCAAAGCTTCTTGCTACTTTTCCATTTTCTAAATGTGATTTTAATTTTATTAATAAATCTAGTTCTTTTTGAAGAGTTTTATCTGATTTTACAGCTTTCGATGTCTTTGATATTTTTCTTTCTATTATGTCCAAGTCAGAAAAAACAAGTTCTATATTTATCGTTTCTATATCTCTTATAGGGTCTACTATAGCATCTACGTGTACTATATTGTCATCATCGAAACATCTAACAACGTGTATTATTGCATCTACTTCTCGTATATGAGACAAAAATTTATTACCAAGACCGTCTCCTTTACTTGCACCACGAACAAGTCCAGCAATATCTACAAATTCTATTATGGCAGGAGTTACTTTTTTTGCATTATATAAATTTTCTAAAAATAATAAACGTTCATCAGGTACTGGAACAATACCAATATTAGGTTCTATTGTACAGAATGGATAGTTAGCAGCCTCTGCTTTTGAAAGAGTTAGAGAGTTAAAGAGTGTACTTTTGCCTACGTTTGGCAAACCAACCATACCTAAACGCATTATTTATCACTATTCCTTAAAAATTTTGTTAAAATACTTCCCCAAATAAAACCCTCTATAAATGCAAGAAAAATAAAAACAAAAAACATGAAAGATTTTTTATTTTGTTTTATTTTGTTTTTTTCTTCTGTTTCTCTTTGCTTTTTTATTACCCTGGAATGTTTTGTAACTTTCATAATATCTCCTTAATATTAAAAATAGGAAAACTTCACTTTTTGGTATAATAACAATAAATTGATTAAAACACAAGTAAATTAAATCTATACTCTTTTCCTAAAAACAGTCTTTATTTCTTTAGTAAAATAGTTGTTAAAAATATTTTCTTTTGTATCATAATTTTTTATATTTCCAGATTCTATAAGTGCTACATTATTCGAAATACGGTAAGCTTCATTTACATCATGTGTTACAAGTATTGTTGTAGATTCAATCTTAGATAAAATTTGTAGTATCTCTTTTTCTACTATTTCTTTTAAACCAGAATCGAGAGCAGAAAAAGGCTCGTCAAGTAAAAGTATGCTAGGATTTGATACAAGAATACGTGCAAGTGCTACCCTTTGCTGTTGGCCACCACTAATATTTTGAGGATAATTTTTAGATATATGATTTATCTGTAAAGATTCAAGTATCTCGTTTATAATTTGTTTTTTTTCAATTTTTGTAATTTTTTTATTTAAAGATGATACAACAATATCAATGTTATCGTAAACAGTCATATTCGGGAAAAGAGCATAATTTTGAAATAAATAACCGACTTTTCTTTTCTGCGGTGATATATTTATTTTTTTTTCACTATCAAATACAGTAACACCATTTAATTTTATAATGCCTCTGTCTGGTATTTCTATTCCTGCAATACATTTTAGTGTTAGAGTTTTTCCAGAACCAGAACTCCCCAAAAAAGCCGTAACACCTTTATCTGTTTTCATCGACATATTAATTTCAAAATTCTTTAGTTTTTTATATATATCAAAATAAAGCATAGCAAAATTACCTTTCAAAAATAAAAACGTGGGGTTATGCCCCACACCTCCACAGTTTTTATCTCTTTTTATAAGAAAATCTATTCATAACAATTAGTATTATAAAAGAAATAGCTGTAAGTATTATAGTCCATGTATTTGCTACGGCACGATTCCCAGCATTAATAGCTGAAAAAACAGCTATAGACATTGTTTGTGTACGACCCGGTATATTACCTGCAAGCATTATAGTTGCTCCAAATTCTCCAAGTGCCCTAGAAAAAGCTAGGACAACACCTGCTATTATACCACCTTTTGCCATAGGTATCTTTATAGTCCAAAATATTTTTGTATTAGATATTCCAAGCGTTTTGGCTGCATTTATAATATTTTCATCTATTTGTTCAAAAGCACCACGTGTAGCACGATACATAAGAGGAAATCCTACAAATATAGCCGCAATAACTGCACCTATACGTGTAAAAACAATTTGTATTCCGAAATTCTCTAATAATTTACCTATTCCAGTATTTCTACCAAAAAACATAAGTAAGTATGCACCAGATACCGTTGGAGGTAAAATCATAGGTAATGTAAAAAGAGTATCTATTATTCCTTTTCCAAAATTTAGCTTGTACACATAATTTGCAGCAAAAAGACCAAGTACGAATGTAAGCACTACAGATATACTAGCTACTTGTAAGGAAATAAAAAATGGTCTAAAATCTATATTTGTATCTATCATAGGTATTATTATACCTTTTTTTATATTTTAATTCTAATTCTAATTCTAATTATTTCAATCCACGCAACAGATAATTACCTGTAGCGACATTGCTTAGTGTCAATTGGGGTATGCCCGCCACTGCCGTAAGACCTTAAACACTGCAATTCATCTTACCACTTAAAAAGCGTTGAGAATTTTTATTACTAATGTTAAATTTTATACTACAGTTATTGATATGGAGAAAAACCATACCTTTCAAAGATACTCATGGCTATGTCTGAAAAAAGAAATTCTACAAAAGCTCTTGCAAGTTCTATATCATTTGTATCTGCAACTATAGCAACAGGATTTATAGCAGGGTCATGCATATGCGGCTGTGCAATTTCTATTATTTGTACATCTTCTTGCCTAGATATAGCATCAGTCATAAAAACAACACCTACAGGTGCATTGCCAGTAGCAACCCAGTCTAATACTTGTGTAACATTTGTACCAAATGTCGATATATTTAATATTTCTTCTACATTTCCATGATATTCAAAAATTTGTCTTGCAAAATTGCCAGCAGGTACGGAATCTGGGTCTCCAATAGCTACAAGTTCTACACCACTTGTATGTACATCTGCAAAACCAGTAGGACGAATAGATTCATCTAAATTTATAGGAGAAATAAGAACAAGTTCATTTCTTACAACATTAATGGGAGTGCTATACAAAAAAACATTTGCATATAAAGAGTTTGTTTGATTAGGAGATGCCGACATAAAAATATCTATAGGAGCTCCCTCCTCTATTTGCGATTGTATAGCACCAGACGAAGCATGTGTAAAATCTATATGAACATTTGGATGTATCTGTGTAAAAACACGACCAATCTCAAGGGTAGCCCTTTCTAAAGAAGCTGCTGCTGCAAAAAACAGATTACCAGAAAGTTGTGATTGTTTTGCCGATATCTCTGTTGTAGGCTGTATTATAGGCGTACTAGCACAAGCCATTAAAAAGCCAAGTAAAAAAATTGATTTTTTCATATATCCCCCCTTTAGGATGACAAATATATGTATAATCTATAAAAGCACATAAAAAAAGCCCAAAAAGGGCTAGGCAAACAAAACCTACTCCTTTTCAATGTGAAGGCATACCACTTTCGCAGTACACCCCGCTTTTATAAACATGATATTTTGAGGTTTTATTTTTGAGAAATGATTTCTCAAATATATTTTAGCATATAAAAGTCGAAGTAAAATTAATATTTATGATACTATTATAACACATAAAAAAAGAAAGTAAAGGTTAAGATTACAAAATTTTTATCTTGTTTTAGTACATAGCAAACCCAAAATTTTCAAATATTTTTACTGCTTCTGGTGTGGATAAAAAATTTACAAATGCTTTTGCAGCCTCTAAATTTTCAGAACGAGATATTATAGCTACAGGATTGATAGCAGCTCCATGCCAAGATGGTTCGGCTATAGATACAACTCGTACTTTATCACTTGTTAGAGCATCTGTTAAAAACACAAAACCTGCACTTACATTTCCTGCTTCTACCCAATTTAATGTTTGTCTTACATCTGTTGCAAACATTACATTGCTCGAAACTTTATCAAGTATATCGAAATGCTCTAAAATCTCTGTTGCAAATTGACCAAGCGGTAGAACTGTTGGGTCTCCATATGCAATTAAACCATTTACATTTACTAAATCTTCAAAACTATTTATTTCTTCTGTAGAAGTTTCAGGAACAATAAGTGCAACAGTATTACGAGTAAGGTTTATTACCTCATCGTTATATATCAAACCTGCTTCTTTTAAATTGTTTGTATTTTGTAAACCGACTGACATAAAAACATCTACAGGAGCACCTTCTTCTATTTGTATTTGTAATGGTCCTGCACCTGCATGTGTAAAATTCACATTTATATTTGGATATTTTTTATTAAATTCTCTAGCTAAATCAGGACTTATATCCAAAAAAACCATTGCAGAAGCTACTAGTATTTCTCCAGACATTTGTGAATTTTCATTGTCTGTTTGGCTAATAGAACTACTATTTTCTCTTGTTTCGTTATCATTTGTAACTATACTATTACAAGATGTTAAAAATATAACAGAAATACTTACAATTAAAAATAATTTTTTTAATTTCACAAAACTTCTCCTTCTCTCAAAATACTTAAATAATATGGTATTATTATTACAAATTTAGACTAAAATATCAATAAAAAATTTTTAACAAAAATTTTGTTAGAATATTTGCATAAATTTTTACGATTTTTTATATTTTATCTGCATATACATATTATAAAAATAAATGTTTTATGGAGGTATAATGAGGTATAAAAGAATTTTTATAACATTAAAAAGTAGTTTAGCAAAAAATAATGCACTTGGTAGATGTATTTTAGAAAATCATAACGAGTTTTTTAAAATTTCTATATCAGTACAAAATTTAAAACCACAAACTATCTATAATGTTATAATAATAACAGGAAACGAAGAAATATATACAAATATTGGAACAATTGCAACAGACAAAAGAGGAAAAGGAGATACGAAAATTGATATGACAGGGAATATAAAAGATTTGAATAATTTAGAATCTATAGAGAAAATTATAATATTACATAAAATTGATAATACTAGAGTTCTTGAAGGAGAAAACACAAGCTATCAAAATAAATCTGCAAATATTAAAAATATTAAACCAAATTTGCCTATTTTGACTAATGTATCTAATATGAAAAATAATTTAGAACAAAAAAAAGATTTAAAAATACTGCCTCCTCAAAATTTAGATAAAATAGAACAGCTAAGTGAAAAATTAAAAATAAACAAACCAGAAAATTTAGATAAAGAAAATAAAGTTATTATAATAAAAACGGAACCTGAGAAAAATTTAAATTTTAAAGTTTCTCAAGCTGCAAATCTAATTGAAGCTATACATACGAAAAAAAATTTTGATGACGCTAATATTGAAATCAAAAAAGAAATAAAACAAAAAGAAGTTATAATAGAGCAAAAAGAAACTATGGAAAATAAACTATCAGAAAAAGAAAAATTTGATAAAATTATGAACAATCAAGATAGCAAAGAAAAGCAGACTAAAAAAGAACCTAAACAGTACATAACAAACAACGAAATAGACTCTTTATTTAAATATAACGAAAAAATAAATCCATTTAAAAAGCAAAAGAAAAATTTCAAATGGATAAAAATTTCTTTAAAAGAAACTATATATTTACCTATAAATTTTTGGTCTTTATTACACGACCCCTTTGTTGTTTCTTGCTATAAAAAACATGAACATCTGATACTTGGAATATGCGAAGATTTTCAAAAAGAATATTTACTAGGACTACCAGACATATACACTAGTAAAAATAAGGTTAGAGCAAACAATAAAGGTTTTGTACAATTTAAAAGTACAGAAAATACACAAATAAAAGAAAATGAAGGGGGGTACTGGATAATGCCTGTGTATGTAGTTTAAATATTTTTATTAGTTTGTTGTAAAATATCGATTTTAGGCAATAATATAATTAATATACAATATGAATATGTACATTATTGTTACAGATTCATATTGTATATATAAAATATTTTGGAGTCTATCTATGAAAAAGAAAAATAATTATCCATTGCCCGACGTTTTAGAAAACAAACCAGGAAATTTAGTATCATCTACAGATTTTACAGGTCTTATGCCATCTGGAATAGAAAGCGAATCTGAGGCTATATCTTACTCGGAGCTGTATCAGGTTCCTACTAATGTTAAAGATAGGTAGTATATTTTAAAATAGCCCATATATAATGGGCTATTTTGTATCTAATTATATTCAAGAAAATAGACCTCCTTGGAAACTATTTACAAAAAATAAAAAAAAGAGTAAAATAGTCAAGGGCTAAAAAAATGACTAGATATGAAAAAGCGATGAAACTAAAAAATGAAGATTTTAAGCAATTAATAGGTGTG
>WRGD01000089.1 GCA_009787355.1 Defluviitaleaceae bacterium | reverse complement strand
CCCTGCCATAACAGACCCATCATCCACATTTCCATCAAAAACAGCTTTTCTAAGGGAACCTAATGTAAAATGTTCTAAATCTTCTTTAGTTTTACCTTGTTTTTCCATACTTATATATGTTCTTGCCATTTTATTCTTTATTATTCTTACAGGTACACCTGTTATTCTACCTGTAACAACTGTGTCTGTATCTTTTGCTTTTATTAATGATTCTTTGTAATTTTGATGTATTGGACATTCAATGCTTGCAAGAAAAATAGTACCAGCCTGAACACCACTTGCTCCAAGTGCAAAAGCAGCAAGTACTTGCCTTGCGTCGGCAATACCACCTGCAGCTATAACAGGAATATTAACAGAATCTACAACTTGTGGTACAATCGCCATAGTTGTAAGTTCTCCAATATGACCACCTGCCTCTGTACCTTCTACTACTATAGCATCTGCACCTGAGCGTTCTACACGCTTTGCAAGTGATACACTTGGAACAACTGGTATTACTATAACGCCTGCAGATTTTAGTTTTTCCATATATTTTTCTGGATTACCCGCACCTGTTGTAACAACTTTAACTTTTTGTTTTATCACTACTTCTACTAATTCATCGCAATGTGGGTTCATAAGCATTATATTTACTGCAAATGGATTATCTGTTGTATTTTTTGCATCTAATATTTCTTTTTCTAATTGCTCGGCATTCATAGCTGCAGAACCTATACTTCCTAAAATACCTTCGTTTGACATTTTTCCTGCAAAAACCCCATTTGATATATTAGCCATACCACCTTGTATCATCGGATATTTTATATTAAGTAAATTTGTTATCATTTAGTTTTCCTTTTCTGAGTAATAAAAAAATCAAAACGAAACAATTTAATTTTTTATTACATTTTTTGAATAATTTTTTTGAAAAAAAATTTTCCCTTTATATTTTTTTCTACCAATTAATAAGTGTAGCACCCCATGTTAAACCTGCACCAAAACCTACTAATACTATTTTCATTCCATCTTTTAGTAACCCTTTTCGATTCATTTCATCTAATGCTATTGGTATACTTGCAGATGATGTATTTCCGTATTTTTCAAGATTCATATAAAACTTTTCTTCATCTACCTTTAAGTCTTTTGCTATTTTTTTTAGTATTCTATAATTTGCCTGATGGCAAACAAAATACGAAATTTCTTCTATATTTGTATTCGTTTTTTCCAAAACTTTTGTAATACTTTTATATACTACATTTACAGCAAATTTAAAAACTTCAGAGCCTAACATTTCTATACGATAATCTTTTATATCTTCTTTGTAAAAAGGATTTGATAAAGGAACTCCGCCAGCTTTAAGAGCATAATCCATATCACCTTTGGCATCACAATATGTATACTCTATACCTTTTTTATCCGAGTTTTCTAAAATAACTGCACCCGCACCATCTCCAAAAAGGATACAAGTATTTCTATCTTCCCAATTTACCAGTTTTGTAAGAACCTCCGAGCCTACAAGCAAACAATATTTAAAACTACTTGATGCCATAAGAGATGTTACAACTTTAATACCATATACAAAGCCTCCACAAGCAGCGTTTAAATCGAATGCCATACAACTAATATCAAATTTTCTCTGTAACATTCCTGCAACAGATGGCAAAAAAGCGTCTGGAGTACAGGTACAAACTACTATTAAATCTATATCTTTTGGAGCAATATCTGCATTTTTTAATGCAGATATTGCAGCATTATATGCCAAATCAGAAGTGTTTTCATTAGTTGTTACACGACGCTCTTTTATACCTGTTCTAGATGTTATCCATTCATCGTTTGTATCTACAAGTTCTTCTAAAAAGTCATTTGTAAGTACAGTACTTGGGGTATAACTTCCTGTGGCTATTATTCTCATACAAAATCCTTTCCTAAATCCCTAAATTTTTTATACCGATTTTGAAGTAATGTAGATTTTTTCATTTTTGCAAATATATCAAGTTGTGTAGAAAGCACAATACTTATTTGGTCCATTACATAATCTGTTAATTTGTGAATTCCTCCAACAGGTTCTTTTATAATAGTATCTATTATTTTAAAATTATATAAATCCTGTGCGGTTAATTTCATGAGTGCTGCTGCTTCGGAAGCTTTTGCTGCATCTTTCCAAAGTATACTTGCAAAACCTTCTGGAGAAAGTATAGAATATATACTATTTTCTAACATAATAATATGGTCAGATACAGTAAGAGCTAAAGCTCCACCACTTCCACCTTCACCAATAACAATAGCTATAATAGGTACTTCTAACTCCATAAATTCCATTAGATTTCTTGCTATTGCTTCAGCTTGTCCTCTTTCTTCTGCACCCATACCCGGATATGCCCCCGGAGTATCTATAAATGTTATTATGGGTCTACCAAATTTTTCGGCTTGTTTTGCAAGTCTTAGCGTTTTTCTATATCCTTCTGGATTTGGCATACCAAAATTTCTAGATAAATTGTCTTCTAAAGTCTTTCCTTTTGTTTGTGCCAAAATAGTAACAGGTATTCCTTTAAAATTTGCAATGCCACCTGTTATAGCTTTATCATCTGCAAAATATCTATCACCACAAAATTCAACAAAATTATTAAAAAGTTCATGAATATAAAAAATACTATTAGGTCTGAGTGGATGCCTTGCTAAATATACTTTATCCCATGGAGTTAAATTTTTGTAAACTTCTTTTTCCATAGTACGTATTTTCGATAATATTTCTAATTTTTTTTGTTCTGCATCTTTAGTATCTTTATCTACTTGGGAGGCTTCTAATTCTATTTCTTTTATTTTTAGCTCTAACTCTTGTATTGTCATATTATCCTCCACTTTACTTTTTATTTATATTTTCTGTTCTAACTCATGAAGTCTAGAAATCATTGCAACTGTACTTTTCATATCTTTTCTGTGCACTATCATATCTAAAAATCCTTTTTCTTTTAAAAATTCTGCTCTTTGAAAACCTTCTGGTAATTTTTGACCTATTGTTTGTTCTATTACACGAGGCCCGGCAAAACCAATAAGAGTACCTGGCTCAGATATAATAATATCTCCTAGCATAGAAAAACTAGCACTAACACCACCAGTTGTTGGATTTGTAATAACAGAAATAAATAAAAGTTTTGATTTGCTATGATTACCTATAGCTGCACTAGTTTTTACCATTTGCATTAAAGAAAGTATACCTTCCTGCATTCTAGCACCACCAGAGGCAGAGAAAATAATAAGAGGTAATTTTCTTTTTGTTGCTAGTTCTGTTATAGACGTTATCTTTTCACCAACGACACTACCCATACTACCCATTAAAAAATAGCTATCCATAATTGCTATTGCATAAGAATATCCCTCTATTTTTCCGATTCCTGTTACTACTGCCTCATTTATCTCTGCGTTTTGTCTGTTTATTTCTAGCTTTTTAGAATACCCCGGCATTTCCAAAGGATTTTTACTTTTTTTAGATGCATGATACTCTTTAAATGTACCTTCATCTATAATTAAATTTAACCTTTCCTTTGCTCTTAATCTAAAATGATGACCACAAGAATTACAAACAAAGCTATGTTCTACAATATCTTCTTTCAAAATATTTATAGAACATTTTGGACATTTTTCATATAATCCTTCTGGAATATTATTATTACTTACTATGGCAGATGTTTTTCTGAAGCTATCTATCATAGCTTTTTTATCTTTGAAAAAATTATTCATTTTTTTCCTCTTTTTCATAAACATGATTAATTTGACAATTAAATAAAAGGCTACAAATCACAAGACCTGCAGCCAATATTAAGTATATATTAAAATAAGAACTATTAATATTCCAAAAATTTAGCAAGAAAACCAGTATCGAACTCTCCTTCAACAAATTTTATATTGTGAAAAACAGCATAGTGAAGCTCTATATTTGTGTGTATTCCCTCTATTATAAGTTCTTCCAATGCACCACGCATTTTTCTAATACATTCCAGCCTGCTTTTTCCAGATACAATAAGTTTTGCAACCATAGAATCATAAAAAGGAGGTACATTAAAACCTGAATATAGTCCGGTATCCACTCTTATCCCAAATCCACCTGGTAAAATCAGATTTTCTATTTTTCCAGCAGATGGTCTAAAATTATTTTTAAAATCTTCTGCATTTATACGACATTCTATAGAATATCCATTTACTACAACTTCTTCTTGTGTAAATGATAATGGGTTACCAGCTGCAACTCGTATCTGTTCTTTTATAAGGTCTATACCTGTTATCATTTCAGTAACTGGATGCTCTACTTGTATTCTTGTATTCATCTCTATAAAATAATAATTCTGTTCCTTATCCATTATAAATTCAAAAGTACCAGCATTTACATAGTTTATAGCTTTTGCAGCTTTTACAACATCTTCTGCCATTTTTTGTCTTACATCTTCTCTAAGGGCTCTGCAAGGTGCTTCTTCTATTATTTTTTGATGATTGCGTTGTATGGAGCAATCTCTCTCAAACAGATGTACAACATTACCATGAGTATCTCCAATTAATTGGAATTCTATATGCTTTGGATTTTCGATATATTTTTCTAAGTATACACTACCATCTCCAAAAGCACTAATAGCTTCATTTGTTGCCATATCAAATGTTTGTTTAAAATTTTCTATGCTATTTGCTACTCTCATACCTTTGCCACCACCACCAGCACTAGCTTTTATAAGTACAGGGAAACCTATTCTTATTGCCTCATTTAGTCCCTCATCTGCATTATTTATAACACCGGTACCGGGAACAACAGGAACACCATGTTCTATCATAGTATTTCTTGCTTTTGCTTTGTTACCCATAATGTCTATTGCTTCGTGGCTTGGTCCTATAAATGCTATGTTACACGCTTCTACTAATCTTGCAAATTTTGCATTTTCAGATAAAAAACCATAACCTGGGTGTATTGCATCGCAACCTTTTAAAGTTGCAGCACTTATTATGTTCTCCATGTTTAAGTAGCTATCTTTTGGTAATGGCCCACCAACACAAACAGAATCTGTAGAAAGTTGTACGTGAAGTGCTTCTTTATCAGCAGTAGAATAAATTGCAACAGTTTCTATTCCAAGGCTTTTAGCTGCACGTATTACTCTTACAGCAATTTCTCCACGATTTGCAATTAATATTCTTTTAAACATTTTATATCTCCATAAGAATTTGACCAAATTCCACCAAATCACCATTAGAGACATGTATACTTAATATTTTTCCATCTTTAGGAGCTTTTATTTCATTAAAAACTTTCATTGCCTCTATTATGAAAAGTGTATCTCCTTCTTTTACATCTTGACCTATTTCTACAAAAGGCGGACTACTTGGATTTGGAGTACGGTGAAAAATTCCAACTAAAGGTGCTGTTATTTGGGTACCTTGTGTTTTTTCCTCTTCTAAAACTTCTATTACTTTATTTTTTTCAGGTATTATCTGTGATTTTGGAGATTCTATTGTCTTTTCATTACTTATTACAACAGTTTCTGTAATTTGTGTTTTTTTATCCAAAATAAGACTTTCACCATTTTTTTCGTATTGTAATAGTGTTGCACTAGAAGAAGAAAATGCATTAAGCAATTCTTTTATATCTTTTATATCCATAAAATACATCCTTTGTGAAAATATTGTTTTTTTTAAAGTTTCATGTCAAAACAAAATGAAACTAATAGTTTCATTTTGTTTAATTTTTTTATTAATTATTTTTTGCAGATTCAACAAAATCTACGATGTCTTTTACTGTTGCAAACTTTGCGGCTGCTGCCTCATCTATTTTTATTTGTAATTGGTCTTCAAGTTCCATTATAAGCTCCGCAGCATCTAAAGAATCAACTCCCAAATCATCACGCAAACTAGAATTTAATGTTATTTCCTCTTCTTTCAAATTCAATGCCTCTATCATGACATCTTTCACCTCGTCAAACATTTAAACCTCCTAAGTGTAATTAAGTTTAGACAAATTTTATAATATAAACTGTATTATGTCAAACATTTTAATTAAACATTTTATATTAGAATTCAACATAACTGTAAATCAAAATTATTGCCCTCTTAATTCATTTCTATTTTCAAACAATGTATCTAATATTCTGTGGTAATATTCTTGTGCTGTAACATGATTTTTTTCTATACTCTCTATTGTAGATTTCATTGCGTTCTCTGCTTTAGAAAGCATTTCATCGGCATAATTTAATGCACTAATACGTATATTTTTTGCATCTCTTTTAGCTTCTTCCATAATAATTTCAGCTTCTTCGACTGCCGCTTTATATATTTCATGTTCTGCAACCATCTTGTTTGCTTTTATAACAGCCTCTTGTATTATTTCCTCTGCTTCTTGGTTTGCATTTTCTATAGCTGCTTCAGACCTTTTTTCAGCTTCTCTCAAAAATTTGTCTTTGTTTTCTACTAATTTTTTAGATTCTTTTAGTTCGCTTGGTAGATTCATTCTTATTTCGTCTACTATATCATATATTAAGTCTTTATCTACAGCAACTTTTCCCGAAAAAGGAACAACCTTACTTGTCTCTAGCACATCTTCTATTTTTATTAAATATTTTTCCATGGAATTTACGTCCATTTGATTAATTCCTCCAAAAGCTTTATTTAGCTCATTTTATCTTTCATTTTTTCATAAATAATAGAAGGAACCATTCCTTCTATTTTTTCATAATCATAAGAAGCTATTTCTTTTACAAGACTAGAACTTATATACAAATATTCCAAACTTGTAGGTATCATAATAGTTTCTATATTTTCATTTAATTTTCTATTTGCGAATGCCATTTTAAACTCAGATTCAAAATCTGTTATAGCTCTAAGCCCTCTTATTATTACGTTCACATTATTTTTTTTTGCAAATTCAACCAAAAGACCAGAAAAATATGTAATAGTAACATTCATATCTTTTGTAACAAACTTTAAATGTTCGACTCGTTCCTCTACTGTAAAAAGAGGTTTTTTTTCTGGGTTATTTAAAATTCCCACTATAAGATTATCTGTTATTGGTATAGATCTTTTTATTATGTCTAAATGACCAAGTGTAATAGGATCAAAACTTCCGGGGTATATAGCTATCATATAATTTCCTTTAAACTAAAAAACATTAACATAGTATTACCATAATACTTAATTTTTTCGATATTAAAATTTTCATATTGTATAAATTTTTTTGTGGTTTTTAGTTCGTATATAACGAAACCATTATTTTTTAAGATTTTATTTAGAAAAATAAGATTAAAAATATAATCTATATTTTCGGAAGTATGTGGTGGGTCTAAATAAATAAAATCAAATTTTTGTGAAAATTTCCCTATAGCTATTTCAATATCTTTACTTATAACTTCGTATTTATCTTTATTAAAAGAGGTTTTTTTTAGATTTTTCAAAATCAAAATTTCGGTAGAATTATCTATAAAAACACAAAAATTTGCCCCACGGCTAAGTGCTTCTATACCAATTTGTCCCGTACCACTATATAAATCTAAAAAAGATGAATTTTCTATATCATTTTGTATAATATTAAAAAAAGCTTCTTTCACACGAGAAAGCGTAGGTCTTGTATGAAGATTGTCTGGAGTATCGAGTTTTAAACCTTTTGCATTTCCTGAAATAACATTCATAATAATTAAATTACTAAACCTTTTTGTTATTTGCAATCTTAGCCCGTCTAAAAGCAAAGAGTTACATTCTTAAATTATAATCTTAAAGAAATTATACAAAAAAAAGTGTAATAAGTCAATTTTTGATTAAAAAATATGAATTACTCCTTTGTAACACTTCACTATCTTTAAAATTAACATTTTTTCAGCATTGCTATACTTGACTAAAATAATTACATATGTTATTATTTTTTTCAATAATTTAATAAATAGATACGATGAATTTTTGTAACATGTCGTTTATAAAACTAATAAATCGTACGTTACCGCTCATATTAGGTTTTAAAATACTAAAGTATACCTAAATATGGCGAGTTCTTAAAAAATAGGAGGTGCGACAATGTACGCAATTATAGAAACAGGTAACAAGCAGTACAAAGTTAAAGCTGGAGATACAATAAAAGTAGAAAAATTAGATTTGTCTGCTGGAGATAACCACGTTTTTAACAATGTTCTGGTTATAAATAATAATGGAAACCTTATTTTTGGTTCTCCTACTATTGCTTCAGCAACTGTTAGTGCAACTGTAACAGCTCAAAATAAAGCTAAAAAAGTTATAGTTTACAAATTTAAAGCTAAAAAAGGTTACCACAAGAAAAAAGGTCATAGACAACCTTATACAGAACTAAAAATAGAAAGCATAAACGCTTAGTATTTTGATAAAAATCGATATTTTAAAAAATTTAGATGGTGATGTTTTTTCTTTTAAAGTACAAAATCATGGAAATCCCTTGGTTTGTTCTGCTGTATCTATACTTTCTCAAAACTGTGTGAATAGCATAGAAGTATTAACAGAACTTAAAGAAAATGATTACGTTTTAGATTTTAAAGAAGAGGGATTTATATATTTTTCTATAATAAAAAATAAAATTAGCACAAATAATAAAGATGCTGCTTTATTATTGAATAGCTTTTTTCTTGGAATAAGCGAAATATTTAATGCCTATCCAAATGAAATAAAACTAAATGAAAAAATAAAATTAGAAAAAATCAAAAACCAATTTAAGCTAAAAAAATAAAATAGGAGGTATAAATCATGTTAAAAATAAATTTATCACTTTTTGCATCCAAAAAAGGAGTAGGTTCTACTAAAAATGGTAGAGAATCTATGTCTAAAAGACTCGGTGCAAAGCGTGCCGATGGTCAATTTGTTTTAGCAGGGAATATATTATATACACAACGTGGTACAAAAATACATCCTGGAAACAATGTAGGTCGTGGTAATAATGATTCTCTTTTTGCTCTTGTAGATGGTCGTGTAAAATACGAAAGAAAAGGAAGAGACAAAAAACAAGTTTCTGTATATGCAGTAGCTGAATAAAAAATTAAAAACAGACCTTTTTTGGTCTGTTTTTTTTCTAATATTATTTTTTTTCTAATATTAGAAAATTTTCTAACAACGAGGACATTATGTTTGTAGATAAAGCAAAAATTAAAATAACAGGTGGAAATGGTGGAAATGGTTGTATGTCTTTTTTGCGTGATAGGCATACCCCAAACGGCGGTCCAGATGGTGGCGATGGTGGTCGTGGTGGTGATATTATTTTTAGAGCAACAAAAGATATGTCAACACTTATGGATTTTAAATTTAAGCGTCATTTTAAGGCTGAAAATGGTGAAGATGGAAGAAAAAAAAATTCTAGTGGAAAATATGGAGAACATCTTATAATAAATGTACCAGTTGGTACAATTATACGTGAAGCTATATCAGGTAAAATAATGGTTGATATGTCTAAAGATGGTGAAGAAAAAGTAATTATAAAAGGTGCAAGAGGTGGTAGAGGAAACCAACATTTTGCAACTTCTGTAATGCAAGCCCCAAAATATGCTGAAAAAGGTAAAAAATCAAAAGAATATGATATTATATTAGAATTAAAACTACTTGCTGATGTTGGTATAATAGGCATGCCAAACGTAGGCAAATCAACTCTTTTAAAAATGGCGACAAATGCAAATCCTAAAATTGCTAATTATCATTTTACAACTTTAACTCCAAATTTGGGTGTTGTTCGTTCTAAATACGGAACTGATTTTGTTTTGGCAGATATACCGGGATTAGTAGAAGGTGCAAGTGATGGTGTTGGTCTTGGCTATGATTTTTTAAGACACGTAGAGCGTACAAAAATATTTATACATGTTTTAGATATGTCAGAGCAAACAGAAGATCCACTTAATAGTTTAGAAAAAATAAATAACGAGTTAAAAAAATACAAACCAGAATTATTGGAAAGACCAACCGTAATAGTAGCTAATAAAATGGATTTGCCAGAATCTTCAAAAAAATTGGAAGAGTTAATAAAAAAAATAAACAAAGATATTTTACCAATATCAGCAGCAACAAATAGAGGTATAAATGAATTACTTGAAAAAGTAGCTTATTTATTAGAAAAACATAAAGAAGATATTGTTTTTAAAGAAGAGTATGAAGAATATATAGAAACAGAAGAAGAAAAAACTAGCTTTACAATAGAAAAACCTAGTGCTAGAATTTTTGATATTAGAGGTACAGGTATAGCAAAAATGCTTGGTTATACAAGTCTTGAAACTGAAAAAGGATTTGCATTTTTTCAAAAATATTTGCGTGAAAATGGAATAATAAAAGCATTAGAAGAAAAGGGTATAGAAGAGGGAGATACGGTAAGGATGTATGATTTAGAGTTTGAATATTATCCTTAGAATTAATTTATATTATGTTAAATTATTGGTATTTAAGGTTTTAAAGTATAATATGTAATATAAACATAGCAAGAAATTTCTTACTATGTTTATAGTTTTTTCTAGTTAAAAATACTTATGGAAGGTAACATTTGCCCTTGACTCTGCCCTGTAGATTGACCTAAAAAACTGTTATTTTGATTTATTTGAGGATTATTTATAAAATTAACTCCTTGCATTGTATTATCAAATTGTGGATTTATATCTGTATTTCTTTGTTCCCATGGATTAGACATAGGTGTATTCTGTGGTTGTACATCTATAAGAGAATTGATTTGATTTGTGGGTATAACTCCACCAAATACCCCATATCGTGGTGCAAAATTACTACCTTGAGTGCTGCACCTTCATATTCTATATATTCTGGCAAGTTTTCAATAACAGTGTTTATATTTTGGTTAGACGTTTGTATTTCTCTTATTTCTACTTGATGTCTTGTAGTTGTATGTCTATGTTTATTGCGTATAATATCACTTAAATTATAAGAAAAACCATCTCTTTCAAATGGTTCTCTTCTTATCAAATTTACGTTCTCATGCGAATCTAGCTCGTATATTCTAATAATACGCCTATTATTTAAATCAATGTCCATTTCTTCAACTCTTACAGGAAAAACTTCAAGAGTATTCATTTCGCTTGCTATTTGTATTATTTCTTGCATATAATTTGGTTGTTCTACTATATCGCTATAATTATCTTCATTTGCAAACAAATTTATATTAAAAAAACCAAAAGTCAAAAGACCAGTAGTTAAGATTGTTTTTAATTTATTTTTCATTTTCTCATTCCTATAAATCTTATTAAAATTAGTTTCTTGGACACCTTTTAATTTTTCGTGAACTTGCTATTCAACATTTATGTAAGATGACTTAAAAAAGTCATCTCTAATAATTCTACTACCATAGATTTATTAATTTAGCTAAAATTGTTCCTTCCTACAATATTTTTTATTTATCAAAATTTCGAAATTAAAACTCTTTTAAAAAACACGCAGTTAACCACTCTGACAATTTTCCTTTGATTTGATTCATTCGCAATACTGCACTAGTTCTCAAGACAAGTATTTTAATTTTAAATTCAATATATTGAGTTTAAAAAGTAGGTTAGGACAATGTCCTATTTAATTATAAAGCTACGCACATTTAATTAATAAAAAATATTTATCAATTACTTTTTTCGCACAGTCATATATCTCCCTATATTGTGTTTTTTAAAGATATTCAGTTGTTAAAATATCTCCTCACTATATAAGGTAAAAAAATAAATAAAAATTGCAGTTTTTTTAATCTTTTTTAATATATTTTGAAAATTTGTACACTTGCACAAATAAATATATATTTTTATATATAATTTTTAGTTATTTTGTACATGAATTTTGCCTTAAAAAAGAAATAAAAAACACTAGACAAATATTAATTAAAAATTTCTAATTGTCTAGTGTTTTTGTATGAATTATTTTTTAGATTTTGTAATTCCCGAAACTTTGTACTCAAATATTTTTAAAACTACAGTTGTATGTATCTACTGCTATTTCGTCTATGTTATCCACTGTTAGTGTTCTACAAAATTTATTATTTGCATTTTCATTTGTAATCGTTATTTTTTAAAATATTTTAAACTAAAATAACTGTTATTATAAACTTTTTTAGGTTGTTCTTGTTCTGCTTTTTTTTCCAGTTCTTTGAATTTAGCCTCTACATAATCTTCAACGCTAAAAAGAGATGGATTTCTACTATATTGTTCTAAAAATTGAATTGTTGTAAAAGATACTTTAAATAACGGTATATCAGAAACTATATATTCGTATAAATCAAAATTTTTGTATTCTTCAATTTTTATAAATTTTCCTTTAGTTAAGCGATATGGGTCATGTTTCCTCATTATTTTATTCCTTTTTAATTTTTTATTATTATGTCATTAACAAAACTTTTTTGTTTTGTATGAAATAATTTTACCATAATATTTAAAAAATTGTGTGTTTTTATTTCAAATTTTTTTATTTTTTTTCAAAATAACAGTTATACATATTTTTTACATGATTTTTATCGAAAATATCTAAAAAAGTGTTTGTAAAGCTATTGACAAAATATCTTAAAATATGTACAATAATTATATCCTATTTATTTCAATCAGTAGTACATAGTAGTTCGATTATGATATTGTTGAAAATGAATTTAAATAGACAATAATATGTAAAGGTGGTGTTTAAATTATGGCATTTTTTTTGTACTGTATAAATTTGGGATATTTAAGTTTTAAGCCTTTGAGGGAAGTTGCTTGGGGTTAAATTAAATATGTAATAGTGATATTTAAAAAAATAAACATAATAAGGATAAGGAGGTCAAAAAATTGGCTAACGAATATAAAAAAGAAGCCA
>WRGD01000088.1 GCA_009787355.1 Defluviitaleaceae bacterium | reverse complement strand
AGATGATACCAAGATAAAAAAGGAACTGAATAAATCTAAAATTAGGGTAAATGAACTTGATAGACTTATAGAAAATTTGTTTGAACAGTATACTTTAGGGAATTTAACAGAAGAACGCTTTTTGAAAATGAGTAGAAACTACGAAGAAGAACAAACAAAACTTGATGAGTTTATTCAAAAAGAAGAAAATAGATTAAAACAAGATAAAGATAATAAAGCAAATATTAAGAAATTTGTTGAAGTTGCTAAAAAATATTCTGATTTAAAAGAGTTAAACCATTTGGCTGTTCGTGAACTTATAGACAAAATAGTTGTTCATGAAAAAATAAAATCTACAAAAGATAAATCTAAAAGCCAACAAGTTGATATTTACTATAACTTTATTGGCTTGGTTTAGCTTTATTTTTTCTTTATAAAAAAGTATCACTATAGAATGTCGGACACAGTGGACTTGCACCTCCTAGATTTGTAACATGCACGGCACACTAAAAAAGCACCTAACATTTAAGTTAAGTGCCTGTAAAAATATTTATATAATTTAATCCCAGTCTATATCTTCGTGTCTTACATATTCTCCTCGTGCAAATTCCTCACGTGCTTGTTGCAATTCTTTTTCCTCTTGTGGTGTTAATTTTGTAAAATCTGGGTCCCAAGCTATAACTAATTTTTTTATAATTTCTTTTGCAAAAACTTGTTCTTCCTGTGGTAACATATCTACCATTTCTGCTATTTCTTGTGCTAATATACTCATCTATAAATCTCCTATTATTTATAAATATCTCCACGACTATCTATTTTGTTAATCATTAATATTTTAATTTCATATTCAGATAAATATTCATACACAACTCTATATTTACCAACACGCAATCTATTTTCAGTTTTAGAACCTTTCAATGGTTTTATATCACCTTTTGGAGGATTTTCAGTAAGTCCTAAAATTTTGTTTAAAATGTTTTGTTTTATATTTCTACCACATGAATTTAGAATTTTTGTTGCCTGTTTACTATATCTTATTTCCATTTACTATTATTCACCTTAACTTACTAGTTGGGATAAGTTAAAAATTTAGCAGTAACCATACCTCCTACATCTCCGGGATAGTATCCGATACCTATATGAGAAACCCTTGAAAGTAAATTTCTGCGATGACCTTCAGAAACAATCCAAGAATTAACAGCACGTTCTGCCAATATAGAAATATTATCTGTTCCTATAAGACCAGAAAAAGTTACATTTTCAGACCCACCAAAAAGACCTACTTCTAAAAGCCTTTCAGATGGTATCCTTCCATCAGACCCTATATGCCTACTTCCGTGAAGATTTCCATTTATAATTATATCTCTTGAATGTTCACGTGCAACATCTGAAGCTAGTTCATGTAAAATAAGAGGATGAACTCCTTGACTAGCACGAAAATCATTTATATGTTTTAAAATTTCTCTTTCAAATTCTAATATCCTATCTTCAGTAACAAGAGCAGGTGTATTTATAGGTGTTGTTTGTACAGGAGTAACAACAGTTGGAATATTTGTAGTTACTGTTTGAGTCAAATCAGGTTGATTAGCTACAACTTCTATATAAATTATCCACCCACCGGGTTTCCAAAGTTGATAAACATTACTGATTGTATCAAAAGTATATACTCCATCAGTTGTACTTAAAACTATAGCTTCATCATCAGGAACTCCAACCAATCCTAATATAAACGGATTTATTAAACTATAAATGTGTAATGAAGTTTCTTGTGTTACATAAACTTTTGGAACTATTCCACTTGCATTATTATGATATATACTCCAATCAACCATTGTTCTTCTAACAGGTTCTCTATCAAACCAAGAATTAGTGGTATTATCTAAAGAAAGAGGAAATGATAGGTGATAAAAAGTATTTTGGGGATGTGTATGTGGGAACTGGTTTGTTAAAACAGAATTACTTAACGTCTGAACTAGAGTAGTTGCCTCCCCCACCCCCGAATATTGAAAGTTATTACTAAGCATAACAATACCATTTACAAACTCGACATCAAGTCCAAATTTTTCTGCTACAAACCTAAGAGGCACCATTGTAGAACCGTTTATTATCATAGGTGGTACATCAAGAATTACATTTTCATCTAGTTCTACAGGGTCGCCTATATATCTGTTAATTATAGCTTGTGTGTTATTTATTTTAAGGTACAAGCTAATTTCATTATATCTAAGCCCAACTATTTACTCCTGTGGAAACCACTCGGCATAACCTCCTATGTTTTCAACTATAGCCCTTTTGCTGGCACTAACGTTCTACCCTCGTGTATTATAGCGTTTGCATTTATATAATCACCGTTCAAGCGGACACGCACATTAGTTTCATTTGCAAAAATAGGAGTTGTATTTAGTAGAGTAATACTAGCTAAAACGGTAACTAGAGTTTTTCTTAATATATTGTTGTTCATTTTAATTTCCCCCTAAATGTAATATTGTAATGTTTCTAAAATTTTTGTATAGATACTAACTTGTTTTTTATTTTTTCTATCTCGTTTATGCTAAGCCCTGTTGCTTGTGATATTTGTTCTACTGTCAATCCTAATGAAATTAAATTTTTAGCTATATTAATAGCCTTTTCTCTTTCCCCCTCAGCCTTAGCATTCCTAGCAATAGCAACCCTATCCCATTCAGCAGCCTCCCTAGCATCTGCAGGTAGTCTAGTCTGCTCATCTTGGCTTAACTCTTTCAACACTCCATAAGCCTTTTTAATCAAAGGTTCTTTATCAGCCAACATTTCAAAATCCTCCTCATTTTCAGATTTTACAAACTTTAACCAATACCACTATGCTTTTGTTTAGGTTTTAATAACGGTTTATCTTCGTTAGTATCAGTCATTTGTCCCCCTTTTATTTCTTACGTTTTCTTGCTTATGAATCTATTATAGCATATGAAAAAACCATTGTCAGGGGGTTATAGGAAATTTTTTATTCAATTTTATATTTATTTTTATGTAAATTGTGGTAATTGTATGTGCTTGATATGTGTTTTTAGCAAAACCCTCCAATCACTATAAATAAACGATATAATTTAATTTACAATGATAGGAGGTGATTTTATTAAAAAAATCAGTTTATTCAGTTAAATGCTTTTTTTATCTAACCAAAGTTTCTATAAAATAATCTACATTACTATCTATAGAAGATTTTAAAAGACTACGCATTTTCTCAGAATCTAAAATTCCATTTTGTAATCTATTAAACCATACATTCAAGGTTTCAGGCATCACCATCTTTTCTCTTTTCTTACCTGTTATTTTTATACGATTAGTTACAATATCTACAAATTCATAATCATTTTCATCTAGTAATTTTTCTGTATCAAAATTTGTATATTCCATAGGTTCACAAGGTACAATACTTCCCTGCTTTGTCATGCCATAATTCCTACAAACAACTGGTCTAACAGAATATATACTACAGATGTTTTCTTTTTCATTAAGAAACATACACATACCATCTGAACGTATATTTGCATTTATGTAAGCATCTCTTACAGTTTTATTTCTGTTATATTCTGCTCCTATACCCAAATAGTTCAAAATAGTATTTTTCACTGTTACAATATATAGTAGAGGATATTTATTTTTTACGAAGTTTTATTTTTTAATAATAACCATTAATTATACATATGGTCGCTAGGATTTGTATCTGGGTGAAAATGCTCTCTAAGTGTAACTTCATAAACATGGTAGAAAAATTGTTCTTCTCGTAATCGAAGTATAGTTTCATTTAACCATTCTAGTAAATCGGGTTCCCCTTGTCTTATAGCTGGTGCTATAACATCTTGATTACCTATATTGCCTTCTACTATTTTAAAGCCGGGGTTATTATGTGCCCAAGCAAAAAGTAAACCATTGTCGTGTGCCATAGCATCTCCACGACCATCTTGTAGTGCTGCAAAACTTTCTGTATTGTCTCCGAAAATTTGTAAATTTATGTCTGGGTGGTTTTGAGTAAAGTAAATTTGAGCAGTTGTCCCTTGTGTTACAATTAGGTTATGTCCATACAAATCGTATACACTTTCAAATGTACTATCTTCTGGTGCAACTATTCCAAGTGCAACACGCACATAAGGTAGTGCAAAATCTACTTGTTCTTGCCTTTCTGGTGTTACTGTAAAATTAGCAAGTATTAAATCTACATGGTAACTAAGTAAATAAGGTATACGATTTGCAGCGGTTGTATTTACAAATTCTATAGCATTTTCATCTCCAAAAAGTTCATATGCTAAACGCCTTGCAATATAAGGGTCCCGCCCTGCAAATTCACCATCTGCTGTAATATACCCAAATGGAGGTGTAGCTCCAAAAACTCCTACACGAATGTATCCTTGTTCTCTTAAAGCATCCAAAGTTGGAGTAGATACCTGCTCTGCTGGTTGTTCTGATTGTGTAGACTGCTGTGCATTTTGTGTAACTTGTGGTGGCTGTGTTGTTGGTGTACTACCTGCACCACAAGCTACCAAAAACAAACTAAAAACAGATAAAGTAATTATTTTAATCATATTTCCCCCTATTTATAAATTATAAATGTAAAAATTTATTTAAAAATTGTTTAGTTCTTTCTTCTTTTGGATTACTAAAAAAATCATTTGGGCTACTCTGTTCCACTATATTTCCACTATCCATAAAAATTACATGGTCTGAGGCACTTTTAGCAAATCCCATTTCATGTGTTACTATTATCATTGTCATACCCTCATTTTTCAAATCTCTTATTACTTGCAATACTTCATATACCATTTCTGGGTCTATACTTGCTGTAACTTCGTCGAAAAGCATAAGTTTTGGATTCATGCACAAGGCTCTAACAATTGCTATTCTTTGCTTTTGTCCACCTGACAATTGATGAGGATACGATTTTAGTCTATCATCTAACCCTACTCTTTTTAATAAAGATATTGCCATTTCTTTTACTTCGTTTTTATCTCTTTTTTGTACCTTTGTTGGTGATAATAATAAATTGTCTAAAACATTCATATGTGGGTATAGTTCGTAACTTTGAAAAACCATACCTATTTGACCTCTTATATTTCTCCAATTTGTTTTTTCATCTCCATATTTTATATTGTTAAATACGAGTTCACCATCATCTGTTTTTTCAAGACCATTTATACACCTAAGCAATGTACTTTTACCACAGCCACTAGGTCCTAGAATAACGATAGCACTACCTTCTTTTACATTTAAATTTACTTTGTCTAATACTTTTTTATCTCCAAAAGATTTTGTTATATTTCTAAGTTCCAAAAGATTTTCTATAAAATATCACCTCTTTTAATTCTTTTATTTTAATAATTATCTAAATTTCTTTTCCAAATGTCTACTCCAAAGCGTTAATGGATAGCATAAAAAAAAGAAAAAAAAGAAAACAAAACTCCATATAATAAAAGGTTCTACAGTACGCTCTATAATTTGTCTGCTGCGTGCAACAATTTCTATAACTCCAACAAAATCTAACATAGATGTTGTTTTTATAATACGTGTTGCCATATTTATAACTGTTGGTATTAACCTACGTACAGCTTGTGGTATAAGTATATACATATATAGCTGTGTTTTGGATAGACCTAATGCCAATGCACTTTCACGCTGTATAGTTGGTAAACTTTGTATAGCACCCTTTACAAGCTCTCCTATTTCGGCACTACCCCATAATGTAAAAACCCATATAGCAGATGCCTCACTACTAAATCCACGACCCATAAATCTCGGTATTAAAAAAAATGCAGCAAACAACCAAACAATTAGAGGTATAATACGAAAACTTTCTAAATATATACGAGATATAAAAGCTGATATTTTATTTGGTATACATCTTATAAAGCCTACCAATAGACCACCTATCAAACTATAAAAAAGAGCAATCAAAGATACATATATTGTTTGATAAATACCATCTAAAAGTAGTACACGTTCTGATATTAAAAATTCTAACCAATTCATATTATCTTGCATATCTTAACCTCTTTTCTAAAAAGGTAAAAAATATGCTAATTGGTGCGATTAAAATAATGTAATAAAAAGTTAGCATTAGTAATACTTCTTCTGTACGAAAAAACATGGATATTTCACTTCTTGCTACATGCATAAGCTCTGGTACTGCTATAGCACCGATAAGAGAGCTTTCTCGTAACAAAAAAATAACATTTGCAAATAAACCTTGAAGCGATGTTCTCAATGCTTGTGGTAATATAATATATACAAGTATCTGTGTTTTTGATAAAGCAAGTGCAAATCCACTCTCTTTTTGTATTTTGGAAACAGATTCTATACCGCTCCTCAATGCCTCTACCATATAGCTACCACCTAAAAAACTAAGAGCTATTACACCACATACAAATCCACTTAGTGTTATACCTACTTGGGGTAACCCAAAAAAAAGAAAAAACAACTGTGCTATTATTGGAGTGTTTCTAGAAATCTCCGTATATCCTTTGAAAAAGCCACTCAAAAATGGTATTTTATAATAATAAACAATATTTCCTGCTATTCCTATTAAAAACGAGAAAAAAACTCCAAGCACAGTTATCTTGATAGTGTATGTAGCTGCAGATGTCATAAGTGGTATAATACTTATCATATAATCTACATTTAGATTCATCTCATACCTTCAATCTATATAAAACATATATGTTTCATATGTTTTATAATTTAACATATTAAATATTTTTTGTCAACACATTAAAAAGCTCCTACATTAAAATTAAAAATTGTGTATAAAAACTATTGAAAGTTAAGGTTATTTATGTTAATGTTTTTTTACGAAATATACAAATTTTTAAATATAAAAAACTCACATAGGAGGATATTTTTTTGGAAACTACAGAAGAAATTTTAGAAGATTTAGACGAAACGCAAAAAAAGAATCGAAATTGGAATACTTTTATTGGTACAGATGTTATAAATTTTTTTAATAAGTATGAATTGGAAAAACTCTCACTAGAAGATGGAAATGGAAACAAGGCAAAACTTACACGTCAAAAAAATGAAGAAATAAAAGTAGAAACATCATCTATAACTATTTATTAAAATTAAAATTGCTTTTTAGTTTAATTTATAAAACTGGAGGTTTAATATTTTGCGTTTAGATTTTGAAGACATAAAAAATAAAGAAAAATGGGAACAAAAAGGTTTTATTTTACCTAAATTTAATATAGAAGAAATAACAAAAAACACGAAAGAAGAACCGACATGGTTACATTTCGGTGCTGGTAATATATTTAGAGCTTTTCCTGCTCTTTGTTTACAAAAATTATTAAACAGCGGTAAGTATAATAAGGGAATTATAGTTTGTGAATCTTACGATGAGGAAATTATAGAAAAATCTTTTTTACCTTATGACAATTTATCAACTGTTGTTACTATTTTTGCAGATGGAAATAAAGAATTAGAAATATTGGCATCTATATCTGAAAGTCTAAATATGTCTAGTGGGAAAGATAGACTTATAGAAATATTTATTAAAAATAGCTTGCAAATAGTGAGTTTGACCATAACAGAAAAAGGATACCAAACTCACGATATTAATGGCAATATATTACCTTATATACAAAAGGAAATTTCAGATTTACCACAAAATGCAAAAAGTATACCAGCTCTTCTTACATATCTTTTAATAAAAAGGTATGAAAAAAACAAAATGCCTATAGCTCTTGTAAGTATGGATAATTGTTCTTACAATGGTGATTTGCTAAAAAAATCTGTATTAACAATTGCAAATGAATGGTTAAAAAAGGAATATGTAAATGAAGATTTTTTGAAATACATATCAGAAAATGTGTCATATCCTATTACAATGATAGATAAAATAACACCAATGCCAAGTAATATTATAGCTGATTATTTGAAAAATCTAGGTTACGAAGATACAGAAATAACAAAAACAGATAAAAATTCTACAGTAGCATCGTTTGTAAATGCAGAAGAAACAGGATACCTTGTAATAGAAGATTTATTTCCAAATGGTAGACCACCGCTTGAAGAGGCGGGAATTATATTTACAGATAGAGAAACTGTAATTAATGTAGAAAAAATGAAAGTCGGTGCTTGTCTTAATCCACTACACACAATAATAGCTATATTTGGTTGTTTATTAGGATATAAATCTGTAAGTGAAGCTATGAAAGACGAGGCTCTTGTAGAGCTTATAAAAAGTGTAGGTTATAATGTATTATTGCCGTTTGTACCAGACCCAGAAGTTATAAGTCCAAAAGATTTTATAAACGAGGTAATAGAAAAACGTTTTCCAAATCCTTTTATACCAGATACTCCACAGAGAATTGCAACTGATACATCCCAAAAAATACCTGTTCGTTTTGGTGAAACTTTAAAAACTAGAGAAAAATATTGTTATACTGATGATGGCTTTGAATTTTGGGAAGTACCAGATATGAATTTGTCAGATTTATCATTTTTTATTGCTGGTTGGTTTAGATATTTAGTGCAGATAGATGATAAAGGAGAGCCAATGGAATTAAGTCCAGACCCACTTTTAGATACTCTAATACCAATTTTCAAAGATTATAAACTTGGAGAAGAAAATATTTTTAATAGAAAAACGATAGAACTATTAAAAAACAAAGCTATATTTGGTATAGATTTATCATCAACATATGATGGTGAAGAAGAATGGGATGATAACATCGGTGGTTATAGTGGAATAGTAGGATATGTACAAGAATATTTTACATTAATGACAAAAGGATTATATGCTGTAAGATATGCTTTAGATGAACTATATACAGATGGCTTTTAGAAAGGAAAATATATGAAAGCAACATTACGTTGGTTTGGTCCAAAAGATGATAGTGTAACACTAGAAAATATAAGACAAATACCAGGAGTTGTTGGTATAGTTTCTGCACTACAAGAAATACCTGTTGGAGATGTATGGCAAAAAGAAGCAATAATTGAGAGAAAAAAAATAATAGAAGAAGCTGGACTTGATTTTATGGCTGTAGAAAGCGTAAATATACACGAAGAAATAAAGTTAAATAGTCCAGATACTCCAAAATTAATAGAAAATTATAAACAATGTATAAAAAATTTAAGTGAAGTTGGTATAAATACTATTTGCTACAATTTTATGCCTGTATTTGACTGGGCAAGGTCAGACCTTGCAAAAATGCTGGAAGATGGGTCAAATGTACTTTCTTACGATAAAAATTTAATAGAAGGTAAAACTCCAGAAGAAATGTTTAACGAAATAAATAGCAATTCCAAAGGCTATTCTCTACCTGGTTGGGAAGCTGAAAAGTTACCAATTTTAAAAAATCTATTTGAAAGATACAAAGGAGTTACAGAAGATGATTTATTTGAAAATCTGTACAATTTTTTATCTAGGATAATACCAACAGCCGAAGAATATAATGTAAAAATGGCAATACACCCAGATGACCCACCATGGTCTATTTTTGGATTACCTAGAATAACTACAAACGAAAAAAATATAGAACGTATATTAAATTTGGTAGATAGCCCCTCAAACAGTCTTACATTTTGTACAGGTTCTCTTGGTTCTAGGGTAGATAATGATTTACCAAAAATGATAAGAAAATTCGGAAATAAAATTCATTTTATGCATATAAGAAATGTAAAAATTCATGAGGCTGGTAAGTTTGACGAAGCATCTCATCTTTCTAGCGATGGAAATGTAGATATGTATGAAGTTGTAAAAGCATTGTATGATATAAATTTTAAAGGTATATACAGACCAGACCATGGTAGAATGGTCTGGGGAGAGGTAGCAAGACCGGGATATGGTCTATATGATAGAGCTATGGGGGTAACATATATAAATGGTTTATGGGAGGCAATAATCAAAGAAAATAAAAATAAATAAGAGGTGGTATTAATGTACGTACTTGGGATAGATTTAGGTACAAGTTCTTTAAAAGGGTTACTTTTGAATAAAAAAGGCGACGTAGTAGCTACAGAATCTTCTGAATATGAATTACATATTCCAAAATCGGGATATAGCGAACAGAATCCTCAAAATTGGGTTTTAGCTATGAAAATAGTATTTGAAAAATTAGTAAAAACTGTACCAAATATAAAAACTGGTTTAGAAGGTATTAGTTTTTCTGGTCAAATGCACAGCCTTATTGTTTTAGATGAAAAGAAGAATGTACTGAGAAATGCTATACTTTGGAATGATGTTAGAACAACAAAACAATGTCAAACTATTTTAAAAGAACTACCGAACATAGTAGATATAACTAAAAATACCGCATTAGAAGGATTTACACTTCCGAAAATATTGTGGATACAAGAAAATGAACCAGAAATTTGGGAAAAAATAAAATATATAGTGCTACCAAAAGATTATTTGGGATATTATTTAACAGGTAATATAAATATGGACTACTCCGACGCTGCAGGTACTTTAATGTTAGATGTTTTAAACAAAAAATGGAGTAATGAAATAACAGATAAGTTTAATATAGACAAAAATATATTACCTAATCTTGTAAATTCTACAGATTTTATAGGCAATTTATTGCCAAATTTACAATCGGATTTTGGTTTTGAAAAAGAGATAAAAATTTTTGCAGGTGGTGCAGATAATGCTTGTGCAGCTATTGGCTCTGGTATAGTGGATAAAGAAAAATCAATGGCAAGTATTGGTACAAGTGGTGTTTTTCTAACATATGAAGAAAAACATAATGGTTACGATGGTAAACTTCATTATTTTAATCATGGTCTTAAAGACTCTTATTATTCCATGGGTGTAACACTTAGTGCTGGTCATAGTCTTAGTTGGTTCAAACAAAATTTTTCAAATGATGAAGATTACAATGAATTATTAGATGGAATAGAAGATTTAGAAACAAATTTATTTTTTACTCCATATATAGTAGGGGAACGCACACCACATACAAATAGTAAAATACGTGGTAGTTTTATTGGTATAGATACTAATCATACAAAAAAACATTTTGCAAAAGCAGTTTTGGAGGGAATAACATTTTCTTTGAAAGATTGTGCTACTATAATGGAGTCTGTGGGACATAAATTTGAAAGTATAGTTTCTGTAGGTGGTGGTGCCAAAAATAAAATTTGGTTACAAATGCAAGCTGATATTTTTGATAGTTCAGTTATTACACTTAAAACAGAACAAGGACCGGGATTTGGTGCTGCTATGATAGCTGCTGTTGGAGTAAAATGGTTCAAAGATTTAAAAGAATGTGCCAAGAATTTTGTACATTATCAAGACAAATTTATACCAAACAAGCAAAAAGTAGAAAAATACAAAAAAGCATATGAAATATATAAAACTATATATGACAGTACAAAAGATATTTGTGCTGAGATAAGTGAATTATAATAAAAAACAATTAGAGGATAAAAATGGAATGTATTTTTTGCAAAATTGTAAAAGGTGAGTTACCATCTTATACAGTTTTTGAAGATAATAATTTTAAGGCATTTTTTGATGTTTTCCCTGCAAGTATTGGGCATACTCTTGTAGTACCAAAAAAACATTATAAAGATATTTATGATTTACAATCTCCATATACAGAGAATATTTTTAATTTTGTACAGAAAGTAGCAAAAAATTTGAAAGAAAAGCTAGAATGTGATGGAATAAATATATTGCAAAACAATGAAATAGCAGCTGGACAGACAATTTTTCATTATCATATACATCTTATACCTAGGTATAAAGATGATGGTCTTAAAGTTAATCCTGCTCCGATGAAAAGTTTGCCAGTCGATTCTGAGTTTGAAAAACTTTTAAAAAAATTGAAATAAAAGGAAGTGTATGTTGCGATTAGCAACATACACTTTTTGAATTTTCAAATAATGAATATTATATTTTTACTAAATTATTAAATATCTAAATACCAGCTAAACAAATATTAAGAAATATCAAGATATCTATTCAAAAATAAACTAGTAAGATACTGAGTATCTACCTCATTAAATAGTTATTTCCAAAATTTACAACGATATATATACTTTGTTTTACTAATTTATAAATACATTAAGTTTTATCAATATACTATTTTGATACATGACCTAAAATTTAATTTTGTAGAAGTGTAAAAACGTTAAACATAGGTAATAAAAATTTTTAATATTTAGTGTAAGTATTTCACAAAAAAATATTCTGAAAATTCTTTAGTTTTATTTTCATAATAACCGACTTGCTCATAACCTAGCTTAGTATAAAATTCTGGAGCTTGCCATTCAAAAGTATCTATTCTTATAAGTTCTGCACCTAATTCTATAGCTTTATTTTCTACTTCTTTCATAAGCTTTTTACCCAATCCTTTTTTTCTGAAACTATCATCTACATAAATAGTAGAAACATATAAAATTTTCATTGTACTAAAAGTTGAAATTACTCCAGCTATTAATTGATTATTATGTTTTATACCAATATTAATATCACCTGAAAGATTATCTTTTATATAATAATCGTCATGTTCTTCTAGCTTTCTATTCAAGTATCTAATCTGATTAGAATCAAGTTCATATAATAATTCAAATTCCATAAAAATTAGCCTCCTTTATTTATAACTTGCTCTACTACCACCAATAAGTTTAGGTCTGGAAGTTAAACAAGATACATGGGCTTTTCCAACAGATTTAATTTTTGTCTTAAATGGTACTTGAACAAACTTCAC
>WRGD01000087.1 GCA_009787355.1 Defluviitaleaceae bacterium | reverse complement strand
TAGCAGACTTATCCTACTTTCTATGCCTGATTATGTTCGTATTCCTTAGGGCAGAACTTTGCTATCGGCTTCCTTCAAACTCCACTTCACAGTGGACTTGCAACACCTAGATTTTTACCATGCACGGCACACTAAAAAAGCAATGTAAAAAATATTTTTCATTGCTTTTTCATATTATAATTTTTTTATTTGTAGTAAAAATTACAAATTTTCATTATTTATAAAAATCCACTGTAACATTGAAATCATAATAATACTTATCAAAAGTGAACTACCACCATAACTAATAAACGGAAGTGTAACACCTGTAAGAGGTATTAAATTTATTGTACCACCAATTATTAAAAAAGTTTGAAATGCCAAAACAGAAGTAAATCCAACAGACAAAAGGCTATAATATCTTCTCCTACATCTAAGTGCTATGTGAACACCTCTATAAAAAATCATAATATATACACCAATAATACCCATGGCAAAAATTATACCAAATTCTTCTGTTATTGCAGCAAATGTCAAATCTCTTGCTACAACTGGTACATGACTTGGCAGTCCTAATCCAAGCCCACTTCCCCAAATACCCCAGGTTCCAATAGCAAAAAGAGACTGCACTATCTGAAATCCTATGCCAAAAGCATTGTACCAAGGGTTTAGCCAAACAGATACTCTTATAGCTACATGATTAAATATCCTATATGCAAAAAAAGAGCCTATAGAAAAAGAAAAAATAGAAGACAATAGCAAAAATTTATTACCTGTAGAAACATACATTATAATTATGTATGCAACAAAAAAAATCAATGCCCCGCCAAGATTTCGTAAGGCGACTAATATTACTACATGAAAAAATGCCATAGCGGTTGGAAAAATAGTTTTTATAAAATTTATTTTTTTTCTAAATGCAGTAGCTATATATAATATATAAGTAAATCCTACAATTTCTGCAGGAGAAAATCCAAAGCCCCCGATTCGTATCCATCTGATTGACCCAAATTCTTCTGTTCCAATTATAAAAGTAGATAAAAGCAGTAAAATTCCGAAACTAAGATACAAATATTCGAGTTTTTCTAATTTTGGAAGTAATTTTATTATTAAAGGTAAAAATAAAGTTAATAATACAGCAATAAAAAGCCATAAAAGTTGCCTAAGTGCTAAAGAATAGTCAAGACGTGTTAAGATAATATTACCTATACATAATAAAAAAAATAAACCATTCCATATCAATTGGCAAGCAGTTTTGTAAATTTTTATTATAGCAAAAGAATGGAATATAAATATACAAATCCACAAAAATCCTATTAAAATAATTGTAAAATTCGAAAATCCATCACTTAAAAGAAAAATAGCTTTTACTTGTATAAATATTATTGTTATTTTTTGTTTTATTATAGGTACATTACTAAGACTCAATTTTTTACGCTCAATTTTAATATAAGTTATACCCTGCCACAAAAAATAAATTATATAAAAAACAAAAAAATATCTAAAAGTAATTCTAAAAAATTCTATCATTCTTTAAAAATTTCTGTTTTCAAAATTTGGATTTCCAAGCATTTTAAGTAATTCTTCTATTTTCTCATCTTTTTCTCTATTTTGTTTTAATAATTTTTCATTTTCTTCCATATAGTCATTTAAAATTTGATTATATTCTTTCAGTTCTTCCCTATTTTCATTATATTTTTTCTCATTCTTAAAAAATTCATCAACGATATTAAGTGCAATTAGTATGTAACGTTTACTGTTTTTCTTACCTTTTAGCATTCCTGTTGTGTTTTCATCAAAACTTTTTATTTTTAAATTTAAAAATTCTACTAATTTTTTTATATATTCAATTTTATTATCAGTTGTCAGATTTAGTTCTTCACCATCTATAACTACTTTTAGAATATTGTTCTCTTTCATACTTGCCTCCTTATCGTTAATTTATCTACTATAATTTTATCATAAAAGTAAAAAATACAAAAGGATTTTAATACATAAAAATAAAAACAAATAATTTCAAAATCATATGTAGTATAACAGTATTCGATTAATTTATATACACTATTTCATATTGTTACAGCATATTTTTCATTTATTTTTCACATTTAACTTTAATAGTTAAATTCGATATATTTTATATATTACATTTATGTTACATACATATAAAAACGATTAGCTTTGGTATATAATGGCTCTAAGAATATAGATTCTAAACGATAGAAAGGAGAGCAATTTTAAATGAAAAAATTTTTATTATTTTCATTACTATTGTTATTTATCTTTATACCACGTAACAATGTGGTAGCACAAATGTTAAACTCTACAAATAATCAAACTGTTATTTTGAACGGTAGAATTTTCAACAGTAATTCACCACTTATAATTATAAACAGTCGCCTTATGGTACCTTTTAGAGAATTTGCAGAGGCTATGGGTGCAACAGTAAATTGGTATGGGGGAAACCAACGTATAACAATTTTTAGAGATAATCTTTATTCCATATTGCATATAAATAATGCCGTTGTGCAACATGGAGAATTTGTAAATATTGGAGGAGACATAAATTTCATAACCCAAACAAATACAGTAATGGACTCACCGGCAACACTTGTAAACAATCTAACGTATATACCACTTAGAGCTGTTGCAGAAAGTCTTGGTGCTACAGTGGATTGGGATTCTACTACATCTACAGCGACAATAACAACATTGTCATCTACTACATCTATTACTAATAATGTTCCAGCAGGAACTAATACAACAAATACAAATAATACTAATGTTAATACGGCTGATTTACCATCTAATTATGGAAACTTTACAAATATCAATTACTTTAGTATTATATCTTCTAGGCAAGCACAAGCACGGTTCAATGATAGCCATAACTACCCATTTGTTTTGGTCGTATATGACAGCACTGATACTCATTCTAAACGTATTGTACCAAGTATACAAAATGCTGCGAGTAATGTACAGTATCGTATTTTCGGATTAGATAAAAGTGTACCAGAAAACGTGGGAATAGAAAACAATTGGATATTTAATATAATAAACAGAAATGCTTTTACTTATCCAGCAATACTTTATGTATTTAGTCCTACAAATATAGCGTTGACACTTAGAGATAGCATAAATCTTTCAAACATAGAACAAGAATTAAGAATTTTTCGTACTTTGTCTGAAACAGGATATACTTTTGGAGATTTGTCAAGTACAAATTTTTTTACAAATATAACGTCTAGTTCTTTAGAGCAGAGACATAGAAACAGCGAAGAATTTGTAGTTTTACTATACGATAGTAATAATCCTGATGCAAATTTTGAAGTACCACAAATAAAAGCAGCGGCTAGGCTAGAAAATTTTCGTATATTTGCAGTAGACATAGATGTAAATCCACAGTATATAAGTCATTTGAATTTCTTACCAGATATTGCAACTAGTCTATCTCATCGTATGCCCATGATGTTTTTAGTTTATAATGCTAATAATATAAACAATAATAATAATAATACTACGGTTCATGATAGAATTACAACAGTTAGCTATGCAAGAAGACTAATATCAGAATTTAGAAATAGAAGTATCGGCAATACGAATCAAAATAATCAAAACCAAATACAAAATAGAGAATTGGATAACCATAACAATTTTACACATACTTCTTCCTCTAATATACAGAATAGAATAAATTCACGTGAAAACTTTGTGGTTTTAGTATATGATAGTAGAAATACAGTAAATTTAAATAATGCAAACCAAATAAGAAATGCAGCAATTAATAGTAATTTTATACACGTTGTAAATATTGGTAGCACAATATTTAATAATACAAACGATTTATCATGGTTTACAAATTCAATAGGTAGCACAAGCTTAAATAATATACAACCTACATTAATACATTTTAATAATGGTTTTGCTGTACGACACCAAATTTTCACAGATCAGAATATTTTAAATAATGCAACAAATTTTATAACGAGTAGTATCGGTAACGGACAAAACAATATTCAAAATCAAACGGGTGATTTACCAAACCATTTAAACTTTAGTCATACATCGGCATCGCATATAGTTTCTAGAGTAAATGCACGTGAAAATTTTGTAGTGCTTGCTTACGACAGTAGAAATAATATATCTAGACAAATAGCATCACAAATAAGAGATGCAGCAATTAGTACAAATGTAATATCTGTTGTAAATGTTGGAACGACTAATGTTACACATAATATAAATGACTTGTGGTGGTTAAGGCAAGTGCTTAATGTTACAGATACAAATAATATACAACCAGTATTAGTGCATTTTAACAATGGAAATATTGTTACACATAGTCATTTTACAAATCAAAATAATGTTGTAGGTACTGCAAATAGTTTTATATCTATTGCGTTAGGATGGGCTCCTGTTACAAATACTCCCAATCTACCAAATCAAAATATAGGAGATTTATCCGGTCATAGTAATTTTGTAAATACATCTGCTGCAAATATAGCGTCTAGAATAAATGCACGTGAAAATTTTGTTGTACTTGCATTTGATAGTAGAAATCCATTATCTAGACAAAATGCAGATATAATAAGAACAGCATCAGCAAATGCAAATATTATACAAGTTGTAAATATTGGTAGTACAAATATTATAAATACACATAATGACCTTTGGTGGCTACGAAATGCTATAAATCTTACAAATATAGATAATATAAGTCCTATATTATTACATTTTAATAATGGAGCATTGGTAAGCCACGAGAGTTTTACAGGTACAAATCAATCCGTTACTCTAACAAATGCAACAAATTTTATTACAATTGCTATAGGTTGGTCTAACAGCATAATTTGGCCTGGAGACCAAAGACCACCATCTGGTCCTACTGGTCCGAATGTAGGTACAAATAACCAAAACAATTTAGGAGATTTACAAGCCCATGCAAACTTTACACAAACTTCTGCTTTAAATATTACAAATAGAATTAGAAATAACGAAAATTTTGTTGTACTTGTATATAATAGTGGTAATAACAATGCTAGAATTACAGCTAATTATATAAGAGAAGCAGCCACTATTACCAATCATATTTTTGCTGTAAATTTGCATAATTCAAGTAACTTTAGTTATACAAATGACGATTTAGCTTGGCTCTCTCTTGCTGTTGGTTCTGCAAATATTCATAGTATACCTCCAACTCTAATTCATTTTAGAAATAATCAGCTTATTAACACAAGAAGTTTTCAGGTAAATATAGATAATGCAATGACAATACGAGACGCAAGTACTTTTATAAGAAATGCCTTTTAGGGAGGGAATATGAAATTTAAAATATTATTAATTGCTATAATTGCTATTTTTTCTACTAACGTAAATATTTTTGCAAATATAAGTAGACAACAAGCAGAAAATATAGCTATAGAAAATTTAGGAGCAGGAGAAGTAACAGAATTTAGAAACAATCGTATTAATGGAAGACCTATAAATAATATAACAGTAACATACAGAGGGAATGATTTTAGAGTTTGGGTTGATACTGATGGCAATATAATTCGAGGGGCTGTAAATATTACAATTCCAGAAATATATACTATAATCGAAAATGAAGTTACACTTAACAGTAATTTTGTGTTGGAACAAATAAGATTTTCCGTTTTTGAAGAAAAAGATGTTTATAATGTTACATTAGTTAATAATAGTAGAAGCACAAGAGTTTTAATTGATGTACAAACAGGACAAATATTAAGAATTAGAAATTCAAGATAGCAAAAAAGCTAGAGATACTTTTAAATCTCTAGCTTTTTTGCTTCTTAATATAAAAATTTTAAATACCTGATTTATTTTCTTCATATACAACATATTTATTTTTTCCAGTTCTCTTTGCTATATAAAGTGCTTGATCTGCCTTATCTACAAATTCTTCTATAAACAAATTTGGACCTGCAGTACCTGTAAAAATACCAACACTTACTGTTATATCTTCCTCTATAAAAGAATCTGATTTTCTTCTTTTAAAAAGTTTTAGATTTTCTTTTATTTTTTCACTAACCATAATACCACAGTCTAAATCACTGTTTTCTAGTACAGCAATAAATTCTTCTCCACCCCATCTACCAACAAAATCTAAATCTCTTTTTAACGATGAATTTAAAACTCCTGAAATATATTTTAAAACTCTATCTCCGTATATATGACCTTTTGTGTCATTTAAGCTTTTGAAATTGTCTATATCTATCATTAAGATGGTAAGAGGTGATAAATTTTGCCTAGACCGTTCCCAAGCTATTTTTAAAACATCTTCTATAGCTGCTCTATTTGGTAAATTTGTTAAAATGTCTGTTTTACTTAGCCGCTCTATTGTTTCCATTTGTTTCAACATACGTATTTGATTATTAATTCTAAGATTTACAATTGTAGCAGAAAAAGGTTTTGCAATATAATCTACAGCCCCTAGTATAAGCCCTTTTTCTTCATCTTCTTCTGTATTTAATCCAGATATAAATATTACAGGTATATGTCTTGTTGCATTGTTATTTTTTAATTCTTTTAAAACTTCGTAGCCATCTATTTCTGGCATAATGATATCTAAAAGTATTATGTCTGGCTTTTGGTCTATAGCAATAGAAATACCAGTTTTACCAGATTTGGTTGCTAGAACATTATAATTATCTTTTAAAATATGTGTTAGTGCAATTATATTTGATTTACTGTCATCTATAACTAAAATAGTGATATTTTTTGTTTCGGTTTCTAAATTAAACATACTCCCCTTTTAAAAATCTTTTTAAAATCATTCGGAATTTCCGATTCGAAATTTTTATTATTAATATATTTTAGTGGTTCCGTTAAATTTTTAAAATGTACAAAATTTGAATGTAATAATTGACTTGTAATATTAAATTTTTGTTTTACAAAATTATTGTAATAAGAATCTCCATATTTAAAATCTCCAAGAATAGGATGACCAATGCTTGACATATGAGCTCTTAGCTGGTGAGATTTTCCTGTTATCAATTTTAAACGAACAAGTGTAAAATTTTTATATACCTCAAGTGGTTCATATTCTGTAATAATCTCACTTTTTGAATTTTTTAATCCTATATTTTCGTTATTTATAATAAATTGTTCTGAATTTTTAAAAATTTTTATTTTGTTATTTTTAGTATCTTTTTCGTAGAAATTATTTAATACGCCTTTTTGTCTTAAATTACCACAAACAATCGCAATATAGTATTTGTCTAACGTTTTATCGTGTATTGCTTTGTTCAAAGATTGCACAGATTTCAAATTTTTGCCGCATATTACAATTCCTGTTGTATTTCTATCTAAACGGTTTACTAAAGCAGGTTTAAAAACTGTATTTTTATTGTTCAAATAATATAAAATATCATCAATAAGAGATTCTTTTTTTTCATTATTTGGATGAGAAAGCTTGTCTTTACCCTTGTTTACTATTAATATATTTTCGTCTTCATATATTATGTCTAATACATCGACATTTTTTATTTTTTTTATAATACTTTCTGTTTCTAATTTTGGAGTTTTAAATTTTGAAATAGTTTCTTCTGATAAAAATAATTTTATTATATCTCCAGAATTTAGAATTTCACTACCCGTTGCTTTTGAATTATTTAAAACTATATTTTTTTTTCGTAGCATTTTATATATAAAACTTTGCGAACCCTTATCTAAATATTTTTGTAAAAATTTATTTAAACGACCTCCTGAATCAAAATGCTCTACTATTATTTCACGGATTATTATCACACCCTCTATATTAATTTCAATTTTTTAAAAATTTTTAATTTTTCCTGTTGTTAAATTCTAAATAGCTATTTACAAAACCATTTATATCTCCATCCATTACAGCTTTTGTATTACCTGTTTCAAAAGAAGTTCTATGATCTTTTACAAGGCTGTAAGGATTAAAAACATAAGAACGTATTTGACTCCCCCATGATATGTCTAATTCATTACCTTTTATTTGTTTTAGATTATTTTTTTTGTTTTCATTTTCTAGCTCGAAAATTTTAGATTTCAATATTTTCATTGCACTTTCTTTATTTTTGTGCTGACTTCTTTCATTTTGACATTGTACTACTATTCCAGTTGGTATATGTGTTATTCTTATTGCTGATTCTGTTTTATTTACGTGCTGACCACCGGCACCACTTGCCCTATAAGTGTCTATTTTTAAATCTTTTTCTTCTATTTCTATTTTCGAATTATCTTCAAATACTGGTAAAACACTACAAGAAGCAAAAGATGTATGTCTTCTGCCAGAAGAGTCAAAAGGACTAATTCTTATTAATCTATGAACACCTTTTTCACCTTTTAAATATCCGTAGGCATAATTTCCTTTTATTTCTATGGTTACAGATTTCACAAGGGATGCTTCAGCCATAGTTGTATCTAAAATTTCTATATCGTAACCATGTCTTTCTGCAAAACGTGTATACATTCTAAGTAACATTGTTACCCAATCACAAGCCTCTGTACCACCTGAACCAGCATTTAAACTTAATACAGCATTGTTTATATCGTATTCGCAATTTAGCAAAGAAAGTATTGTATAGTTTTTTAAAGCATTATTGAATTTCTCTATTTCTAACATGGTTTCAGAAAAAATATCTTGGTCTTGTTCTTCTTTTAAAATTTCTAATAATATTTCTAAATTTTCTAGTTTACTTTCTAAATCTAGAAAATTAGATATAGAAGATTTTATAATTTTTATTTGATTTAAAACTTTTTTATTTTTTTCTGTGTTTTCCCAAAAAGATGGTAAAAATGTTTCTTCTTCTAAAGTTTTCAATTTAGATTTTTGAATTTCTATGTCAAAGAGACTCCTTTAAATTTGTAAGTTTTATATTTCCATCTTTTATTTCTTTTTGAATTAATTCTATATCCATAATTCCTTTGCCTTTCTTTGTTTTAATTAAAGGATTTCTTTTCAAAAAAACACTCGAAAAAACTGTAAAATAAAACGAAGTAGAGAATATTCATTTTCTTTTACTAATTAATTATACAAAAAGCTATGTGCTTAAAAGCACACAGCTCTTATTCATTTATAATTACAAAAAATCAAAACAGTTCAATTAATTTTTTGTACGTTTTTTTCAGATGGTTTTTCTGAAAAAAACTATCTTTTTTTATATAAATTAAATAATTAAAATTGAACGAATGTTACGTCTACTTCTATAAATTCGGAGTCTCTAAGCACTCTTAATACTACTCTATCACCTATGTTTTTGTCTGAGATTAGCTCTCTTAACATTACCATATCTATAACTCTATTTCCATCAAAGTGTGTTATAATGTCATCTTGCATAAGACCAGCATTATATGCTCCACTATTTCTTTGTATACCCCTTATAAAAACTCCGTGGTTAAATTCTATACCAAGTAAATCTCTATAGTTATCACTAATATTTGCTACATCATTACCACTAATACCAAGCATTGGTCTTTGGGTTTGATTTACTATACTGTCCATTATAGGTATCGCAACATTTGATGTTATACTATATCCCATACCATATACATTTGGTCTTGATAGTTTTACAGTGTTAATTCCAATAACTTGACCACGTGAGTTTATTAAAGGACCGCCACTGTTACCCGGATTTATAGCTGCATCTGTTTGCATAACAGAAAGTAGTCTGTTATCTATTTCTAATTGTAAATTTGTAGCACTAACAACACCCATAGTTGTAATAATACCTTGTCCTAGAGCATTCCCTATTGCCATTACAAATTCTCCTATTTGCATTTCGGAAGAATCTCCAAATTCTGCAATAGTAACATTATTTATATCTATTTCATGTAAAGAACTCCAAGGAATATATAAAACAGCAAGGTCAGAAACCGCATCTCTTCCCATAACAAAAGCTTCTACCCTTTGGTTTCTATCAAAAGAAACCTCTATAGAAATAGCTTGTTCTATTACATGTTCATTTGTTACTATATATACATTTTCTTCATCTTGGTGAAAAACTATACCTGTACCTGCAGCCGAAACTTCTCTATCATTATCAAAAAAAGGATTTATAAATCGGCTAGATACTTGAGCAACATTAGTTGTGTTGATACTAACAACTGAATCTCTTACAGTTTCTACAGCAGATACCATACTAAGAGAATCTGAAACATTTCTAACAACTACATTTTCGTGGTGAGGTAAACTCATGTGTAAATTTTCTATTGTATCTCCTACAAAAAATCTATTTATAGCAGAATATCCAACACCAATGCCAGCACCAAGACTAAAAGTACCCAAAACGACGGCAGACGCTATAAATGCAATTTTAAGTTTGCTGTATTTTGCTTTTTTAAGTTTTTCTTTAGTTTGTTTTGATTCATATTTATTAGGATACAATACTTTTTTTTCTTCTAAACTAGTAGTACCTACTGTGCTTTCACTTATATCATCGCATATAATAAAGTTAGGTACTTTGTTATCATCTAAATTTTTTAAATCATTTGTATTTTCTAAATTATCTAAATCTTTCATAATACCATCCTTTCATGTAAATTATACCCACATATAATAACATATATAATAATTTTTTTAATTACTCAAATAAACAAGTACCAAGCCGAATAAATGTAGCACCTTTTAAAATTGCAATTTTATAATCATTCGACATACCCATAGATAAACCAATACTTACAAATTTATACTCGTCTAATTCTTTAATTTTATTTAGACAAATTTTTAATTTTTCAAAACAATTCAATAATATAGATTCATCCTCTGTATACGGTGCCATTGTCATAAGTCCAACTATTTTTATTTTTTTAAAAATAGATATATTTTTTATAAAATCTAAAATTTCTTCTGGATATATCCCTTGTTTTGTTTTTTCTAAGGAAGTGTTTACTTGTATAAAGCATTTCACTTCTTTTTCTGCATATTTTTCTATTTCAATTGCAAGAGATAGTCTATCTAGAGAATGTAGATAATCTATTTTATTTATAACTTTTCTTACTTGCCTTGTTTGTAAATTACCAATAAAGTGCCATATTGGTTTGTTTGTAATGTTTTTAAAAGCTTCATGTTTTTCTAAAAAAGGTATAGGTCTATTTTCTCCTAGATGTATTATTCCTTTTTCTATTAAATTTTTTGTCGTTTCTAAATCAACATTTTTTGTAACGCCTATTATACTTATTTCTTTTTTATTTCTATTCGAAAGCTTGCAAGCTTCTGCTATATTCGTGTTTACTATTTGCAAATTTTTTTCTAAATTCAATTTAATCTCCTTATCTAATTGTTAAAGCATCGATTTACAAAAAATTATAATTTAAAATTAACTCATAAAAAATGTTAACAAAAAAATCATAATATATGTAGGTTAAATTGGTTTATTTTAAAAAAAATTAAAGCAAATAACATAATAATTATAACATATTTTTTTTATTTTTCAAATATATAATTTCAGGGTTGTTTTATTAAAAATAACTACAAACAATATAATTTCCATAAAGTAACATTTGATTGTTGAATATGATGATGTATAGTCAATTTATAATGTTATTCTATAAAATCATGTTTAATATAACTTCGTACAAGAATATATTTCTTTTAAATTTTGAATATGCTTTTTATATACATTTGCGTACCTGCTAAATGCTGTTATAATACCCTCTTCTAGTTTTATACTTCTTTCTGTAAGCCATAAAAGACATATATTTAATTTACCACATCCTAATAGAATAGGTTTTACAACTGCTGTCTGGTGGACAGAACCAAACGGAAATAAAACAACGTATACCTATACTCCAAACGGAAATTTAAGTACCTCAACAAATGCGGAAGGTAATACAGAGTGTTATGAATATAACAGGGTGGGCTAGGTAACAAGCAAAACAAATGCACTTGGAAATACCACGAACTACAGGTATGATGCAATTGGGGTTACTAATCCAAACGGACAAGCTACTTCATATTCATATGACCCTGTTGGAAACAAGGTCAAGTATCACTTTAAGTGAGTTTAGAAAAAGAGTATAATAATCTAAAAAGGAAATTATATTATGTCAAAAATAAAAATAAAATGTATTTATTGTAATAGTGAAAAAGTAAGTAAAAATGGTAAAAACCCAAAAGGAATACAAACATTATTGTGCAGAAATTGTAACAAAAGATTTCAAGCAGAGTATAGTAATAACGGTTCGAAACCAGAAACAAAGAGGTTAATAATAGAGATGTCGTTAAACGGCAGTGGTATTCGTGATATTTCAAGAGTTTTAAAAATAAGCACAAATACAGTATTATCTGTTTTAAAAAAAGAAAAAACACACTAAGTAATATAAATCCTAAGTACAAAAATAAAAATAAAGCTATTAATATACATTTAGAAATAGATGAAATGTGGATGCGTGTTAATTCAAAGAAGACACCTTCTTGGCTTTGGCACGCTATAAATCATGATAATGGAGATGTAATTGCTTTTGTTCTAGGAAATAGAGGTCATAATATGATTTGGAAATTATTAGATTTACTAGATACTTTAAATTTAAATATAAACATGGTTTATTCAGATAATAATTTTGCATATCACGATATTATTCATTCCAATATATTAACTACTGGTAAGAAAAATACACAAAAGATTGAACGTAAACATCTAACTTTTCGTACTAGACTTAAA
>WRGD01000086.1 GCA_009787355.1 Defluviitaleaceae bacterium | reverse complement strand
GAAACACCCCTTCCCATTCCGAACAGGTTGGTTAAGACAAATACGGCTGATGGTACTTGGTGGGAAGCTACCTGGGAGAGTAAGTGGTTGCCAGTTTTCTTTTATTAATTTTTTTCTTACATTATTTTAAATATCGGGGTGTAGCGTAGCTTGGCTAGCGCGCCTGATTTGGGTTCAGGAGGTCGGAGGTTCGAATCCTCTCACCCCGGTAATATTTAAATTAATCCTAATTGCAATTTTAAAAATCTGCCTTGTTCTTGACTTTACGTATCTGTAGCTCAGCAGGATAGAGCAACGGCCTTCTAAGCCGTGGGTCAGGGGTTCGAATCCCTTCAGATACACTTTTTTTGTAGAATTTAGTTATGGTGAGTGTAGTTCAGTTGGTAGAGCGCCAGATTGTGGTTCTGGTTGTCGCGGGTTCGAGTCCCGTCACTCACCCTTTTTTATAATTAAGATTTTTTGGGTCGCTAGCTCAGTTGGTAGAGCACCAGACTTTTAATCTGGTTGTCCCGGGTTCGAACCCCGGGCGACTCATATTTATTTACCAGTACATTTTGTACTGGTTTTTTTATTAAAAAAATATAATTTGTACAAAGAGGTATATAATGAATGCTGAAAACATCCAGAGGCATCTTAAAAATAATAGTTTTGATATAAATAAAACATTTATTGAATTTTTTGATGAGATGGACTCAACTCATACAAAAGCCAAAACTTTAATAAATAACAAAGAAAATATTGTTATTATTTCTAATTCTCAAACTAATGGGTATGGAAGATACGGAAAAAGTTTTCATTCTCCAAAAGGTAGAGGTATATATATGTCTTTTGTTCTAAATTATTTTAACGTTTCTATAGACTATATTACAATGTATGTAGCTTTAGTCGTTTGTGAGGCTATATATAAGTCTACTGGTATACAGCCATCTGTAAAATGGGTAAATGATATTTTTATAAATAATTACAAAATAGCTGGTATTTTAGTAGATAATTTTATAATAGGGGATTTTAACGTATATGTAATTGGTATTGGTATTAACTTTTATAATGAAGAAGAAAGTATACCGAAAGAATTAAAAAATGTTGCGAGAGCTATTTTTATGGATACTATACCTACTACAACAAGAAGTGAACTTGTAGCTAATATAATACAATTTATCTATGAAAAACAGCATTATAGAAATGAGTATATTTTAGATGAATATAAAAAATTATTATTCATTCTAAATAGAATAGTGTATCTTGTACGAGATAATATTTTTACAAAAGTAAAAGTTTTAGATTTGGATAAAAATGGTTATTTAATAGTAGAAGATGAAAATGGAACTATACAAAAGTTGATTGCTGGAGAAGTTAGTATTCGTATTGAAGAGGGTTTAAAATAAAAAATAAACATATACAATGTTTTTACAAAGTATATGTTTATTTTTTTAATAATTTTTAGAAAAACTTTTACTAGCTAGTATTGGTTTATTATCATCTTGTCTTACAATTGTACTATAGTCGTATCCCAGTGCTCTTTTTGCTGCTATTAAAGTATTTCTCATTAACATTGCTCTTGTCATAAGACCTATACCGCCGGGAACAGGTGTAATATGTGAGCAAACTTCCAAAACTTCATCAAAGGCTACATCACCATAAATTTTACCTTCATTATCTCTTCCTATTGCGACATCTATAACTACTGCCCCGGGTTTTACCATGTGTTGTTTTATAAAATTTTTCTTACCTACCGCAGTTATTAAAATATCTGCAAGTCTTGTAAGAGAAGATAAGGCGTATGTAGCTTTATGTGCAATGCTTACTGTGGCATCTCTATTTGTTAATAACATTGCTTGTGGTTTTCCTACAATATTAGAGTGATTAACTATAACGACATGTTTTCCAGTAATTGTTATATTGTAATAATCTAACATATACATAACCCCTTGTGGTGTACAAGGTAAAAAGCCATAATTTCCATTTATAACACGCCCAAGGTTTTCAAAGTGAAAGCAATCTACATCTTTTTCTGGAGAAATGGCTTGTATTATATGTTGTTGATTTATTCCCTCTGGAAGAGGCAATTGACATATAATACCATGTATATCTTCTCTATTATTTAACTCATCTATCAATTTTAAAATATCTTCTTCTTTGGAGTTATGATTGAGGGAAAATTCAAAACTTTTTATTCCACATTCGTTACAGTCTTTTATTTTTCCTTTTACATATATTTGTGAAGATGGATCATTGCCAACTATAATAACTGCAAGTCCGGGTTTTATTTCTAAAAAATTTATTTCTTCTCTTATTTCTTGTTTAATCTTATTTGACAACAATTTGCCATTCATTATTACAGCCATAATAAAATTAACATCCACTAAAAATTTTGAGTTTCATATAATTTATTTAGAAAAATAAATTTATTTTTAATGGTATTGTTCTACCTTTCTTTATATTATATTTCTAAATTGTTTAAAAATTTTATTAATTCATCATATTCATTTGTATTTTCTATTTTGGGTATTGCATTTACCAAATTGTTTTTATTAAAATTTATGTTTAATAAATTTTTTTCTATATCAAGTATCCAATTTGCATCTAAAATATCTGAATGAATTTTTGCGTTTTTTACAATTCCATTTTCTACAGATAAATTAATATCTATTTCTCCAAAAGAAAATCTATTACAAATATTGTAGTTAAAATTAGATATAGTGCCAAGTTTCCAATCATCATTCGAGTAGTATTCTACTAAAGATTTTAACTTTTTTTTGTCTATTTCGGAATCTTTTATTTCCACTGCTTTATCTTTGTATACTTCTTCAAAAGCTTTAATAAGTGCTTTTTGCATAATTTCTGGAGTTATATCTTTGTTCAATTCGTTTAAATTTATAACTCTACTTTGTACAGAATCTACTCCTTTAGATTTTAATTTTTCTTTTGATGGATTTAAAAATGTAGCCAATTTTGTCATATCTGTAGAAATTAAAATAGTTCCATGGTGCACAATAGTATTTTTTGTTTTTCTAAAAGCATTACCAGAAAATTTTTTGCCATTTGCCAGTATATCATTTCGTCCTATTTTTTCGGCATTTATTCCAAAAGATGCTGCAGCTAGTCGTATCACTTCTATTTGTTTTTCTAAATTGTATAAATTTTTAGGAGCAATAAAAGAAAAAATTTGGTTCCCCATATCTTGATATACAGCACCACCACCTGTTACACGTCTCATTAGATTACCATTTTCTTCTTCAAAAGCAGACATTCGACATTCTTTAAAAGCGTTTTGATTTCTTCCTACAACAACTGTATTTTCATTTTGCCATAGATATAAGATAACTTCGTTTTCTTTTACATTTTCCATCAAAATATCTTCAATAGATTGGTTTACATAAGGTATGTTACTTTTTGTAATATAGTATGAAATCATTTAAGTGTTCCTTTTTATCTTCTTTTCGTAGGTGCAATATGCACAGCTTTTCCAAATAAGTTTTCAGCTGCTTCTGCTATTCCTTCTACAAAGCTCGGGTGTGGTTGAATGTAGGATGCAATTTTTTCGGCAGTTAATTTCTCTCCTATAATTGTTGTTAGCCCACCTATAATATCTGTTGCTCTTCCACAAAATAGCGATGCACCCAGTAAAATTTCTGTATCTTCTTCAAATATAAGTTTTATAAAACCACGTTCAAGACCCTCAAGCATTGATTTTCCATGTCCACTTGTAATATATTTTGATACTTTTATTTTGATGCTCTGCTTTTTAGCTTCTTCTTCTGTTATACCTACTGTTGCTATTTCTGGATTTACGTATATACAAGCAGGTATTAAGTTTAAATCTACCATCTCCTTTTTATCTATTATAAAATTAATAACATTAGTAGCCTGTGCAGAAGATACGTGTGCCAATTGTATAGAACCAGATATACAATCTCCTATTGCATATATATTTTTTATATTTGTTTCAAATTTTTCGTTTACAACTATACCACGGTCATATTCTACTTGTATATTTTCGGAAAATAAATTCCCTATATCTGCTCTTCTTCCAGTTGAAATTAATACATTGTTGAATATTTCATTTTGTGTGCTTTTTTTATCTTCAAAAATAACTTCGAGTTTGTCATCTAACTGTTTTATTTCTTTTAAAGTAGCTCCAGTATGAATTTTTATACCACGTTTTTTAAAAGACATAGCAAGGCTTTGACTTATTTCTTTATCTAGCCCAGATAAAATTCTGTCCATTGCTTCTATTATTGTTACATTTGTGCCTAAGTTGTTGTATATAGATGCCATTTCTACACCTATAACACCACCACCTACTATACATAAATTTTCTATATTGTTCTGCTTACCCTCTAGTAAATTGTCGCTTGTAAGAACTTTTGGTAATTCTACACCAGATATAGGTGGTATAAAAGGTTTTGCTCCTATTGCAATTATTATGTTTTTTGTTTTTAATTCTTTAATATCTTCTGCATTTGTAACTGTAACAGTGTCATTTGAAGTTATTTTTCCAAAACCCTTGTGCATATCTATGTTGTTCGATTTTAGCAAACCACATATACCATCTTGTAATTTTTTTACTATTTCGTTTTTTTTGTCGTGTGCCTTGTTTATATCAAAACTTGGGTTTTCAAAGTTTATACCCATATCTGTAGAATGTATAAGCTCTCTATACACATGAGAAATATGAAGTATTGTTTTTGTAGGTATGCAACCACGATTTAAACAAGTACCTCCAAAATCTTTTGCCTCTATTATTGCTGTTTTTAATCCATTTTGTGCTGCACGAATTGCAGCTACATACCCTCCGGGTCCACTACCTATTACTATTACATCGTACATTTTTAAATCTCCTGTTTTTAGCTATGTATGCTAGTTAATATTTTTCTACATATCTATACTATAGTTTATAGATCTAATTGGTACTATAACTGTTCCTCTGCGTTGCTCTTCGTTTCCTGTTATTACATTTTTTCTTGTTTGTAACCATATCATTTGTGTACCATAAAATTTAACTCTAAATTCTCTACGGGTATACGGGCTATTTTCAGGAGGTCCTGTAAAAGTAGTTACCCCACTATACCCAGATACCATAATCGTATTCATACGTGTACTTCCTCTGGTATTAGGAAATGGACGGTTATAATCAAAAATTACCGATTGTGAGGTTACTAATTCATCTCTTCTACTATTATTTATAACAACTTCTATTACATTTCCTCTATCTACAGAAATAATAAGCTTATCGGACATAAATAATTCTTGTGTTTCATCAATATAAAATAATTCTGTTTCATAATCGTAGAAAAAGTTACTATTAAAAAACATTAAATATAGTATATATAAAACTATAATTATTTGTACAAATTTTTTTAATGACATATATTTCACCCCTCTCTATATAATTTTTTTAGTATAAGAGGGGTGATAGTAAAATTTATCTCATATACTTCACTATAGGAGACCTAGCTGCAGTTACCTCATCTGGTCTACTTATTATAGTGTTTTTTGGAAATTGTTTTGCTAACTCTGGGTTTGCTACTACATCATCATATATTTTTATATACTTATCTGCGACAAAGTCTAGTGTTTCTTTACCCTCTGTTTCTGTAGGCTCTACCATAAGTGCTTCTTTTACTATAAGAGGGAAGTACATAGTAGGTGCCATCATACCTTCATCTAATATAGCTTTTGCCATATCTTTTGCTGTAAAATTATTATTTTTAGCTTCTTTTTCCATAGTGATTATAAATTCATGCATACACAGATTTTTGTTAAAAATATCAAAACGCTCCGATAAACGTTGTTTTAAATAATTTGCGTTTAAAACAGCATGTTTCGACATTTTAGGAATACCCTCTTTTCCATAAGACATAATAAATGCCAAAGCTCTAAGTGTTATTAATGTATTTCCGTAAAAAGCAACAAGTTGCCCTATACTTTCTGTGTAAGAGTTGAATTTATATAAATCTTTTTCTTTTTCTATTTGTGGTCCAGGCAAATATTTTCTTAAAAATTCTTTACAACCTATAGCACCACTACCTGGACCGCCTCCACCATGTGGAGTAGAGAATGTTTTGTGTAAATTCAAATGTATACAGTCAAAACCCATATCCCCTGGGCGTAATATACCAGCTATAGCATTTAGATTTGCTCCATCATAATAGCAAAGCCCACCAGCGTCGTGTATTATTTTTGTTATTTCTAAAATATCTTCTTCAAATATACCTAATGTATTTGGATTTGTAAGCATTATACCAGCCAAATCCTTATCTATTACAGATTTTAGCTCTTCTACATCTATACAACCTTTTTCATTTGATTTTAGGTTTATAACTTTCATTCCACACATATGCACAGTTGCAGGATTTGTACCATGTGCAGAGTCTGGTATTATTATTTTTATTCTATTTGTTTCCCCACGGTCTTCAAAATATTTTTTAAACATCATAAGGCTTGCAAGTTCCCCATGTGCACCCGCTGCAGGTTGAAAAGACATAATATCCATACCTGTTATTTCGCTTAGAGATTTATTTGCTTCTTCAAGTGCTTCAAAAATACCTTGTACAGTGTTTTCTGGTTGTAATGGATGAATTTCTGCAAAACCAGGCAAACTTGCTATTTTGTCATTTATTTTAGGGTTGTATTTCATAGTACAACTACCTAGAGGGTAAAAGCCATCGTTTATACCAAAAGTATTTGCTTCAAGTGCTGTATAATGTCTTGTTATATCTGTTTCTGAAAGTTCTGGAAGTTTAGGAGCTACTTTTCTTTTAAAATTTTTTGGTATTTCTAATTCTTCTACATCACATTTTGATAAATAATGTGTTCTTCTATTTTCTACAGATTTTTCAAATAGTAGAGGTAATGTTTTTCTCATATTATAAAACCTCCTTACATAAGGAAACTAAATTGTCTATATCATGTTTTGTATTCATTTCTGTAGCACACCATAGTATACCATTATTTTCTATAGGCAAGCCTCCTAAAATATTGTTATTTTCTAAATATCTATTAAGTTTTTCTATATCACATGGAGATTCTGTTACAAATTCGTGAAAAAATTCAGAGTTATATCTTAATTTAAATCCTATTTTTCCAAGTTCATTTGCCAAATAGTGAGCTTTGTTATAACATTGCATAGCAACATCTTCCATACCTTTTGGTCCCATAGATGACATATATACAGAGGCTGTAATAGCACATAGTGCTTGATTGGAACATAGGTTACTACCTGCTGTTTCTCTTCTTATATGCTGTTCTCTAGCCTGTAGTGTAAGAACATATGCACGATTACCCTCTTCATCTTTTGTTTCTCCAACTATACGACCTGGTATAGCACGTAATAGATTTTTTTTACAAGCCATAAATCCAAGATAAGGTCCACCAAAACCAAGTGGAATACCCAGAGGTTGACCTTCTCCAACTGCAATATCAGCACCACATTCTCCCACAGATTCTACTACAGCAGCAGCAATTGGGTTTACTTTTACTATTACTTTTATGCCTTTTTTGTGTGCAACTTCTACTATTTTACTTACATCTTCAAATAGACCGTAATAGTTTGGTTGCTCTATTAAAAGTGCAGCTATATCAGTATGTTCTGTTTTTTCTAAAGCATCTATATCTACAAGTCCATCTTTTGTTTGTTCTAATATTTCTACAGGTGCATTAAAAGACCAGCTGTAAGTTTTAACAGTATTTATAACCCGTGGATTTACCCCACCAGATATATATGCTCTTTTCTTTTTACGGTCTCGACACATGGAAACCGCTTCAGCTGCAGCAGATGCACCGTCATAAACAGATGCATTTGCAACATCCATGCCGGTAAGTTCACATATCATAGTTTGAAACTCGAATATAGATTGTAGTGTACCTTGTGAAACTTCAGCTTGGTATGGTGTATATGCAGTTTTAAACCTTTCTTTGTTTGCCATTTCTGGTACAACAGCAGGTATGTAATGACGATAGCTACCCGCCCCCCTAAAAATAGAAGAAAAAACTTTGTTTTTAGCACTTAAATTTTGGAAACTACGCAAAACATCTATTTCTCCAAGTGCCTCTGGAATATTTAGTTCATCAATTATAAGTTCTTTTGGTAAATAGTCGTAAAGTTCTTCAAGAGTTTTAAGCCCTAAAGTATCTAACATCTCTTTTACTTGTTCATCTGTGTTAAGTAAATATGCCATTTTATTTCCCTCCAATAGTAAATAAAAATTGTGAATTTTTTAAATTATTTTTGAAATTCTAAGGTTTTAAATTTCAATCGAAGAAATTTAAAACCTGGTATAATTATTCTTTGCTTAATGTGTTACAATAATCTTCGTATTCCTGTGCTGTCATTAACTCGTCTGTATCTGTTATTTCGTCTATTTCTACTATCCAGCCATTGCCATATGGGTCTTCGTTTATACTTTCTGGACTATCTAGTAAAAGTTCGTTTACTGCTACAATTTTTCCACTAACAGGAGAATAAATATCAGAAACAGCTTTAACACTTTCTACGTCGCAAAAAGATTCTGTAGCTACTACTTCATCACCAACTTCTGGAACATTTACATATACGAGTCCACCTAAACTTTCTTGTGCGTAGTCTGTAATTCCTACTACAACTTTTTTTCCTTCTTCTCTTACCCATTCATGGTCTTTACTATATTTTAAATTTTCTGGATTTTTCAATTTATAAATCTCCTTTTACTAATAATCGCTATGCCTTTAAATAAATTGATAGAATCAACTTCTATAAAAAGGCATAGGCACAACTAGGGCTTCTATACTTTTACCTCTTACCGAAACAAATAGTTTATTACCTATCTCTGCTTCTTCTCTATCTATTATAGCCATAGCATATGCAGCATTCAAGTAGGGCATAAGAGTACCAGATGTTGTAAATCCTATTTCTTTTTCGCCATTTAATACTAAAGATTCACCTCGTACAATACCACGCCCTAATACTTTTAACCCTACACGTACCTTTTTGGGAGTTAATTTATTTTTTAATGCTTCTTTTCCTATAAAATTCTCTTCTTTTTCCATTTTTATAGAAAAATCCAGCCCAGCAGTAAAAGGGTCTATATTATCTGTCATTTCTTGTCCGTATAGTGGCATACAAGCTTCTATACGAAGTGTATCTCTGGCTCCTAGACCACATGGAATTAAGCCATATTTTTTTCCTTTTTCTAAAAGACTATTCCATACATTTGTTGTATCTTCTGATTTTAAATATATTTCATAACCAAAAGAACCAGTATATCCTGTTCTAGATATAAGACAGCCTATACCATTAAAATTTGCATTTTTTGTGAAGCTATAATATGCTTTTGGAATATCATCTTCATTTACAAATTCTCTTAATATTTCTAAAGATTTTGGACCTTGTAATGCAATTTGTCCAATATCTTCTGAAACATTTTCCATTTTTGTATCACCGATTAAATGATTTTTTATCCAATCTACATCTTTTTCTATATTAGAGGCATTCACAACTAATTTGTACGTAGAGTCGCTTATGTGATATACAAGTAAATCATCTATTATTCCGCCATTATTGTTTAACAAAGGGCTGTATCTAACTTTTCCTTTTTTTAATGTTTTAAATTCGTTTGGTAGCAGATTATTTAGTGTTTTTAATGCATCTTTACCAGTTATCACTATTTCTCCCATATGAGAAACATCGAAAAGCCCAGCTGCCTCTCTTACAGCCATATGTTCCGACTTTATATCGCTATATTGTATTGGTAATAAAAAACCCGCAAAAGGAACTATTTTTCCACCAAGTTTTATATGTGTATCGTATAGAGGAGTTTTTTTCTCCATTTAAAACCTCCGTTTAAAGTATTAGAAAGTTGCTTTGTTTATTATGTAGCTCTCTATATTTAAAGCATTTTTATTTTGTATAAATATTATAGATTTTTTGTTATATTTTTTCAATAGTTTTGGAACAAATAAATAAAATTTTTTTGTATATTTTTTAGAAGAGCATTTATTTTTATGGTATAATTAAGTAAAATATAATATAGCAAAATAGAGGTGATATTAATTTACAAAAACAATACGCAATTAACTGCAGATGAAGCAATAAAAAATGTAGTCGCAGCAGATAGCAAAGAATTAATAAAATTAATAAATGAAATTTGTAATACTAAGTATAATCCAATTAGTTTTAAAAAAATATTAAAGGTAGATGAGATTTCAAAAAAGACAATTTTAAATTGGGCAACTAGTATGAATTATATAGCAGAATATATATCAAATAAATATATAAAAGAAGATAATCTATTAAGAAAGGAAGTAGAATATATGTTAAAAGGTTTTAAAGAAGTAAAATATTATAGTTTTACAGATGAACTTGAAAAAAATGCTTTAGAACAAGGAATAGAACAAGGAGTAGAACAAGAAAAAATAAGAGTAGCAAAAAAATGCTAAAAAGAGGAACAAAAATAGAATATATCTCTGAAGATACAGGACTTAATATAGAGGTTATAAAAAAATTAAAAAAAGAAAAATAGGAGTAAACACCGTGGATTTTCCACGGTGTTTTTTATGTACATATAAAACAACAAAAATTAATAAAAAAATAAAATATAGAAAAAATTACTACTAAAATATTATGAAAAATATGTTAAAAATATGTTAAAAATATGTTAAAAATATGTTGAAAGATAGCTTTTTATATGTTAAAATATATTTATCAGCCAAATATTACTTTTCAAACTATCAAAAGTACAACAGTGTGTTAAAATTACATATTAGAGACTGGATTAAAAATTTTATTAAAGATAAATTTAGGAAAGGATATATTAAAATGAATAAAAAAGATGAAGATATAAAAAAAGTCTTCTGAATGAATTATTTATTCTTGAAGGAAATCATAAAACAGAAAAACTTGCAATATTAAAAGAAAAATTTTTAAAACATATGAGTAAAAGTTTGGATAATATGCTAGACAATGAACTTCTAGATGGTTTACGTATAATTAAACTTTATGAAGAAGAAGCAAAACATAATGATTTTGAAAAATTATGCAAAATTGCAAAGCCAATTCTACATAGACTTATAAATACGAATCCTTGGCGTGCTAGAGATTTGGAATTTATAACTATAGCTGTCCTTTATAATAGGAGGTAAAAAGCCCCTCAATATACATATGAAACGTGTTAGCGGTTTGGTAACAAAAAATTTTCAAACCCCTTCTCACTATACAAAGGACAGTGAGGGGGATTTTGGTAACGAAAAAACTGGATTAATTTTCTACATCCATAATTTTTCTTAACTTAGCCAAAATTTTTACCTTTGCTTAATTACCCAAGTATGGATTTTTCCTACGCTATCCCCATAACTGCGTAAATTGGCATCCTCAAAAAACAGAGCATCAATAATCGTACGCTCATCGCTGGTTAATTCATCTAAATCGACGAATAGCTGTTACAAAAGCAACTTGTTAGCAACAATGTCTTCAACGTTCATTAGGTTCCGTACCTTTTTCAACCATTATATTAAGGGATAAATTACCATCATCACGGGTTTTACCGCATGTGGAACAGTCCAACATACAGCGATTACCCTTTTCATCACGACATCTGCTTTCCCTATCTTGCCTTTTTCGTTCTCTCCATAGCGGACGCTTGTAGTCAAGATAAACTTCCTCTGTTACTGGTATTCCTTCACCATTCTTCTTGATGAACCTTTGAATAGCTTCTTGCTTGCGGTCGTTTTTTTTCGTTTCGTACTTTCTTTTCGTTGTTTTTCATTAAAAAAATTCCATTTCCGTAGTCACTGGAAATGGAGGTCGTTGACCTTTATATTCAAATAGACTGGTTCACCATTTCCAGTACTGTTTTAATTTTAAAAATATAGAAATGAAAAAAAATACAGCTTTTTGTTTGAAAAAATACTTTATTGTAAAAAATCGAGTAGGATGCTATCCAATAATTGGATATATGACCTCTCACATCACCGTACGTACGGTTCCGTATACGGCGGTTCTTTAGTTTACTAGATAGATTTATAATAATCGGTAAAGAATAGATAACCCTCATTTCTTAATGTTTGGGTTTTAAGTGTTCTATGCAAGATTGGGCTTTTGGATATTCGCCAATAGCCTTTTCTTGTATTTGCATACTCCCACGCTTTGGACTTTTCTACTCCAAGTTTAGTTAATCTCTCAAACTTAGTTTTAGTCTTTTTCCACTGTTTCCAGTATATTTGTCTTAGTCGTCTTCGTAACCAACTATCTATAGTTTTCAAAAGATTTATCATGTAAGCTATTTTAAAGTAGTTTACCCAACCTATAACATATCTTTTAAGTTTTGATGCTCTAAGTTCGTGGCTTATACTTGTTCTTCTGCTTGTTATTTCTCTTATCTTTGATTTCATCTTTTCTATAGATTTCTTATGAACCTTAATTCTCGCCTCGCCCTTATAGACATAATATCCTATCCCTAAAAACTTAATTTTGCCTACGTAG
>WRGD01000085.1 GCA_009787355.1 Defluviitaleaceae bacterium | reverse complement strand
AACCACGAACCACGAACCACGAACCACGAACCACGAACCACGAACCACGAACCACGAACCACGAACCAATTGCTATTGTAGGTATAGGTCTTAGATTCCCAGGCGGTTCTGATACACCTGAAAAGTTTTGGGATTTTTTAATGAAAAACCAAGATGCCATCTCAGAAATATCTAATGAACGATGGAGTTCAGATAGGTTTTATACAAAAGATGCAAATGTAAAAGGGAAATCTAAAATTAATAAGGGTGGATTTTTAACTGAAGATTTAAAAGCTTTTGACAATTCTTTTTTTGGTATTTCTCCTCGAGAATCTTCTATGATGGACCCACAACAGAAAATACTTTTAGAAATTTGTTATGAAGCATTTGAAGATGCGGGAATCAAACCTAAAGATTTAGAAAAGACCAGAACAGGTGTATTTATAGGTGGATTCACATCCGATTGGAAAATATTACAATTTAAAGAATCTAATAGATATTTAATTGATGCACATTCTGCAACAGGTGCAATGATGACCTTATTATCTAATAGAATTTCTTATGTTTTTGATTTACAAGGTCCTTCTGTTTCGGTTGATACTGCTTGTTCAGCATCACTTACTGCTGTTCACCTAGCTTGTCAAAGTATTTGGACAGGAGATTCAACTTTAGCCATTGCAGGAGGTGTTAATTTATCTTTTGTTCCAGAATATTTTATTGCTGAATCTAAGGCTGGAATGCTTTCTCCAAACGGTCTTTCCAAAACTTATGATGCAGATGCAGATGGATATGTAAGAGGAGAAGGTGCTGGAATTATTCTTTTAAAACCTCTGAAGGAAGCAGAAAAAGATGGAGATAAAATTTATGCAGTTATAAGAGGTACAGGATGTAATCAAGACGGTAAAACATCTGGTATTACCGTTCCCAATGGAGATTCACAACAAAATTTAATGAGAGCAGTTTATGAAAAATCAGGAATTTCACCTCATGAAATAGATTATATAGAAGCTCATGGAACTGGAACACCAGTAGGGGACCCTATAGAGGCAAATGCTATAGGAGCAGTGCTTGGAGTTGGAAGAAATAAAGAAGAACCTTGCTACATAAGCTCTGTTAAAACTTATATTGGACACTTAGAAGCAGCTGCAGGAATTGCAGGTCTTATAAAAACTGTGATTTCGATGAACAAATCTATGTTTCCAAAACATCTTCATTTAAAATCAATTAATCCTAAAATTAATTTTGATGAGATGAATCTCAAATTGCCTCTCGAAAATACTCCTTGGGTAACTAAAAAATCTACAAAGAAAGCTGCTGTAAATTCGTTTGGATTTGGAGGAAGTAATGCTCATGTAGTTATAGAGGAATATGTTCCTAAATCTAATTCTATAGAAGAAATAAAAAGAACGAAAGAACTAGACAAATTGATTTGTGTACCTATTTCTGCTAAAAGTAATATCGCATTAGAAAAATTAATAGGTAAGATGACCTACGAAAATGAGCAATATCAAGATTTTGCTCAATTAGGTAGCCATTTTGCAACAAAAAGAGAGCATTATAATCATAGAGCTACTATTATTGCAACAAATCAGGAGGAATGGCTTGAAAAATTAAAAAAATTATCAGATGGGCAAATAACAAACGATATTAATAAAGGAAAAATAGAATCTGAAAAAAATGAACTAGTTATGGTGTTTACTGGTATGGGTCCGCAATGGTGGGCAATGGGTCATGAACTTTATAAATCTAACCAAATTTTTAGAGAAACACTTGATGAAATAGACACAATCTATAAAAGTTACTCTAGATGGTCTTTATTGGAGCAGTTATTAGCTGATGAAGAAAACTCTAAAATGAATGAAACTTATGTGGCACAACCTTCTAATTTCGCTATACAAATTGGTTTATTTAATATATTTAAATCTTATGGTATATTACCAAATAAAATTGTTGGACATAGTGCTGGAGAGCCAGCAGCGGCATATGCAGCAGGTGTTTTCAATTTAGAAGATGCAGTTAAGATTACTTATGTTAGAAGCACATTACAACAAGCTACAGCTGGAAAAGGGAAAATGCTTGCTGTGAGTTTATCTAAACAAGAATATGATAAACTGATTATCTCTTACGATAGTAATCTAGTTTCTATAGCTGCTATTAATAGTCCATCTTCTTTAACTTTAACTGGAGATGAAAAGGTATTATCGGATATAGCCTTAGAATTAGAACAAAAAGGTGTGTTTCAAAAATTTTTGCAAGTTAATGTTCCATATCATAGCCACTATATGAGTCCTTTTGAAAAGCGTCTTTTAGAAGAGCTTAGAAACATAAATCCAAAAAAGACAACTACAATCTTATATTCCACTGTTTTAGGAAATATTATTGATGGTGAAACTATGTCAGCAGAATATTGGTGGAATAATGTTAGGGGCAGTGTATTCTTTGCAGATGCATGTAATAATATTCTTAGAGATGGTGGCAACATATTCTTAGAAATAGGACCTCATCCAGTTTTATCTTCTTCTATTATTGAATGTGCAAATAATGTAAATATGACTTGTAAAACGCTTCATAGCTTAAACAGAAAAGTATCAGAAGAAAAATCAGTTCTAAGGACTTTATCAGATTTGTATATTTTAGGATTTGATATTAATTGGAAATCTATGTACATTCCTGTAGTAGCTAAGAATTTTCCAGTATATACATGGGATAAACAAGTAAATTGGCAGGAGTCTAAATCATCAATATTATACAGAACCGAAATTGATATTCATCCTTTGTTGGGTTCAAGAACTAGTTCATCTTTGTATGAGTGGGAAAATGATATTGATATTAGTAAGGCTTCTTATTTACTAGACCATAAAATTCAAAATTCTGTTGTGTTCCCGGGTGCTGGTTATATTGAAATGTGCCTAGCTGCAATTACACAAATTTATGGAGATGATTATTTTCTTAGAATTGAGAGCGTTAATTTCAAAAAAGCAATGTTTTTAACGAATGATGTTTATATTAAAACTAATTCAACATATGATCCCGTTATCGGTGTATTTAAAGTTTTCTCTAAAAAATTCGAATATGGAAATGAAACAGATTGGATTTTAAATGCAGAAATTAAAGTCTATCCAATAAATTATGTTCAAAAAGAACAAGTAGATATAGAAAATTTAAAAAATATGTACACAGAGAGATATTCAAAAGAAGAATGTTATAAAACATTTGAACAACTAGGACTTATTTATGGAAATACTTTTAGGGGAATTGATTATGTTCTTAAAAAAGAGAATGAAGTTTTTGCTAAGTTCGATTTAAAAATTTCGAGCCAAGATTTAAAAGGTTATAAATTTCATCCAACAATTTTGGATACTTTATTTCAAGCACTTGCATTTTCTTTACCGTTTGATGAAAATTCTAATGAGAAAAAAGTATATATGCCTGTTTCCATTTTATCTTCTACTATGATTGGTAATCCTAACGAAGCCTCGTATATACACGCCAAAATAACTAAAAAAACTAACCGTGAATTATTTGGAGATATTAGTCTTTTTGATAAAGAAGGAAATGTTCTTTTCAAAATAATAGGTTGCCGTGCAATAGAGCTTACAGAAGAAAATAAAACATATGTAAAAAATCAAGACTTAGTTAAAATGAGTTGGAATCTGTATGAAGAAAAAGAAGAACATGAAATATTAGATATGTCAGAAAATATACATACCGATACGTGGGTGATTTTCGCTGATAAACATGGATTTTCTGAAAATATGAAAGGAAAACTTTTAGAGAAAGGTAATCACTGCATTTATGTAACAAGAGATACGAAATATAGTTTTCTTGAAAATAAAGTAACAATAGATGCAGAAAATATAGAGCATTATAAAATTCTTTTTAAAGAAATACAATCTAAAAAAATTAATTTAGTTGGTGTTTGTTTTTGTTGGTCAATTGATATGACTGATACAAATGAATTAACATACGAAATTTTAATTGGAGAAACGAATTTAGGTGTTCATGCTTTATTATACTTGGTTCAAACATTAAATGAAATTAAATGGGATAGATATCCTAAAGTGTGGACGATAACTAACAAATCACAACAAGTTTTAGAGAATTGCAAAAAAACTAATATTGCACAAACTTCACTTTGGGGATTTAGTCGTGTTATGGGTCATTGGGAACATTTAGACTTACATGGGGGCATTATCGATATAGATTTGAGCGAAGGTGAGGAAAATTATAATTTAGTATTAAAAGCCATTTTTGAAATTCCTAAAAAATACGACCAGATTGCAATAAGAAATAATAAAATATATATAGGTAGTATTAAGGTTATATCAGAACCAAAGTATACTATTCCTATTGTATTAGAACCATGTTATGCCTATTTAATAACGGGTGGTTTTGGTGCATTAGGTACTTTAACATCGAAATGGTTAATAGAAAAAGGTGTACGTCATTTGATTTTAACAAGTAGAGAATCATTACCAAAGCGAAAAGAATGGAGAAATATTGATTTATCTTCCTCTGTTCGTTCCAAAATAGAAACTGTAATTGAACTTGAAAAAATGGGAGCAAATGTATATGTAGCAAAGATAGATTTGGAATCTAAAGATGAAATAAATTCTTTTATAATGGAATATGAAGAGCAGTTACTTCCAGAAATAAAAGGTATATTTCATTTAGCAGGATTTGCTAAACCACAGAGAATATCAGAAATGAGTAAAGAAGACTTTGATAAAGTTCTTATGCCAAAAATGTTAGGTTCTTGGAATTTGCATCAAGCTTTTAAGAATAAAAATTTAGATTATTTCATTTTATATTCTTCTATTTCATCTGTTATCAGTTTAGCTGGTCAAGGGAATTATGCAGCAGCAAATGCATTTATGGATGGTTTGGCTGGATATAGAAGAAGTATAGGTCTTGCAGGTCAAAGTATAAACTGGGGACCTTGGGCTGAAGTAGGTATGGCAACTCAATTAAACTTGGAAACTTATTTTTTAAAAATGGGATTTTATCCGATGTTACCAGAACAAGGTTTAGAAGCTTTAGAACGAGTTATAACTTATAACGACTTTCAAACAGGAGTAATTGCAGCTGATTGGAATATTGTGGCTAATTTACATTCATTAGGTCAATACCCTAATATGTTGGAAAATCTTCTTGTTCATTATACAAAAGATAATGATAGCTTTTCTTCCAAAAGAACAGAAGTTAGTTATAAAGAATTACTTAGAAATGAAAAAGATATTAAAAAACAAAAAGATATTATACTAGATTACACAAGAAATATAACCCGGTTTGTATTAAGATTAGAAGAATCAGATATGGCAGATGATATTCCTCTTACATCTTGGGGATTGGATTCTATGATGGCGGTTGAGCTAAAAAATCAGATTGAAAAAGATTTAAAAGTTGAACTAGAAGTTGTAATGTTATTACAAGGTCCTACTGTTAAAAATCTTTCTGAGGAGATTTTTGCTAATTTTATTTTTGATGAAGACATAGTAACTTCTGAGAATATTTTATTAGAACTCAAAAATCAATCTGAAGAAAATGACATAGATACTTTAGTGGCTTTAACTAAGGAAGAGTAGGATTATTAACAGATTCAAAATTTGTATTATTCAATGACATTATTATTGACAAAAATATAGTTAAAGGAGGTTTAATATGAAGATAGTTAATAAAAAAAGACATATAAGAGAATTGATTTATCTATTAGCAGTAATAATATACTTACTTTTAGGTTTTTATCTAAATTTATGGCATCCTGGATGGATTGTTTTTTTGTTAGCAACTTTAATAGAAAATACTATAAATAGTACTTTTAAAATTAAGTATGAGTATTACATATATGTTGGAGCAGTAATAATATACTTACCTTTAGGTTTTTATCTAGATTTATGGCATCCCGGATGGATTATTTTTCTAGTTGCTACAGTTATAAATCTCATTTTGAAAATTTTAATTTAAAGTAGGTAATTTCATTGAAAATAATTATAGAATTACCTAAAGAAAATGAAGAAGAAATTATTATTATAAAAGTTAGGAACCTTTCAAAAGATATAGTTAAATTAATAAATGCGATTAATAGCAAGTCTATAAATATAATAGGTTATCAAAATAATAAATTATTTAAATTAAAATCTGAAGAAATTTTTTATATAGAAGTTGTAGATAAAAAAATATATATTTATTTAGAAAAGGAAGTTTATGAATCGAAACAAAAACTTTACGAACTTGAAAATAATTTAAATGGAGATAATTTTATAAGAATATCAAAATCTGTTTTATTAAATATTGATAAACTTAAAGCTATCATGCCTACTTTTAATGGTAGGTTTGAAGCTATATTAATAAATGAAGAGAAATTAATTGTGTCACGTAGTTACGTTTCCGAATTTAAAAAGAGGTTTGGAGTATGAGTTTAAGAGAAATATTTGATAAATGGATTCAAGGTTTTTTTAATATTTTTGGAATGTCTTTTTTTATTGCTTTTTTGTATAGCATGATTTTTAATTTGGACATTATTAATTTGAAAACTTCACAAGAAATTTTTATTTTAACAATTTTAATCATGTTTTCGTATTTAGTTTTTTATTCTAAAAAACCAATTACAAGAAAACAATTTATAATAAGAACAAGGTTATGCTATAGCATGATTTTTATTTTAATTAATTTTTTTGGAATTCATTTCAATTGGATTAATTTAGAAAGCTTTTTGGAAAGTATTGTTTTTATTTTACTATCTATTTTATCTATTGTGATTTTAAGTTTAAAAAATCATTACCAAAATTATATTTTAGCTTTAAAAATTAATCAAAAAATCAAAAAATCAAATGAATGTTCTGAGAAATAAAATAATAATTACATTTTAAATTTGTTTTTTGGTAACTTAGTATAATTTTTAAGCTACTTATATTTCGAGATATGTAATTTTACAAAAAAAAATTATATAATGTTTTCATAGAAAAAAATTAAAATTGCTTTTACGAAAGGAATACCATCAATGAACCATCAAAAAATTAAAATAGAATATCTATGTAATAACTGGTTGATTTCTTTTAAAAACAATGAAGAAAGTTTAGATAAATCTAAACAAATAACTCTTCTTTGTTTTCCTTATGCTAGTGGCAATAGTTTGATTTATAAAGAGTGGCAACCATTTATAAATCACAATGTTGAATTGTTAGCTGTAAATTTACCTGGTCATGGAAATAGACTTTTGGAGCCTGTTATTGAAAATATAGATGATTTGATGAAAGAGATTCATCGAAATATATCTCCTTATTTAAAAAATAAAAAGATAGTTTTTTTTGGACATAGTTTGGGTGCTTTATTGTGTTTTGAGTATGCAAGATATATTAAAAAATTTTCAAACTTTGAATTATTATGTATTATTGTATCAGCGTATAGCCTACCTGATATAGAAGATAAAGATGAAGATGAAGTTAAACATAGAAATATTCTAACGGATGATGAAGTTTTGCAAACACTTGTTGGTTTAGATAGATTATCTCATAAATCTATAATTAAAAATGAAGAAATGCGTAATCTGATACTTAAAACAATGAGATCAGAAATGATTTTATTAGATAGTTATAATTATCAAAAAGAACCTGTTTTATCTGTACCAATTGTAGCTTTTTATTCAAAAAATGATGATTTTGTTAATTCACACAAAATTTCAAATTGGAAAAATAATACTAAAAGTTGGTATGATAAATTTCAGTTTGAAGGTGGTCATTTTTTCATAGAAGAGTATACAGAACAAGTAGTTAAGGTTGTAAATGATATACTTAATCGTGTTTAAAAATAAATATAAAGTTTACAACTACTATAAGGTAGAAAATTATGTCTAAAATACTTATAAATAAAAGTTTACGTTCTATTTGGAGAAACAAAGCTTCTTATTTTTCTAGCATTTTTGTTTTAGGTCTTGGTATTAGCGTTCTTATAGGACTTCTATCTGTTTCTGTTGTTTTAAATGAATCTTTTGAAAACTATTTTGAAACACAAAATTTTGCAGATATTTTTATCGATGTAGTTGCCATGCCTGAAAGTTCATTAGATAGACTACTCCGAATAGATGGAATCGAGCAAGTTGAAGGAACATTGTCTACATCTGTTACAGGGCAAATTTCAGGATTCGACGAGTTAATTAATATTAATTTAATAGGAATATCAGATACAAGAGAAATTAGTTTATTAGATGATGAAGTTAATATAACAGATGATAATTATATTTGGGTTTCACCAGATTTTTTTCATACTCATCAGTTTACTGATGGTGATACTATATCTCTTCTTATTGCAGGTCATTATGAAAATTTTCACATAATAGGTCCTGCTATAAGCCCTGAACATATGCCAAATACTATTCAAAACAGCTTGATACATACATTTGGGTTTGTCAGACCTTCTGTTGTAGAGAGAGCATCTGGCATGGAAGGTTTTATAAATGGTATCAGTTTAATTTTAACAGAGGGGTACAACTTAGACGATATACGTTACTCAATAGAAGATGTTATTTTAAGGTATGGCATTATTAATAATAATGAGAGAGAGCATCACTGGGTATATAATATGGTATCTCAACAAGTTACTACTGTTCGAGTGATACCATTTACTATATCACCTGTTTTTTTAGTTATTGCTATTGGTATGCTATATGTTTCTTTGAAAAGGCTTGTAGAGTTTGAACGTACAGAGATAGGAACATTAAAAGCTTTTGGATTTTCTAATTTTTTTATTCAAAAAGGTTATTTTTTACAAGGGTTGATAGTTGCTTTATTATCTTTTGCTCTATCTGTTGGAATAGGTTTTTTATTTGGATTTTTTTATTATGGACTTTTTAAAAATTTTTTCTATATTGAATTTGTTAACTTTAGGCTTGATATAGGTATAGTAATTATAGGTTTTTTAATTTCTATTTTTTCTAGCTTTTTAGCTGTATGGTCAGGAATAAGCTCTGTTATGGGAATAGAACCAGCACAAGCTATGAGAGCTGCTTCGCCTTTTTCAGGTTCATTATCTATTAAAGTAGATGGGGTAATAGCAAATTTATTATTTGCTATTACTGGTAAACTTGCTATAAGGTCTATGATAAGAAATTATAAACGTTCGATTATATCTATGGTTGGTATTGGTACTGCTATATCTTTTGTTAATGTACTATTTGCTGTACGCAATGTACTGCCCGAGTTTATAAATAGTCCTTACACACATATTGAAACGAGTGATGCAAATGTTATTTTAAAAGAGCCAGTCAATAGAGATAGTATTTATCGTTATATTAGTTCAATAGATGGTGTAATATATGCAGAGCCTATGCTCATTTTGCCTATAGTTTTACATAATGAAGGCATAATGAAACCATTAAATATTAATGGTGTTTCTAACAATAACCAACTTTTTAATGTTTTAGATAACAAATTTAACAATATAGATATAAGCTATGGCGGTATTTATTTAAGTAATAAAATAGCGAATGAAATGGGACTTAAACTCGGAGATGCTGTTTTAATAAGTCATCCTCAGCTTGAAACAGATATGGAAGTACAAGTTTTTGGTATTATAGAAACGGGAGCAGGTAGAGGTATTTATATGGATATTGATTACCTAAGTTCTATGTTTGGTAGTGAAATTTTATCTAATTCTATTTTAATTAATGTAGAAGAAGGAGAGTTACCTGCAATTATAGAATATTTAACAGAAATGGAATCTGTAAATACTGTTAATGACAATGCTCTTCAACTCAAGATTCTTCAAGAATCAGGATTAAATATAGATATATTTAATATAATTATAATTTTGGGGTTAATTATTTGTTTTGCTGTGGTTTACAACATTTCCATTATTGCTCTTACAGAGAATCAAAGAGAGTATGCCACACTTCGAATTTTAGGATTTGAAACTAAATATGTTTCTGAAATTAATGTATTTGAATATGTTGTTCTAACAATAGCTTCGATTCCCTTAGTTGTTTCTTCTTCTTATTTTATTGCACCAATTATTGGGAATATTTTCAGTCCGGAATTCGGCACGATAATTAGTAATATAAGTATTTTATCCACTACACAAGCTTTTTTTCTAGGTTTATTTGCTGTACTTGTTTCTTGCTACATGGTAAAAATTAAAATTAAAAAATTTAATTTAGTAGATGTTTTAAAAGAGAGGTAAAATATAGAATGGAAAAAATCGAAGATAAATATAATAATTTTAAAAATAATGAAATAAATCACAAAAAAGAAATTATTATCATTAAAGATATTACAAAATCGTATCAAGTAGGCGAAGTTACTGTACCTGTTCTAAGGGGTATATCTTTTAGTTTGTACGAAGGAGAGTTTGTTGTAATTTTAGGACCTAGTGGTTCGGGAAAAAGCACTATGCTAAATATGATAGGTGGTATAGATAGTCCTACAATGGGACAAATCATTTATAATTATAAAGATATTAGTAAAGCATCAGAAAAAATGCTAACTAAATATAGAAAAGAAGCAGTAGGATTTGTTTTTCAATTTTATAATTTACTTCAAAATTTAACAGCAAAAGAAAATATTACTATTTCGGCAGAGTTATCAAAAAATCCTCTTAATGTAGACCAATTACTTCAGCAAATTGGCATGGATGAGCATAAAGGTCATTTTCCTGCACAGATGTCAGGAGGACAGCAACAACGAATCGCTATTGCTCGTGCTATTGCCAAAAATCCTGATATGCTATTATGTGATGAGCCTACAGGTGCACTAGATTCTAAAACAAGTTTGCAAGTTTTACGATTACTAAAAGATTTTAATACTAATTATAAAAAAACTATTGTAATTATTACTCATAATATAGCTATGAAAGAAATGGCAAATAGAGTTATATATATCAGAGATGGTTTGTTAGAAAAAATAGAAATTAACGAAAATCCTATCGAACCAGAGACCATAGAGTGGTAATAAGGAGTTTAATTTAAAATGAAAAAGAAAATTAAAATTATTTTTTCGATTATTATAGTATTGGTAGGAGCTGCTATCACAATTACTTATGCAACTGGACCTTTATCTGTGGAAGTATTTACAGCTACTGAATCTACAGTTACTACAACTTTTACAGAAAGGGGTTATGTAAGAGAAGACAATTATCTTGATGTGTTTGCTCTTTTTGGCGGAGAAATTGTAAATATTTACATAGAAGAAGGACAGCAAGTTAATGTAGGTCAGCCTCTTGTAAGAATAGATAACAGTCAAGTTATAGATGGGTATGTTCATAATATTGGGCAACTTAGGCTTGCTAATGCTCAAATAAATGCTCAGTTAGATAATCTAGATTTAGAAGAACTCCGAATTAGGGATGAGCAAATTGCTAATCGTAGAAGGTTAGAAGGAGATTTAATTGCAATAAGTGTTCAGCAAGATATTGCATCAACTTCCGATTCTGCAGGTCGACAAAATATTACGGAAAATATAAACCTTCAAAATATTTTAATTGAACAAAATCGAGTAGATTTAAACAATGCTAAAGATGATTTAGAAAGACAACAAATTTTATATAGCGCAGGCACTATTCCACTTGTAAGTTTAGAAGCAGCACAGCGTGCTGTAGAAAACTATACAATAGCACTAGATGCAAACTTGGCACAATTAGATGTGATAAAAGCAACAGAACTAAACATTGTTGACCAATCTGAACATTTTGCTGTATTGAAAGAAACATTAGAAGAACAGATTATACTATTAGACCAAATAATTAATACAGATTACTTTGGTGGTATGAGAAATTATTTTTTAGCTCAAATTCAGAGCAATGAATCGGAAATAGCTCATCTTGAAAGTGAAATAGCACGCAACAGAAGATATAGTGTTATTTTAAGTCCTGCTTATGGAATAGTCTCTGACTTATATGTAGAAACAACAAATATTGTAACTACTCAGAGTCCTGTGGTAGAAATAAGAACTATAAGAGAAAATTTGGTTGAAACATTTGTGCCTACTAATAGAGTAGGCGATTTACAAGTAGGAGACCAAGTAGAAATTATTTTTACAAGACAAAATAGTGATGTCATTTATTTAGGTAATATATATGAAATAGATACTAGAGCAGAAATTCATACATCTGTACTTGGTGTGGAAGAACGTAGAGTAGAGGTATTAATAGAACCAATAGACAATAGCCCTTCATTTATTAGTAATTTTGATGTAGATGTTAGATTTACTACTCGTACTATACCAAATGTTTTTGTTATCCCTAGAACAGCAATTCAATTAGAAAATGATAGATATTATGTTTTTATTGCTTATGATAATCATGTTACTGTAAGAGAAGTAGAAGTAGAAGCAATCTTGCCTCAAGGATTTGTTATTAGTAATGGAATTTCGGATGGTGATTTAATAGTTGTTAATTCCTCGATAGATGGATTGTATGATGGAGCAATAGTAGTTTTCAATACAAATTGATAATTTTAAAAAAAAAAAAAAAAAAAAAAAAAAAA
>WRGD01000084.1 GCA_009787355.1 Defluviitaleaceae bacterium | reverse complement strand
TTGTTTTAAATACACTATTTATAAATTTTACAAGCTCTTTATCATCTATTGCAAAAGCACCTTTTATTGTTTCATCTGCTCTCAATTCTTCTTTTTTATTTTTATTCAATGTCTACCCTCCTACATATTATTATATATTTCTTTCAGTTTGCTTTCAACAAAATTTAAGTAATCTATTCTTACTTTTCTAAGAGGTACATAGATTTCATTTTTTTTAAATTATATAACTGTAAAAGAATTTATACCAAAGCTAGTACGTGATATTACTCCACTATACTTGCTGTTATTATATATCCTGTGTTTACAGTTCTACTTGTTTGTCTTATGTAACTTACTTTTGTATACTTGGTAATGTTTCTGTCCTAGTGCCTACTGCTCCTACACCAGTAGTTTTTTCATTATTTCCTGATTATTTTTTTCCTTCCTATTTGTTACCTATGTTTGATGCTTCTACATTTTAATACATTACCTTGATAAAAAATTATTGACATTTTCAAATTTATGATGTATAATAATTGTGTGTTAGGAAATTCATACAAATTCATACAAATTCATACAAATTCATACAAATTCATACAAATGAATTGTTTGTTAAAATGAATGTTTTATTTTAGAATGTATGAAGCTTGTTTCCTGACAAATACAATCGAGAAAGGACTTACTTATTAATGAAAAAACTATGACTTTTCAATATTCGAATTAATGTATAAATTGTACTCAAAACTCCTCTGTTAAAAAGTTGAGTACAATCGACACAAAACTTATTACATAGTACCATTAATTAATGAGTTTTGTCAATAATAAATAATACCAAACTGCAAATAGGAGGTAAAATAATGAAAAAAGAAAATTCAATAATAGATGAAAAAATTTTGGATGAGTTTGAAGAATTGGAATTAGATACAGAAGAGGTTCTGATTAGAAATACTGTAGATAACCTAATGAAGTCATCAATGTAGATTATTAATATATACAAAACATTACAAATAAATATTAAATTGATTTTTTGTAATGTTTTGTTTTTATACAAATTAAGGTAGTTTTTTTATGATTAAAGAAGATGAAATAAATCTTTTATACAAAAGATTTATAAATATAGATTTTGAAGAAGAATTTGAACATTTGCCAAAAGAAGTATCGATAAAATTATTAGATACTTGGAAATTATGGTACGAATTTAGCAAACAAGAGTTTGAAATTTTGTTATGGAAAATATCTAATAATGTCTATACTTTAGAAGAATTATCTGAGGTAACAGGTACTTTGAATTTATCTTTAAGGCTAATAAAAGTATTGAATGAAAAAAGAATTGTGAAAATTTTAGACAACAAAATAATATTTTCTAAAATATTTAAATATGAAAATTATAAAAATTCTTCTTTATCTTTAAATATTAAAGATAAAGATAATATTAAAAAATATTGTCAATTTAAAACTACTTGGGAAAGCTCTTTAAAAAGAGCTAATATAATTTTTAAAAATATATCTCCGAACAAAAGTATATTTTTTTTAGGTGATGACGATTATACAAGTTTTGCACTTAGTCAATATAAAACACTTGAAATATCTGTAGGAGATATTGACGAAGAATTAATTAAAATATTAAGTGAACTTTGTAATATTGAGTGCCATTATTTTAACGTAAAAGATGAAACCTGTAAAAGTCTTCAAAAAAGATACAATGCAGTACACTGCGATCCTATAGATGATGGAAATGCTCTAAACTTATGGATAAATAGATCTAATGAACTTTTAAAAGGAGAAAAGGGAGATTTGTTTTTTCTAAATATAAGCGTTAAACGTTTAGGTGCTAGAATAGTTTATTTACAAAATTTTTTATCATCATTAGGATTTCATTTGAAAGATATTATTTATAATCTAAGTTCTTATAAAGTAGATGAAGAGCCTTATACCAATGGTGATAAAGTAAAAAAGAAATTGAGTAATACAGGATTTGATGAAGAAGTGTTTCATAATATACATATTAAAACAGATATGCTTATATTTGAAAGACTTGTTTGCAAACCGATGTTATTTCCTAGCCAATATTATGAATTTAGAAGGAAAATATAAAATGATTATAATATTTTGAAAGGTATATGGAAATGTATGTTTTAGGAATTAACGGTTGGGATTTCGATTCGCATGATTCTAGTGCTTGTTTATTTTTTAATGGAAAATTAATAGCAGCGGCTGAGGAAGAAAGATTTATACGACAAAAAAAGTCTTTTAATAAAATTCCTTGTAATGCTATTAGTTATTGTTTAAACGAGGCAAAAATCTCACCAAATGATATTGAACATATTGTTATTGGATGGGACGTTAAAAAACTATATTTTGAAAGATATAGTAAATTGTTAACAGATGAAGAATGTCTTTTAAAAATTTTTCCTAAAGAAATTTTCAAAAGAGATAAAGAGCCAAAAATTCATATATGCTCACATCATTTGGCACATGCTGCTGGTACATTTTTTAGTTCTGGTTTTGAAGAAGCAACAATTTTAGTTGTTGATGGTGTCGGGGAAGAAGAGTCAATTACTATTGCAAAGGGATTTAATAATAAAATAGAGATATTAGAAAAGTATCCTTTAGAAAAATCACTTGGTATTTTTTATGAAGCATTAACTGTATTTTGTGGTTTTAGTCGATTTGATGAAGGTAAGTTAATGGGTTTATCTTCTTATGGAAGTTGTGATTTTGATTTTTCTGATATATTAGATAATCAAATTCATAAAATTACAAACGAAATAAATATAAATGAAAAATATTTTTTAGTATTAAAGAATTGGCTTAAAATTATATATAAAACAACTAAAATTAATCCGAATGAAACTAATTATAATTATGATATATTAAACACAACACTTTATAATGAAACAGATGTTATGAAATATAAAAATATTGCTGCTTCAGGTCAAGTAGCTTTTGAAAAAGCAATTATAAAACTTGTAAAAAAAGCAATAAGAATTACTAGAATTAATAATTTATGTATTTCTGGTGGTGTAGCATTAAATTGTATTGCTAATAGAAAAATATTAGAGCTTGAAGAAGTTAAAGAGCTATATATTCAACCAGCAGCAGCAGATAATGGTGTAAGTATAGGTGCAGCGGCTTGGTTCGTTTCTAGTAATAATATAAAACCTGAAATAAACAGTAATCATGTATATTCAGGACCAGATTTTTCTGACAACGATATAAATATGATATTAAAAAAATATAATATTCCGTTTATTAAATTAGAATCCAATAAATATGAAAAAATTTCGGAATTGTTAGTTCAAAGTAAAGTAATAGGCAGATTTAATGGAAAAATGGAATTCGGACCAAGAGCTTTAGGAAATAGAAGCATTATAGCAAATCCCCAAACAAAAGATATGCTTAATTTAATAAATAATATAAAAAAAAGAGAATATTGGAGACCTCTAGCTCCTAGTATAATAAAAGATCAAGAACATAAAGTTTTAAAAGAAAAAACAAATAACGAATATATGTTACTTAACTCAACTGTAATTGATTCTATGATTGATTTATTGCCAGCTATAACTCATTTTGATAATTCTACAAGAGCACAAGTATTCTGTAGAGAAATGAATAAAGATTATTATGAAACAATTAAACATTTTTATAAAGATACAGGTCTACCAGTTGTTTTAAATACATCGTTTAATGTCGGAAACGAGCCAATAGTATGTAATCCTAGTGATGCTATTAGGACATTTTATAGTTCTGGTATAGATGCCCTTTTATTAGGTTCTTTTTTAATTATTAAGTAGCATAAATTTGGTAAAATTAAACCTTGTGAAAGGAGTTTCTTAATGGATACTACAGAAAAAAATATAAGAGAATATCCTGGTTTTCCAGAATATAAACTTCTCGATTTAATAGATGAAAAAACTACTTTTAAAAGAGGTGCTTCTTATGAACATATACATCATAATGAATTTAATATATGGCAAGATTATTTTTGTAGCGAAGATTACAAAAAACCTAGTGGTACAAAAATAGCTTTTTTACAAGTTTGTTCTTGGGCAAAACCATACGATTTTTCATATATTGGTAAAAAAATAAGAGAAGTTACAAATAGATATCCCATGGTTCACCCGATTATTTTATCAAATGCAGGTGTTATACCTTATGAATATCAAATGAATCCAACTTTTTGTGCATATGATTGGATAAATCTCGAAACTTTAGAAAATTTCGAAGAGATTCGTAAAGAATACAGAGAAGTATTAATTTATAGAATTGAAAGATATTTAAAAGCGAATAAATACGATTTAGTTGTTCAATATGGAATACCTACAAAGAAATATTCTTTATCTCCACTAATCAAAGATATTTGCAAAAATTTTAATATTAAATATGTATTAACACCTAATATAGAAACATATAAAAACAGTAAAGAAAAACTAAAAAATTTAAGAGATATAGGTGAATTTTTTTGCATAAATGAAGTTTTAGAAAATATGGATGATTGCTTAAAAAAAGTGTGTGAATATGTTAAATCTATCAATAATAATACCAGCCTATAATGATATTAGATTAAAAGAATGTTTGCAAAGTATTGATGAAGATGTAGAAATCGTTATTGTATTAAATGGAGCTACTGAAGAAGTAAAAAAAATTGCTTATAGTTATAATAGTGTAGTGAAAATTTTTGAATTATCCGAACCTAACTTAGCTAAAGCTTACAATTATGGTATTGAAAATTCTACAAAAGATAATGTTTTAATAATGGATTCTGATTGTATTTTTATTTCAAAAACTATAATTAAATTATATAAACTATTAGAAAAAGCACCACTTTCTAAAGGTAGAATTTTGTTCTTGTTCAATAGTAAATTAGGAAAAATAATTGCACGTTTTAGACATATACACACAAACGGAAAAAATGCTTATTCTCCACCTCTAGCTTTTAGAAAAGAAATTTTGAAAGATATAGGTAATTATTATTTTGATGAAAAATTAGTATGGACGGAAGATTACGATTTTAATATTAGAGTCTCATCTGCAAATCTTTTAATTTTATATGATAGTACAGCAAGAATAACTCATCCAGAATTAAGTTTAAAAGAAGATTTAAAAAGTTCATTTAATTATGGTACAGGTCATTCACGTGGTGTGTTTTTTAATAAAAAAGGGTACAATGTTCCCAAAAAAGATATAAAAATATTTGCAAGTGCATTTAAATCTATAGGAAAAAAATATGGATATGCAACTGCTATATATTTTTTGATTTGGCAAATTGCTTTTTTGGTAGGATATAAAAAAGAAAATTCTAAACTAAGAGGTAAATAATGGAACAATATGATTCAATTTCAGCAATTTATGATAATCTTATTCCAGAGCCTTTGGGTATTTTTGATTATTATAGTAGTTTTATTAATTATGGAAATGAAGTTTTAGACTTAGGCTGTGGAACGGGGCGTCTATCATTTGTTTTAGCAGAAAAGGGAGCAAATGTTACTGGTATTGATATATCATCTGGGATGATAAATGTATGTAATCAAAAATTAGAAACTATGCCTAAGTTTAAAGATAAGGTTAAGTTTGAAATATCATCCGCTACTAATTTTATATCTAATAAAAAATTTGATTTTATATTTATGCCTGGTGGAGTTTTTGAACATTTATTAACACCTTTAGAACAAAAGTCGACACTCGAAAATATAAAAAGTTTATTAAAAGATGATGGTCTTTTTGTTTTTGATATTATTACTCCTATAACAATGTTACCCTATTCAAAAAGAAAAGAGGATGGTAATTTTCAGGCAGATGTACAAAATGAATTAAATGGAAAGCAAATTAAATTTATAGATACTATAAAATCAGACCATTTTAAGCAAATCATTGAATTTACAAGTGTTTTTGAAATATATGATTTATCAAATAATTTAATTGATAAGCATGAATTTAAGTTTATTACAAAATATACTTTACCCAATGAAATGGAACATTTATTAAATTTAAAAGGATTTAATATTATAAATTTTTATGGAGGCTATAACAGGAGTCCATTTAAAAGAAGAAGTGAATTTATGGTTTATGAATGTAATAAAATAACCTAATAAAATTCGGAGATATTTAAATGAAAGAAGTAAAAAAACATTTAATTATTGCACCACACCATGATGATGAAGTTATTGCTTGCGGTGGAACAATTGCAAAAGCTGTTAATAATAACGAACAAGTAAAAATAATTATAATAACAAAAGGTGATTTATCGTTAAAATTATTAGATGACAAAGATATAGAATTTATTTCAAATATTAGAAATGAGGAGAGCGTTAATGCTTGTAACGTACTAGGTGTAAAAAGGGAAGATATTAAATTTATAAAAAAAGGTGATAGAACACTTATATACTCACTTGAATTTGTTAAAGAAATAATTCATGAAATTCTAGAATTTAAACCTAACATTATATACTATCCTCACTCTTTAGAAGGAGATAGAGACCATAAAGTAGTAAATGAAGTTGTTTCAGAGGCAATATTTTTATGCAAATCTGGTTTTATAAATGAAGATGGGGCATCTTATATACAGCTTTGTCTACAGTATGAAGTATGGACTCCTATGATGAATTATAATATTGCTAAAGATATAACAAAATTCGCTGATTTAAAAAAAGATGCAATAAGTAAGTATAAATCACAACTTAAAAAATTAAATTTAGCCCATGGAATTTTAGGATTAAACTCTTATAGAGGAATGCAAATCGGTGTACCTTTTGCAGAAGTTTTTAAAATATAAATTGTTGATAATTAAAACTAGGAGATATATGCACATTATCAAAGCTGAAAATTTAACCAGAAATTTTGAAAGAGTACAAATAGAAGAAGGTTTAAAAGGTTCTTTTAAAAGTTTATTTAAAAGAAAAAAAATAAAAACCACTGCATTAAATAATATATCTTTTGAAATTGAAGAAGGTACAATAGTTGGGCTTATAGGAAGTAATGGTGCGGGAAAATCAACCTTGATAAAATCAATGGTAGGCTTAATCAAACCTAATTTTGGTGAAATTTTAGTTGATGGATATAATCCACATGATAAAAAAAAGAGTTTTTTAAAATCTATCGGGATAGTGCTTGGTCAAAAAAATCAACTTTGGTGGGATCTATCACCATATGAAACTTTTTTATTACACAAAGAAATATACGAAATTTCAGATGAAATATTTAAAGAAAAATTAAATGAATTATCGGAAAAGCTAGATGTAACAAAAGTTTTAAAATCACCTGTTAGAAATTTATCTTTAGGAGAAAGAATGAAATGTGAATTAATAGCATCTTTATTACATTCTCCTAAAATTTTATTTTTAGATGAACCGACTATAGGTTTAGATTTTATAGCACAAAAAAATATTAGAGATTTTCTAAAATCATATCAAAAAGAAAAAAATGCAACTCTAATTATAACAAGTCATTATTTCCCTGATATATATGAGCTTTGTAGTAATCTAATCATTTTAAAAAATGGAAAAATTGTTTTTGATGATAAGTTTGAAAAAATTAAATTTGAAATTAAAGAGTATAAATATATGAATATAAATTTTTCAAAAAAAACTAACTTTGAAGACTTAAGTAAGTATGGAGAAATTAAAAAAATTGATAATTTTAGTGTAATTTTAAAAATTAAAGAGGACTTGATAGGCTCTACTGTTTCGGATATATTAAAAAATTATTCTATATTAGATTACAATTTAACAGAAATGACATCTCAAGATTTAATAGAAGATATATATGCATTAAATTTAATAGAGGTTTAAAATATATGTTAAAAAAATATTTGAAAGTATTTAAAATCTCATTTCAACTTGTTTTTCAATATAGATTTAATGTTGTATTGCAAATGTTTTTTGGATTTTTGCCACTTATAGCATTAATTAGCCTTTGGCATTCTTTGTTTACAGATAATAATACTATAAATGGATACAGCATAGAAATGATGGTTACATATCTTATAGTTGCTAAAGTAATCGATACGATATTAATGCCAGATATGCACTGGCAAGTAAATGAAGATATAAAAACGGGTGAGTTGTCTAAATACTTAACAAAACCAATATCTTATTTTTCTTATTGGTTTTTTAATAGCTTAGGCAACAGAATTGTGAGAATCTTACTTAGTATTATTCCTATTAGTATTGTGATTATTTTAAATATGGGATATTTTTTGATACCAAATAATTTTAATTTATTGTTTTTTATAATATCACTTATAGGTACAATGATTTTGTACTATATGATTTATTATTTAGTATCTCTTTTTTCTTTTTATTTTGTAGAGATAACTTCTTTCTTTTTTACTTTGGAAATAGTTTTGGAACTTTTATCTGGTTCTCTTATTCCTTTAGATTTTCTTCCAAATGCACTTAGAAATTTAATAAATTTTTTGCCGTTTGGATATTTGGTACATTTTAATATTAATATATATTTAAACCGCTTGGAATTTTCAGAAATTTTATATGGTTTTACTTTGCAATTTTTTTGGTCTTTATTTTTATATGTTTTAATTAAAATTTTATGGAAAAAAGGATTAAATAAATACGAGTCTGTAGGTGCGTAAAATGAAAAGATATATAAAACTATTTAAAGCGATTTTGAAAATAAATTTAAAAAATATAATGGTATACAGAGCAAACTTTTTTTTGAATTTGGTAGATAGCCTGGTGTGGTTTGTTATTACAATTATATTTTTTAACAGTATATTTAATATTTTAAACAATATAAACGATTGGAATATATATGAAATTTATATTCTTATAGGTATTAGCGAACTTATAAAATCTCTAATATTTATATTTTTCATAAATAATTTGCCCTATATACCTACGTTAGTTAATAGAGGTACATTAGATTATATATTAACAAAACCAGTTAATAGCCAATTTTTATTATCTGCAAGAAAATTAGATTTAGGTAATATAGGTAATATAGTTCCCTCTATATTTTTAATTATTTTTGCACATTTACAAATAGGACAAAATATTAGTGTTATTTCTATATTGTATTTTTTCATTTTGTTAATTTTTAGTTTTCTATTGTCCTATTCTATATGGTTTATTTTAATGACATTGTCGATATGGTTTACTAAAGTCGATAATGCTCATGAGCTATTCCTTGGAGTTATGCCTTTAATGAGGTATCCAGCTAGTATATATCAAGGTGTTAGTAGAATTGTTTTTATATTTGTTTTTCCAATAATACTTATTAGTAATGTTCCAGCTTATGCATTACTTAATAGATTTGAAATATTTAGTACATTAATTTTATTAGTATATGCTATTATATTTTTTATCATTTCTATATTTTTTTGGAAATTTGCATTGAAATATTATAGTAGTGCAGGAGGTTAAGAAAGGTGAGTAATGAAAAATAGTAAAGCCTTAGTTCTTTTTAGTGGTGGGCAAGATAGTACAACTTGCTTATTTTGGGCAATTAAAAATTTTGAAAAAGTTGAAACTATTACTTTTGATTACGGTCAAAGGCATAAAACTGAAATAAATTGTGCTGCCAATATTTCAAAAGATTTAGGTGTTCCCAACAAGATTTTAGATATGAGTTTGTTAAATCAAATTGCACCTAATGCTTTAACACGTAGTGAATTAGAAATAAAAAGTGAAAATGGAGAATTACCCAATACATTTGTAGATGGTAGAAATTTATTATTTATATCTTTTTCGTCTATATTAGCAAAACAAAAAAATATTAATAATATTATAACCGGTATTTGTGAAACAGATTATAGTGGTTATCCTGATTGTAGAGATATTTTTACTAAATCGCTTAATGTTACATTAAACTTATCTATGGACTATAATTTTATAATACACACTCCTCTTATGTGGCTAGATAAAGCTGATACATGGAAATTGGCAGATGAATTAGGTGCATTTGATTACGTAAAAGAGAAAACATTGACATGCTATAATGGAATTATTGCAGATGGATGTGGAAAATGTCCAGCTTGTGAGTTACGTAAAAATGGGCTAGATAGATATTTATTGAAAAGAAAAGGTGAAAATATTGATGAATTTAGAAAATAACACAACAATAATACAGAAAATTGGTGAACATATTACCTATAAAGATTTAAAATATCATAATAACCGTGTTTTGGTTAGTAAAGAATTTACATTTGATTCTGCACATCATTTGCATTGTTATGAAGGTGTATGTAAAAATTTACATGGTCATACATACAGGCTTATTATTGGAATAAGCGGTTTTATAAATGATATAGGTATGACATTAGATTTTGAGGAAATAAAAAAAATTTGGGATAACGAAATTAAAATACATTTAGATCATAGATATTTAAATGAATCTCTTCCTCTCATGAATACAACTGCTGAAAATATGGTTGTGTGGATTTTTGAAAAGATAGAAGTTTCTTTATCAGAGAAGATACTTTCAAATAATGAACAAAATTTACGTGTTGAATTTGTAAGATTGTTTGAAACTCCAAGTAGTTATGCAGAAATTAAAAGGGAATGGATTATTAATGAATAAAATACCTATTATCGAGATATTTGGTCCTACTATCCAAGGAGAAGGTATGGTAGCAGGTCAAAAGACAATGTTTGTTCGTACTGCTGGATGTGATTATTCTTGTAATTGGTGTGATTCTGCCTTCACTTGGAATCATTATATGCAATCAGAGATTAAACAAATGACAGCAATAGAAATTTACAATGAACTTAAAAATATTGGAGGAGATTGTTTTTCACACGTAACTATTACTGGTGGAAATCCGGCTTTATTAAAAGATTTAGAATATTTTGTTGATTTACTAAAAGAGAATGAAATAAAAATTTCTCTCGAAACACAAGGTAGTAAATGGCAAGGTTGGATGCTTAAAATTGATGAAATCACTCTTTCTCCTAAGCCTCCTAGTTCTGGAATGAAACTTGATTTAGATAAATTTGATATGATTATCAATAATTTATCGAAAAATAATGTAAGTATAAAAATCGTTATTTTTAATGATATTGATTTTGATTTTTCAATTGAAATTTATCGTCGATATAAAGGAATTCCTTTTTATTTGCAAACAGGAAATGAATATATAAATGAAACAAATAATTTAATATTAACACAAAAATTAGTTGAAAAATATACATGGTTGATAGACAAAGCAATTAATAATGAAGAGATGAAAGATATAAAAATTTTGCCTCAAATACACACATTAGTATGGGGAAATAAAAGAGGTGTATAATATTGTTATTGAAAGAAAAAGAAAATAGATTTATAAATACTGAAAAAATTGAAATCGCAATAAAAATGATAATAGAAGCTATAGGAGAAGACGTTAATAGAGAAGGTTTAATAGAGACTCCAAAAAGAGTCGCAAAAATGTATAAAGAAATTTTTAGTGGTATAAATCAAGATCCGAAAAATAATTTATTAAAAACTTTTGAAGAAGAGTACAAAGGTTTAGTTTTAGTAAAAAATATACATTTTCATTCAATGTGTGAGCATCATTTATTACCTTTTTGGGGAGAGGCACATATAGGATATATACCTACTGAAAATAAGATTGTTGGTTTAAGTAAATTGGCTAGAACTTTAGAAACAATTGCTAGAAGACCGCAAACTCAAGAAAGAATAACGTATATTTTACTAAATACTATAATTGAAGTTTTAAACCCTACTGGAGCTTTTGTAATATTAGAAGCTGAACATATGTGTATGGCTATGAGAGGTATAAATAAACATGGTTCAAAAACAACAACATCTCTATTTTATGGTATATTCGAAGATGATGAATTATTAAAAAAAGATGTTTTGAGTTCAATATATGGATAAAAATAAAGAGTGTTCTTATTTTAACTTTTAATAAATATTTTATTAGTTGTAAACATTTCTTTCTGATTTTCAGCTAATACAAGCCTATTTTCTTCATCTCAAGAGATTTAGAAAAGCAAATTGTTTTTATAGCCAATCTTTTTAGTCTTGTTCTAAAAGTTAAGCGTTTCCTTTCAATTTTTTTTGTATTTTTCTTTCCGACTTTTAATTTGAAACATTACTGGCAAATATAAAAAAGTATAAAGATATTATTTCAAATGTTTAAAATGAATAAAAGAAAAGAATAAAGAAAATAATAAGCGAGTAAAGGAATAAAAAAGACTTTACACTGCCTCATAAGTTATGAACCCTAAGAAGTAAG
>WRGD01000083.1 GCA_009787355.1 Defluviitaleaceae bacterium | reverse complement strand
AATTATTGCTTACGAAATTATTGCTTACGAAATTATTGCTTACGAAATTATTGCTTACGAAATTATTTCCCAAAGAACCCAACGAAAATTATTGTACTCTCATTTTTATATTTTGTCAATATCTTTTTTTAAAAAATAAAACTAAAAAATAAAACACTTGACAAAATAGATAAAACACAGTATAATGATTTTCTGATATATTCTAAAGCATTTGCGATAATTTTTATCAATATGATGTTTTTTCCTTTTTTAATCTATAAAACAAAAACCACCTATTATAATTAGGTGGTTTTTGTTTGTAAGTAAAAAAGGGAAAAATCCCCAAAAGGAATACAAACGTTATTGTACAGAAATTGTAACAAAATATTTCAAAGTGAGTATAGTAATAACGTTGGAAATTTTCTTGAATTTAATATTCATCTTTTTCAGTACATAACCTAGGTATTGCGTATATTTACTTTTACACTAAATTTTAGTACAATTTATTAAAATGCTAAATTTAATTCGGAGGTATTTACACAAAATGGAAATGAAAGTTCTAAAAAGAAGTGAAGTAAACACAAATGAAACTTGGGATTTAACAAGGCTTTTTAAAACAGAAGAAGATTACGAAAAAGCATTATTTGAACTTTCTAAAAAAGTAGAAAATTTTGAAAAAAAGTATAAAGACAATTTAAATACTCCCGATATTATAAATTCTGCTCTAGATGATTATAGAGATATTTCTATTTGTATTACATATGTAAATTTGTATGCAGATTTAAATGCTTCAAGCGATCAAACAGATGAAAAAAACGCTGTACGTTTTGGTAAATTTAGTATATATTATTCTGATTTGTCTAAAAAACTAGTGTTCTTTTTATCTGAATTAAAATCTTTAGATATAAAACTTTTAGAAGATGCAAAAAATTCTAGTACAGAAAATAAATTATTTTTAGAAAAAATAATAAAGAAATTGCCACACAAAATAAGTAAAGAAGTAAAACAAGCCTTAGGTGAATTTCGTCAAACTCTAGATTCTAGCTATAGAAATTATATAAAATTCAAATTATCAGATATGAAATTTAATAATTTTATAGCAGATGGTAAAGAGCATGAAATGTCTTTTACATTATTTGAAAATGGTTGGCAAAATAATTCAAACGCTGAAATTCGCAGAGCTGCTTTTGAAAATTTTTATAAAAAATTAGGTGAATATGAAAATGGTCTTGCAAATAATTATGCTGCCCATGTTCTAAAAGAAAAAGCATATGCAAATCTTAAAAATTTCGATAATGTTATTTCGTATTTGTTAGATAAACAAGATGTTACGGAAGATTTGTACAATAGACAAATAGATATAATAATGGAAAAACTATCTGTACCTATGAGGAAATATGCAAATCTTTTAAAAGAAATTCATGGATTAGATAAGATTACTTATGCCGACTTGCATTTAGCAGTAGACCCAGAGTTTGAGCCTAGTATAACTATAGCCGAATCAAAAAAATATGCTATAGATGGTTTGTCTATTTTAGGTCCAGAGTATACTCTAATGGTAGAAAAATCTTATAATGAAAGATGGATAGATTTTCCGCAAAGTTTAGGTAAATCTACAGGTGGCTTTTGTGATTCTCCTTATCAAAAAGGTTCGTATATATTATTAAATTGGAATAATGAAATGAACGAAGTTTTTGTTCTAGCACATGAATTAGGTCATGCCGGTCATTTTTATTTTGCAGGAGCAAATCAAAACTTTTTTAATACAGAAGCATCTTTATATTTTATAGAAGCACCGTCTACAATGAATGAAATTATAATGGCTGACCATTTAAAAAGTCAAAATAAAGACCCTAGATTTTTGCGTTTTGTACTTTCAAATATAATTTCGAGAACTTATTATCACAATTGTGTAACTCATCTTTTGGAAGCTCATTATCAAAGAGAAGTATATCGCCTAGTTGAATCAAAACAGCCAATTACGGCAAATGTTTTAAACAATTTAAAACTTGATACATTAAGACAATTTTGGGGAGATACTGTGGAAATACCAGATTGGGCAGGTAGAACATGGATAAGACAACCACATTATTTTATGGGATTATATCCTTATACTTATTCGGCAGGTCTTACTATCGCAACATCAGCTTATAAAAAAATAAAAAGTGGTGAAATAAGTGTAGAAACTTGGTTAGATGTTTTAAAAGCTGGCAACACAAAAAGTCCAGTAGAACTTGCAAAAATGGTAAATGTAGATTTAACAACAGAAAAACCTTTACTAGAAATGATAGATTTTGTAAGCCAAATGATAAATGAGGTTATAGATTTGACAAAAGAGCTTGACTAAATTTAAAAATTATAAACGTAATAAAAATTAATTATTTATATTTGGAGATTAATTTTTTTTAAAATTTTACTTCAAATATAAATTACGAGGTGAAATTTTGAAAGTTAAAAACATTGTTTATATTGCTATGTTTGTAGCGATTATATCTATTATGGCACAAATACAAATACCATTGCCCGGGGGTGTCCCAATGACATTACAGTCTTGGGGAATTGTACTTTCTGGTCTTATACTTGGTAAAAAAAATGGAAGTATAGCAGCTCTTGTATACATAACTTTGGGTGCTATTGGTGTACCGATTTTTACTGGTATGAATGCAGGTATGGCTGCTGTGCTTGGTCCTACAGGAGGTTTTATTTTTTCATTCCCTATTATGGCTTTTTTTTCTGGAATATTTAAAGAATCTACAAAAATATATATGCCTTTTGTGGGTGTTTTTATTGGCGTTTTAATAAATTTTGCTTTTGGAATGATTCAGTTTTCTTTTGTTACTAACAATAGTTTTATTGTTAGTTTTAGCATTGCTGTGCTTCCTTTTTTATTTGGAGCTTTATTACAAATTATTAGCTTACCAATGCTTGCAAGACTTATAAATACATCACTTGCAAAGAGTGGTATTACAATTTAGTATTATATATTTAAAAATGAAAGGAAAAATATATGGAATATGTGAAATTAGGAAATACAGGGTTAGATGTATCTAAAATTTGTCTAGGTTGTATGAGCTTCGGTGATGGAAATTGGATACATAAATGGGTTTTAAATGAGCAAGAAAGTGAAAAAGTAATAAAAAGAGCTTTAGAACTTGGGATTAACTTTTTTGATACAGCTAATATATATTCATTTGGTACAAGTGAGGAATACTTAGGTAAGGCACTAAAAAAATACGCAAAAAGAGAAGACGTAGTAATAGCAACAAAAGTGAATGGTGCAATGAGGCAAGGACCAAACTCTGTTGGACTTAGTAGAAAAGCAATATTTACAGAAGTAGATAATAGCCTAAAAAGACTCGGTACAGATTATATAGACTTATATATAATACACAGATTTGATAATAATACACCTATAGAGGAAACATTAGATGCACTAGATAGGCTTGTAAAACTTGGCAAAGTTAGATATTTAGGAGCCTCTTCCATGTATGCATGGCAATTTTTAAAAATGCTAAATATAAGCGAAAAAAATGGATGGACAAAATTTATTTCTATGCAAAACCACTACAATTTGATATATCGTGAAGAAGAAAGAGAAATGATACCACTTTGTATAGACCAAAAAATAGCTATAACACCATATAGTCCTCTTGCAGCTGGTAGGTTAAGTAGGTCTCCTAGAACTGAAAGTGATAGAAAAAATACAGATAAACTAGCAAAACTAAAATATGACGAAACAATAGATATAGATAGACTAGTAATAGATAGGCTTTTTGAAATAGCGAAAAATAAAAATGTATCAGCAGCAAATATTGCACTTGCATGGTTGTTCAATAAACAATCTGTAATATCGCCCATAATAGGAGCAACAAAAATACATCAATTAGAAGATTTGGTTTTATCTATAGATATAAAATTAACAGAATATGAAATGGGATATTTGGAAGAGCATTATGTTCCTCACAAGATAGTAGGGCATAAATAGATATATTTTTTAAGCATATTCTAGAGATATGCTTAAAGAAAGAGAAGAGGTAATACGAATAAGAAAATAACGAAGATTAATTTAATTTTCAAAAATACCGATATAAACTTTACGAGTAGCTGAATAATACCTATGAGGTTTTTATGAATTTTAATTTATTTAATGAAATATCTACAAGTGTGTTTAATAGTCTAAATATACAAAGACCAGAATCTGTACAAAATATACAAAATATACAAAATGTAGATACAGAAACTACTTCTACAGAAGTTAGTGATATACCTACTTTTTCCGATGTTTTAAATGAATTTATAGATTCTACAGAAAATTTAGACGAAGAAATAGTAAATGCAATAGCAAGTGCAGCTGAAACATATAATATAGACCCAAATCTTATTAGGGCTGTTATTATGACAGAAAGTAGCAATAATCCAAATGCAGTTAGTTCTGCTGGTGCAATGGGTTTAATGCAACTTATGCCACGAACTGCTGAAAGCTTAGGAGTTACTGACCCTTTTGATATATCTCAAAATATACATGGTGGTACTAGGTATTTAAGACAAATGTTGGATCGTTTCGATGGAGATTTAGAGCTTGCACTTGCAGCATATAATGCAGGGGCAAGTAATGTAGAGCGTTTTGGAGGTGTTCCACCTTTTAGAGAAACTCAAAACTATATACCAAGAGTACAAAGGCATAAGCAAAATTATCTGATAGAACAGTATAGAAATAATAGCAATAACAGTTAATTGTATTCATTAAAAATAACCCCCACTGTATTTGTATAGTAGGGGTTATAATTCCAACTCGATTGGCATTTGCAACTTACTGTATAAAGTAAAAAAGCATATACCGAAAAACGGCATATGCTGTTATAAAAATTTATATACAAGATATATCTGTAATTTACAATCAATCATAAAACAAAACACTTACATTTATTTTCATATCTTTATATCTTGTATCCTCAAAAAGCTGTGTATCTTTTTTTCTCATATAATCACGTATTTTTGCAAAATCATATTCTGGTTTATTTTGCATAATTTTGTAAAAAGATGATACAACCATAGATGCTATTACATTTTTATAAATATCTATAAAATAATCGTAATTATTAAAATCATTTTCAAAAGTCGGTTTTATTTTTAAATCTACGTTTACATAAACATCTCCATCTATATTTTCAAAATGAAGTTTTCTATCTATTTTGTCTATTGTAAGCGTATTTTTAGGTTTTTTTAGCGTTATTTTTGTATTTTCTCCATTACCCAATAGTAATAAATATCCTTGTATATATTTTTTATCTATTATTTCTAGTGATTCATTTTTATTTACAATACCCATACCTTCTATTTCTAACATATCATTTTTTATGTTTACTATTGGTATCATTGTGCTATTTATTCTATATATTGAACTTGTAATTCCCTCTAATGTTTTTTGGTCTAGTTGATTTAATATTATTTTGCTAGATTTATGGTACTTGGAAAAAATAGAGTCATTGCCGTCTATCTTTTTTAATATTTCTTCTGGATTTTTTGTAGCAAGAATATATACATCGCTACTTATTTCTGTATTACCGTTTAGAGTGTTTATTACATTTGAAAAAGATTTTGTGTCTTTTAAAATTTCATAGCCAAATAGTATAGCCTGCGTTATACCAAGATACAGTATTTTACTTGTATTTTCTTCTATTTTACCTATTGCATCTTGTATTGTTGTTCCTCTTATTTGTATCTCATCTATATCATCTTTATTATACACTCCTATTGTTAGTAGGTAATCATCTTCTACTTTATCTATTCCTAAAGCAGATACATAGATTCTTTCTTCCATTTCTATTTTATTACAAGATGTTAAAAATGGTATAAGGAATATTAAAATTACTGAAATTTTTATATTTTTACCATACTTTATTTTTGAAAAAATAAGTAATATCAACGGAATAAAAAACATATATGCCATACCAATATACAAAAAGGATTTGTAAAAATAAGTATAAACTGTATCTATATCTTTCAAAAAAAATGTAATAAAAAAACTAACCATCATACAAACAAAAATATAATAGCTATGCTTCCCTTTTTTTACTACCGATTTTAAAATAAGAGAAGAAAAAAATAAGCAGGCATTGATAGTAGCAAAAACAGAAAGTATAAAAAAACTCATAATAAATAGACTTTGTCTTTGCAAAAAAGACCCCGGTAAATTTGTAGAATCCATTATTTGTATTATAGGAAATCTTATATACGGTATATGATGAATATCAAATCTAGCTATCGTTATAAGTGTAACAATACTCATAATAATACCTAAAATTATAATTGTAAGAACAGCATTTTTTCGAACATTTTCCCTATTATTTATATATGGGTATACTAAAAGTAAAAGCTCTATCATTGCAAAAGAGCTAATACTGTAAAAACTACCTTGAAATATTTCACTAGGAAGTCTCCAAAAAGGTAAAATATTTGTATAGTCTACATTGAAAGCTGCAATTGCAAAAACAAAAATAATAGGAATAAATATAAGAAAAATTAAAATTTCTGCAAGTCTAGCTCTTGTTTCATAGCCTTTACTCGCTGCAAAACCACTTATTAAAATTATAAACAATGCCAAAAACCACTTGGATGTATTTGGTAACATATCTCCAACTATCTCTATAGCTATCCTGATTGTAAAAGATGTGTGTAAAATAAGTCTAACAACAAAACCAATACTCAAAATAACACCTATTGGTTTATTCAATAGTATGCTTGTATATTCATAAAAACTTTTATCTGGATACATATTACCCAAAGTAGTAATTATGAACACACAAAAAGCAACAAATAAAGAAGCTATAAAAACACTTATCCAACCATCCGAAGAAGAATAGCTAGTAACAAACCTTGGAAGTGCAACTATTCCCGTACCAAAAATATTTATTATAATAAGTATTTGCATTTGACGTATAGATATTTTGTCGTTAAACCAAATCATGCTACCACTTTTCTCTATTTGCAGGTTTTGCAAAAATAGGGCGTTTTTTTAAAAAAAATATTGGAGGTCTTATTATTGTATCTTTTAAATCATTGTAGTCATTTAAATCACTCGAAACAAAAGGATATAAATATGGAAATCCAAAACTTTTCAAAGAACATAAATGAATAAATATTACTAAAATAGCTGCCCAAAAACCTAAAAGTCCCAAAAAAGCACTTAGTATAACAATAATATATTTTGAAATACGTATACCAGCATTTAAACTAATAGTAGGAAGTGTAAATCCACAAATAGCAGTAAGAGCAACTATTATTACAACAATAGGACTTACTAGACCTGCTTCTACGGCAGCATTACCTATTATTATACCACCTACAACACCTATTGTAGAGCCAATTGCCGATGGTAGTCGTATTCCTGCCTCTTTCAAAATTTCGAAAGCGCCATCCATAAGTATCATTTCTACAAAAGCTGGAAAAGGTACTATTTCTCTAGAATTTGCCATTTTAAGTAAAAGCTCTTTTGGAAGCATATTTGGGCTATACAGCGATATAGCAAGATATAGCCCGGGCAATATAGTAGAAATAATCGCTCCAGTATATCTAATAATACGACTAAGGCTAGATATTTCAAAACGACTATAATAATCTTCTGGAGACTGAAAAAAAGATGATATAAAACAAGGAACTATTAAAACAAAAGGTGAATTATCACTCATTATAACAACTCTACCCTCCAAAACAGCACTTGCTGCTTTGTCTGGTCTCTCTGTTACTTGGCATTGGGGAAATGGTGATAAGTAATCATTTTCTATAAACTGTTCCAAATATCCTATATCTAGTATTGCATCTGTATTTATATTTTTTATTCTTTCAAAAACTTCACTTACTACTGTTTCTCTTGCAATGCTTTTTACATAAATAATAGCTATATCTGTTTTTGTAATTGTACCTACATTTGTTTGTGATATTATTAAATTTTCATCTCTTATTCTTCTACGTATTAGCATTGTATTTGTTCTTAAGCTTTCACTAAAAGCATCTTTTGGACCTTGTACTACAATTTCTGTTTCTGTACTTGGAACACCACGACTATTAAAACCACGACTTGCTACGACAAGGCAAGAATCACATTTGTCAAAAAAAACAATTGTATCACCACACATAACACCTTTTATTATATTCTCAAAATTATTATCTTTTTTTATATCTGAAGACAAGATACTTGTTTTTATAATAAAATCTAGTATATCGTTTGTATTTAGCTCTGTTTCTCCCGTTAACTTCATACCCATTACTAATGGTGCTATTACTGTCGTTTCTATTAATTTGCTATTTGCAAGTCCATCTATAAAAACTATATAGGCATTGTGGCTATTATCACCTATTTGTATTTTTCTCTTTACCAAATCAGCATTTTCTCCAAAAATACTTTCTATTTTGGAAATATTTTTTTCTAAATCGTAAAAAAGTGTATCCATATGCTATTCTTCAATTTTTCGTAGAGAACCGCCATGGAGTATTCCATGTAACTCATCTATTGTTACAAATTTAACACCATTTTGTTGTAAATGTTCTACTGTATTTTTTATTCCATTTACAGTATTTGTTCCACCAGAAGTACCAACATGACCTATTGCTATTGCGTATCCTTGTTTTTTTGCTACTTCTAAAGTTTGTTTCATTCTTTTTTCTACAAATTCTACAGATTTTTTATCCCCATCTAAGAATACATCACGTCTTAAATGGTTCAAACCCATTTCATCGCATATTTCTTTTATTGTAGATTTCTCTGTTGTTACAGAGTCTATCATTAATAAATTGTTGTCGTTTGCAGTTTCTATTACAGCTTGCATCAGCTTTTTGTTTGCAGTAACAGAAGACCCCATATGATTATTTAGACCACTTGCAATATTTAGTTCTTCTATTGCTATTTTTGTTCTATTTTTCACTTCATCTACACTTAAAGAATTAGATATTGTAAGAGGAGTATCCCATTTTGCTTTTTGATTCTTTGCCTCCATAGGCATATGCACAATTATACCTTTTTCATTTTCTTTAAGTTTTTCCATATGCTCTAATGAATGTGGAAAACCAGGTATTACAGCACCCGTAAAAGGTATTTCAAGTGAAATCATCTCGTCTATATCTTTAGAACCATTAGCACCAAAATCGTCTATTATTATTGCTACATACAGTTCCTTATGTTCTATTTTTTCTTTATTAGATATAGCAGAAGCAAAAGATATATTTTTTATACCAAAAACTAATAATAAAATTAAAATACTAAGTACGAATATTCTATTTCTTTGCATTTGAAACCTCTTTTAAATTTTTTAATTAATAAAAGTTAGTTTGTGCAAAAATATAGAAAATATCCATACTTAGTAAAATGGAATGAGAAAAATTAATGGCAACAATAAACGGTTATACAAAGATAATATTTATCATAAATTATTACTCCAATATTTAATAAAATTTATCTTTCAAATTATACAATATAAATTTAATCTTTAATATAGTAATCAATGACATACTCCTGTGCTTTATCCGTATACAAATTCACAAAATAAGTTTCTTCTCCTCGTTCCCTTTTCTCTGTCAAAATCCCAAGTTCTATACCTTTTTCTGTCGGAGATTTATCTTCTGGAGTTAAAAATCCATTAGCAATTAACATTTTATTTGCGATTATTGCAGATATTTTTTGCTTGCCAATTTGCATTAGGTATGTATTTATAACAGATGTAACATGGCTTATACTTACAGGTTCTTGGCTTATTTCTATTTTATAATCTACTTTATTTTCATCTTTATCTACTTCTTCAATATCATTTGTATTTACAAAATTATTTATTACATCTAAAAATTTATCACTATATTTTTCTGATTTTACTTGCCCTACTCCAGATACTTTTAAGAATTCATTTTTATTTTTCGGAAGTTTTAAGCACATATCAGCAAGAGAGCTGTCTGCAAAAACCATAAAAGGAGGCACCTTTTCTTCTTTTGAAATTTTTAGTCTTAGTTCTCGCAAATTTTCAAATAAATTTTTGTTTACAAAATTAATACCTTTATTGTTTTTTGACTCAATATTTTTAACACTATCTTTATCAATATCAGTATTAAAATCAAATCTTACTTTTACAGGCATATACAGCTTAAAATCTTTTAATAAAACATTCTTATATTCTCTACCTATTTTCAAAATAGGGTATTCTTCTTTGGTTTTTACAAGATAATCTTTGTCTATTAAAAAATCGATTGTTTGTAACAAAAATTCCTTACTACGTGTAGATATTCCATAAGTTGACAAAGAATCTAAATGAAAATCTAAAAGTCTTCTAATTTTAGCACCACGTAAAACATCGATAACCATATTTATACCGAACCTTTGATTCATTCTTATTACACAAGATATTATCATTTGTGCGTCTGTTGTTATATCTATTTTATCTTTTTTGTCTGTACAATTACTACAATTTCCACATTCTTTTTCAGGATGTTCACCAAAATACTCTAGTATATAACTTCGTATACATTTTGTTGTTCTACACATTTGTTCTATTTCGGACAATTTTTTTAGTTTTAAAAATTGTCCTTCTTCATCTAGTATATCTATATCACTTGTATTTGTAACTATCCATTTCTGTGTAATAAAGTCTGCTGCAGAATATAGCATTAAACAAGTTGAATTTGTCCCATCTCTACCAGCACGTCCTGCCTCTTGGTAATAGCTTTCTATATTACTAGGCATATTGTAGTGCACTACAAAAGAAACATTGCTTTTATCTATGCCCATACCAAAGGCGTTTGTTGCTACCATTATTTTTGTATTATCGTATATAAAAGATTCTTGGTTTTTTTTTCGTTCTTTATCTGAAAGTCCTGCATGGTATCTATTTACAGAATATCTTTCTTGTTTTAATTTCTCATACACCGTATCGACATATTTTCTTGTACTGCAATAAATTATTCCACTTTCATTTTTTCTTGTTTTTAAAAAATATAAAAGAATTTTGTCTTTTTCTGAAATTTTACTTGCTTTATGAATATCAAAAAATAAATTAGGACGGTCAAAACCAGAAACTACAGTAAAAGGTTCTACAAGTTCTAGCTTATTTACAATATCTTCTCTTACAACTTTTGTTGCCGTTGCTGTAAATGCTGTTACAATTGGTCTTGTTTCTATTTTTTTTAAAAATTCTGGTATTCTATTATAACTTGGTCTAAAATCATTTCCCCATTGACTTATACAGTGTGCCTCATCTATTACTATCATCGATATTTTTGTATTTTTTGCAAATCTAACAAAATCATAATTATTTAGTCGTTCTGGTGCTATATATATTAATTTAAGGGCACTAATTTTCAGGCTACTTAATGTTAACCAAATATCTTGTTCATCCATTGTACTATTTATAAATGTTGACGATATACCCATTTGTAAAAGTGAAGAAACTTGGTCGCTCATAAGGGATATTAGAGGAGATATTACAATAGTAAAACCTTCCATAATAAGCGAAGGTATTTGAAAACATATAGATTTTCCAGCACCTGTAGGCATAACAGCTACCACATCTCTACCTTGTAATATATTATCTATTATTTCTCCCTGAAAACTACGAAAACTTTCATAGCCATAGTATTTTTTTAATATTTCTAATGCTTTTGTCATATGTAATACCCTCATTTGTATTATTTTAATAATTATATCAAATTTCAAAAAATAATCTACAAAATCGAGTAGGAGGCTATCCAATAATTGAATAGCCGACCTCTCACACCACCGTACGTACGGTTCCGTATACGGCGGTTCTTTAGTTTACTAGATA
>WRGD01000082.1 GCA_009787355.1 Defluviitaleaceae bacterium | reverse complement strand
TAGGTATCGTAATAAAAATTGTACTAGATATTCCTTGAGGGTTTCTTTTTTGTCCTCTATTTCTAATCTTCTCAAAGGTTAGTGGACACGTCTATTGTTGATGGTGCTTATACAGGTGATAAATTTTCTGATAGTGTTAAAGAAATTATTTCTGCTACAACAGAAGTTATTAAACGTACAAGTCTACATACTTTTAATATTTTACCTAAACGTTGGATTATTGAGCGTACTTTACATAATTCTCTTCAAGCTCTTTCCCTTGCTTTTATTCATTTACTTTTAACTAGACTTTAGACAACTTCTTATCAAAAAAAATTCCGAAAATTAAACAGCTACTTAAAAATTTATTTTTAAGTAGCTGTTTTAATTGTATTTATATGTTAAAAAAAATTATTTTGTATTATTTTTTACTGTTTCAAGCACTTTATCAAAATTTGGTTGATCAGTAACTTCGTTTACATATTCTAAATATATTATTTTGTTTTCGCTATCTACTACGAAAACTGCACGAGCAAGTAATCCTAATTCTTCTATATATGTTCCTGTTGCATTTGAAAACTCTCTGTCTTTATAATCAGATACTGTAATAACATTTGTAACACCATTTGCACCACACCATCTAGTTTGTGCAAAAGGTAAATCCATAGAAATTGTGTATACAGATACACCTGGTATTTCATTTGTACGCTTGTTAAATGTATTCACTTCTGTTTCACAAACTGGAGTATCTAACGATGGAACAGATAAGAAAATTCTAACACCAGATGTATCTTTTAAAGATAATGGGGATAAATCATTTTTTGATACTGTAAAATTTTGCAGTGTATCTCCCACTTTTAATTGTTCTCCCAAAAGTGTTAAAGGATTTCCTTGGAATGTAATTTTCATATATACCTCTATAGAGTTTTAAATTTATTTTGTTACCTAAAAAGATTATTTTACCATAATAAAATAAGTTTTACAATCACAAAAAAAGCTACTTAATAAGTATAGTAGCTTTTTTATTTAAAAATTAAATTCCAACTTTTTTAAATAAAGATTTTACAGTATCTGTTGGTTGTGCACCATTAGAAATCCATTTTTTTGCTTCTTCTTCTTTTATTTTTATTTCTGCTGGTTCTTTCGTTGGGTCGTAATAACCTATTTCTGCTATTGCTTTACCATCTCTTGCTGTTCTTGCATCTGCAACAACTATTCTATAAAAAGGTGCTTTCTTTCTTCCCATTCTTTTAAGTCTTATTTTTACCATTTTGCTCTCCTTATTATCTTATTTAATTATTTCATAAAAGGTAATTTCATTTTTTTACTACCCATATTTGAAAATTGTTTCATTATTTTCTTTATTTCTTCAAATTGTTTTAGTAGTTTATTTATTTCTTGTATACTTCTTCCACTACCTTTTGATATACGTCTTTTTCTTGAAGCATTTAAAATAGATGGATTTTCTCTTTCAGGTTTTGTCATCGACTGAATTATAGCCTCTATATGGAGCATTGATTTCTCGTCTACATCTTTTTCTAAATTTATTTTATTTCCAATACCTGGCATCATAGATATTAAATTTTTAAGAGGCCCCATTTTTTTTATTTGTTGCATTTGATTTAGAAAATCTTCTAAAGAGAAATCTTGATTTTTTAGTTTTTTTTCAAGAGCTAGAGCTTCATTTTCGTCAAAACTTTGCTGTGCTTTTTCTATAAGAGACATAACATCACCCATACCTAAAATACGAGATGCCATTCTATCTGGATAAAAAACCTCCAAATCTTCTAGTTTTTCTCCCATACCTACATATTTTATTGGTTTTCCTGTAACATACCTTACAGATAAAGCACCACCACCACGAGTATCACCATCTAATTTTGTTATTATTACTCCGTCTATTCCAAGATTTCCATTAAAACCATCAGCAACACTAACGGCATCTTGACCTGTCATAGCATCTACTACAAGTAAAATTTCATGTGGAACTGTATTTTGTTTTATTTCAGAAAGTTCATTCATTAGTTCTTCATCTATATGAAGCCTACCAGCCGTATCTAAAATAATAACATCATGTATTCCTTTTGCAAATTCTATAGCTGCTTTTGCTATTTGTTGTGGTTTTTCATTTTCTTTAAAAAAAACAGGAATATTGTAAGTAGAACCAACAACTTGTAATTGCTTAACAGCAGCAGGTCTATATATATCACAAGCAACTAATAAAGGTTTTTTTCCTTCTTTTCGGAGTAACCCAGCAAGTTTTCCACAAGTTGTAGTTTTTCCTGCACCCTGTAACCCTACCATCATAAAAACAGTAGGTGGCTTGTTAGAAAATGTAAGCTTACTATGCGTTGTTCCAAGTAATGTAACGAGTTCTTCATTTACAATTTTAATAACGTGTTGACCGGGTGTAAGGCTAGAAAAAAGCTCATCACCTATTGCTTTTGTAGAAACATTAGATACAAATTCTTTTACTATTTTAAAATTTACATCGGCTTCCAAAAGTGCTAAGCGAACTTCACGCATAGCTTCTTTTACATCTTTTTCTGTTAATTTTCCTTTTCCCCTTAGGTTTTTAAAAACTTCTTGCAATTTTAAAGATAAATTTTCAAATGCCATATACCTACCTCATAAGTGTAAAGTAATAAACCTTTACATATTATAATAATGTAACATATACTTGTCAAGCAAAAATAGGCAACTTATTTAATAAGCTGCCTATTTTAATTATAATATTTTAATATAATACCTCTACATCAAAACCTGCATTTTGTAAGTAAACAACAACATTTGTTATTCCATCGTTATCTATCCCTGTTCCTGTTCTCACAACATGGCTAATACCTAAAGTTACAAAAAATACAGTTTCACTTTCTGTTTCTGTAAGCAAGCGTGCTATTTCTCTTCCGAAAGCTATACTTCTTTCATAACTTATTACATCACGCCAAAATAATTGTAACGGGGTTGTGGCATCATATAATGAGAAAAAGTCTGCCATTAAATCTTGCATAGTTTGTATATCGTTTTTTTCGTACGCATTTACAATTTCTACAATTAGTATCTGTTCATCACTAGCTTGTTCTAATTCTTCGAAAAGTGGAAACATCTGTATTTGTTCAATCATTGCTTCAAAAGGTGGTGTAAAAAGGGTTTCTATTTCAGTATATAATGGAACAAGACCTATAGTAGAAACACCCAAAGATGTAGCCATATCAAACACATAAGTATCTACACTATAATCCCAAGAGATACCAGCTAGAGGCGTTATAAAATTATTATTCAATTCCTGAAGTAAGACAACTGGATTTATATTTCTAATATTCTCATATTCCAAACCAAAAGACTCTATAATATCTACATAATGATTATAAATGTCATATGGCAATAAATTTGCAACAGTCTCATTATTTGGTAAAAATAATAATTCAGTCATTATTTCTGAAAATCTATTTTCTTCCTCTGGAGATGGATTCCAAAGATTAGTTTCAAATGCAAATATATCAGCACTTTTCATAGCATCTTCTACAATATCTGCAAGTGGAAACCAATCAGAAATACCAGCGTGTACAGAACCAAATATGTAAGCTGTATTGTTTCCATACGTTACACGTGTTAGCCCACCTTTAATTTGTAAATTGTCTGATACATCTTGAACATTTGTATTTTCATTTTGTATATTCTGAGGTATGGTTATAATTACAGTATTATTTTGCCAATTTACATTTAAATCTAATCTTTCACTAAAAGCTCTTATAGGTATAAACACTACACCATCTATTTCTATAGGCTGTGGATTTAATTCATGTTCTATAGGATAATGTGGTTGATTTTCTCCGAATATATTATTTATATCTTGTCTCGATAAAAATATATGATTATCAATATTTATAGCATCTTCTATGTAATGCTCTACACCATTAAAAATAATATTTTGTCCAAAAACAGGAGTTAATGAAGCTAAAGTTAGTGAAAATATTAATAAACTACTTACAATTTTTTTTAATTTTTTCATTTTTATTCACCAAAAACTTTTTTTGCTATTTCTTGACCTTGCCTTATTTTTTCCCATTGCTGTATTTCATTTAATTCATTTCCATTATCACAACTTGCAAAACCACATTGGTGGCTAAGTAGTATATTTTCTTTTGGTAATATATTTATAGCTTTTTCTAGTAAATCTATTACTCTTGTTTCATTATCTAAAGTTTTTGTTTTGCTAGATAAAAGACCAAGTACAACTTCTACATTACGATTTTTAAATACATTCAATCCATCTAAACTACCTGCACGCTCATCGTCCCATTCTAGGTAAAATCTATCATACCTTTGGCCACTTAAAAAAAGGTCTGCAATAGAATCGTATGTTCCATCTGCCATACTTCTACTTTGGTAATTTCCTCTACAATTATGTGCCCATGCTTTTATATCTTTAGATTTTACATAATCTATTAGTTCATTATTCAAATCTACAAATTCACGTGCTATAGCTAAATTGTCAGCTGGATTTTTACCTGCAAACGGGCTATTTTTGTTGTCTTCTGCAAAAACTTGCCACAGGCAATCATCTATTTGAAGTATTGTTCCACCTATTTCTGCAAATTCATCAACAAATTCTTTGTAAGCATTTATTAAGCCTTTTTTAAAATCTTCGTTATCTTTGTAAACTTTATTATAATTTATAACATCAGACCATAAAAATTCGCCATATATATGAGCAGGTGAAGGAATACATAGTTTTGTTTTATGACCATTTGCGTATTCTTTTATTTTTTTGTATATTCTATTATGATTATGATTTTTTCCAGAAAGAGGTGATTCTACTTCTATTCCTACATCTCTTCTTGTTTCAAAGCCTTTTGCTCCGTCTTTAGGTAAAGTTTTACCATCATGAACATGGTCTCTAAAAATATAGCCTTTTTTTGATATATATCTCCTAACACCAGAAAGACCCCAAACAAAATCTAAATGCCATAAACTTTTGGAAAACTCGCCATCAGATATAACTTCAATATCTGCATCTATTTGTTCTTTTATTATTTCTCGTATTGCTCTATCCTCAGCCTCTTCATAACCTAATAAATCATTGTAAAAAGGATATTTTATATCGTCTCTATTTTCTATTTCTCTTTTGTATCTAAGCAGATATTCTGGTCTTAATAGACTTCCTACTATATCAAATCTTTTGCTCATATATTGCCTCCATATTTTTATATAATTTTAGCACAGTGGGAATACGTTTTCAAGATAAATTTAAAAATCATTTTTTCTTTATTGTTAAATGAGATATTAAAAAAACTATTGACAAAATATAAAAATTATTGTTAGCTTTTAAATAATATTTTATTTAAAAGCTAAAAACACCAACATTTCATTTGTTGGTGTTTTTAAATTCTATCTATTAAATATCCTATCAAATTGCCAATCTCTATACAAATTTACAAGCGTTCTAGTATGTGTATCAAAATATGCTATAGGTAAACCATTTCTATCAACTATGAAATCTTCTGTTATTATAGTAAACATAGTCCTAAGTTCATTTACAAAATCAAAAAATGGAGATAACCCATTAAAATTTAAAAGCTCCATTAAATAAGCTCCAAGAAAATTAGAAGTAATTAGCATATTTTCTGGCATAAATAAATTATTTCTATTTTCGTTTAAATTTGTTATTTTACTAGCTGCTTCGTTTTGCCATATTATAAAAGGTACTTTGTGTAACCTTTTTATATTTTCTAATGAGTCTAATGGCTCTGTCTCCGGAAAAAGTATGTCATATATACTAGATGTAAAACCCGGTCTATGGTCGCTATAGTACAAAATAACAATAGGCTCTGAATGTTCTTCAAAGTAAGTGAAAATTCTAAAAAGTTGTTCATCTATATCTATAAGTCCGTGAAAAAAATTAGTAAGTTGACTTATTTCATTTTCATTAAAATTTATGTCTGTATTAAAATTTATATAATCTTCAGGTAAACCATATAACCCAGCATAAGGTCCGTGATTTTGTATTGTTAATGTGAAATTAAAAAATGGAACATTTGGATACTCTTCTAAATGATTTCTAAATATAGTTATTAATTTATCCATTGTAGCTATTTCAGATACATATGGACCTTTAAAATGAGTGTAATCAAAATATTCTATATGATAAAAGTGTTCAAATCCAAAATATCTGTATACATTTTGTCTATTATAAAACCAAGGAAATCCGGGATGTAAAGCTATGGAACGATATCCTAAAGTATTTAAAATGCTAGGTATGGACTCAAAATAATTTCGTACAAGCATATAAGAATATGTTGTACCTCGCAAATGTCTTGTATTAAAAGCAGTTAGAACATCAAACTCTGTATCTCCAGTACCACCACCTAAATTTGGGGCTATTATATGACCATATATAACATCTTCTCTATTAATTATATTTATCCAATTTTGTAGAGGATGTGTAAAACCTTCAAAATTAAATCTATCATCCATTGCCAGTTCATCAAATGCTTCACTCATTATGATAAAAATATGAGGTGTTGATATATTAGATGTATCTGTTCGTTCAAAATTTTGATACATTATTCTAACATCTTCCGAATTAAAATCATCTGGCAAAGTTATCCTCTGTGTATTATGTGCAAATATAAAACTATATAAAAAACCACGACTATTAAATTGATTTACTGGATTTAAAACATTCCCCTCTATAGGCAAAGAATTAATAATATCTGGATTATAGAAAAATGTTAAATTTGTAATGTATATTGTAATTAAAGAAATGAAAATCAAGGTCAATCGTATTTTTATATTTATTTTTTTTGTTTTTATTTTTAAATACCCAAATACAGTTAATAAAGTAATTGTTACAACAAACAAAAATAAAAATATAAAATAATAAAAAGGAAAACTTGCTGAGATTCCAAAAAACTCCGATGCCAAATCAAAATCCCATGGGAACAAAGGGTCATTTCTAAGTTCTATTTTAAATCTATTTATAATACTTAGCATAAAAATAATAATAAATGTTATTCCAGAAGGTGCTATAATATTGTTAAATAAAAAAAATAAAAATATTAAAATTAAAAAAATGGGAATAAAATTCATAAAAAACATAAGAAAATTTGACTGTGCCATTATTTCTAAAGTTTGAGTTGTAGGTACGGGTTTCATATAAAATAATACCATCGTAATAAGAATTGATATTAAAAAAATTAGTAACAATGACATGGGTATATTCAAATTTATTTTAAATTTTGATATGTTCTTAATACTACTAAAAAATTTCATAAAACTTCCTCTTTTAAATTTTGCATTAATTTTAAACTAAATATAGTTTAGCCTTTAAAAACAATTCTGAGTATAAAAAATGAAAAACGTTTCACTTTTAGTTTTTTTGTAAGTTTTTCAAAAAACCGTCCTCTTCTTTTCAATAATGTAACAATAATATGTATATTCTTTACAAAACGAACTTTTAGTTATAAAATTGATGTTAAGTTTATAATACAATGAATATTTATTTTTGTAAATATCAAAAGGAAATTTTATACTATTTTAACTGTTAGAGAGGGTGAGTCAAATCATATTCAAAAAAATATGGGAAATATTTGTTTTTAAATATAATAAGTAAAATAAATAAAAAATGATACTCTAATTTTTCTTTTATGGGGGAAAGAAACACAAAAGAAAATAAGTTTAATTGACGATATTAAACATATGATACTTGTGGCGGAACATCTTAGTCCCTTATATTTCGGTAATTTTTTTGATATAAACATTTTTCAAAAACTAATCAAATTTTAAATGGGCAAAGAAAAAAGAAATAGATTTAAATATTAACTTTAGAACGGGGAAAGTATGAAAAACAAAAAAAATATTAAAAAATATATGATAAGTATAATTTTCTTATTCACTTTTAAAACGTATGTATATGGAAACATAATTCATATCCATAATATAGGTTTCGATATTGCTAGTGGTATTTCTTATGAGCAAAGTAGAAGAATAACAAGAGCTGGGCTTGTAGATGTACATATACTAACTGTAGACCTAACAAATGAAAATATAACAATGGGACCAGCTTTACCACCACATGGAAGTAGAGATACAACATCAAACTTACTTCAGAATAATGGTGCTGTAGCAGGAATAAATGCAGATTTTTTTAATGTAAATGTATATCCAAGTACAAGTCTGGGTCAGGTTATACAAAATGGAGATTTATTAGAGATAACAAGAAGTGAAGGGTACGCAGCAAGTTTTATTATAGATATTAATAATAATGCTATGATACAGTATATACAACCAGAAATTGTATTTTTAAATAATGGTATAAGAAATTTAAATTTACAAGATATTAATAAAGTAAATGGAAATATTATAGCAACAGTTTTTGATAACTCAGCTATTTTTAATACAGTAGGTATAGATGCTAGACAATCAGGACTTGTAAAAATAGTTGTCGAAGATGGATACATAACGTATATTTCATATCCTGGAGAAAATATAGATGTTCCTAGTAATGGTTATATTATCGCACTTTCAGAATCTTATGCTTATCATTTTACAGAAAGTATTTTAGTTGGACATAGTGCAGAGCTTGTAGTTTCTGCAAATGTAGATATAGACAATATATGGAATGCAATATCTGGTGGTGGCAGTATATTACAAAATGGAGAAGTAGTAGAAGATGGATTTGTAGTTTCTGGAAATGCAAGACATCCCCGTAGTGCTGTAGGTATAAATCAAAATGGTACAAAAGTTTTCTTGGTTACAGTAGATGGTAGAAATCATAGTATAGGTGCAACTCATAGCGAAATGGCAGAAATTTTGAGAGATTTGGGAGCTTTTAATGCTATGCATTTAGATGGCGGGGGTTCTTCCACAATGGCCATTAGGTCTCCCGGAGAAAGTGATGTAAGAGTTATGAATGCTGTAAGCGAGGGTTCTGAAAGAAGAATTGTAAATGCACTAGGTATTTTCAACAATGCACCTGTAGGAGTTTTAACCGATATTGATATTAGAAGTCGTGATAGAGTATTTGTCATGGATAGTATCAATTTTTATCCTATAGGATTAGATGACCATTTAAACCCGATTAATCTTTCTTTTGAGAATGTACAAATAAATACGTGGCCCCTTGTTCCAAGAGAAGGAAATGTACTTTTTCCAAACACTATTGGAAGTATAGATATATCTCTTATGTACGGAGAACATCAAAAAATTAGAACAATAGAAGTAATGGAACTTAGCTATATAGAACCAAATATAAGGTCTCTTAATTTAAACACAGGAGATTTGGCTACTGTAAATTTCGTAGGTATTAGTCCACGTGGGCATAGAGAAATTATAAATTCACCTCAAGTAAATATAATACCAGAAGAAGCAGGTACTTTAATGAATGGTGTATTTACAGCAGGTGAAGTATCTGGAGTTATACGTATTAGTCTTGGAGCTGTTTTTACTGATATTGTTGTAAATGTAAATAATCAAGGTTTTACATCTTTGCCTACAAACATTTTACAAATAAATCCATATAGAGATATTCTAGATACACATGGAAATGGTTTTGATATTACAATAGTAGGTAATACATCTATAAATCAATTTATGGAATTTGAAAATATTAGCGATTTTGTTTTTGAAAGAAATAATGCACTTAGAACTTTTATATCAGGAAGCAATTTGGGTATTTTTGTAGGTTCTACAGAAGTAGAAGAAATAGAAAATTTTGAAACAATACATCACACAGCAGGTTATAGCTTTAGAATAATAAATAATAATACAGCTATAATAAATTTAGATGCACAAACGGGTTCTCTTACAGGAACTTCTGTATACAATTGGAGTTTTGTAAATGAAGTGAACAATATAGATATAGATAATGTTATAATTTTGATAAATAGAGATATAAATAACTTACCAGCATATGAAGTACAGATGATAAAACATGCTTTAGAAGAATTAGGGCTAACAAAGAATGTTTTTGTAATTTGGAGTTGGTCAGAGCTAGAAACAAAGAATGTAATAGAAAATGGGGTTACTTATATAGCTTTGTCTGGACTATTTTATCATGAATATATAACAGAGAATGTAAGAGTAGATTCAGAAGATAATGAAGAAACTGAAACAGATTATATATCTGTATCAAGACGTGTTTATAGTTTAAATCCAAATTTTAATATACTAAGATTTAGAATTTTAGGAACAGACATAAGATTCGATTTTCACTAATATAAAAAAAATCATGTATATCTAGTTTGTATACATGATTTTTTATTTTTATAAAATTTTTGACATTTTCATTGAAATAATTTGAAAAATGCTATTTTTCTCTTGACAACTTTAAAAAAAATGTATAAAATACATCATGTTATATACAATATACTTGTATGCCTATATTGTAGAAAGTTTATAAGAAAAAGATTATTTTTTCGGAGGTTAAAATGGTTAAGAATTTAACAAAAAAAGCAATGTCTTTTGCTTTTATTTCCACAGCATTACTTTTTGTAGCTTGTGGAGGTGGAGGAACAGAACCACCCACATCGGTAACTCCTCCGCCATCGGAAGTGGAGCAACCAACAGAACCTACTACACCTACATCAGTAGTTGAAGAAGGGCGTGGAATGGGTCTTCGTGGTTATATTAGATTAAATGTAGAACACGAGGGAACTAATGTAATATCTATTGACCCTGTTTTCCACAACGATACAGAACAGGTTTTTAATATGGCATTTGCAAATCTTTCACCTATATTAACTGGTGATATAGATTTTGAAGCAATCGATATAGATGCTTTTTCTGGTGCTACATACACAGCTCGTGGTATTATAAACGCTGTTGCAGATGTAGTAAGACCGGGACAAGAACCACCAATGCAACCAGCATATCCTTTTATAGATGCTTCAACTCAAGCATCACCACCTATTTATAGTAGTTTTGGTTATATAAACGAAGGTTCTACACATCATCCAAATCCAACATTCCCTGTTGGTACACCAGTTATTTTAGCACATGAGCATTTCCCAGGAGCTGCAGGCTCTCAGGCTGTTGTAACAGGTGCATTTGATGAAATAGCTTATGCAGTTTCTTTCCAACCTGGTGCACCTGGATTCCCATTTGAATATGCTCACCGTTGGATTATGCACACAGAATTATGGGGATGGGAAAATGTGGAAGTTTTTGAACCAGGTACGGTAGTAATGCTTGATACAGACCATTTCCCAGGTTCTAGATACCAAATTGGTATAGTAGAATACTACGAGCGTGGGACAACCTATCAATTAGATGGAACAACTCGTTATGGTCTTCCTTTCTGGGATCACCAATGGTTTACAGAATCTGAAATAGTTCCAGCAGGTACAGATTTGGGCGACATATACGCACACATAGCAGACCATGGTCCAGGTTCTCACGTACACGGTGGAGAGGGTCAAACTTATAGTGAGAGAACAGGTACAGACCCAGAAACTTATTTAAATAGCTTAGACCAAGAGGCTTTAAGAACTGAATTTTTGGCAATGAGGTAACTAAGTTATGATAAAAAACTGCTTTAGAATTTTTTCTAAAGCAGTTTTTTTGTGTGTGCCGTGCATGGTACAAATCTAGGTGGTGCAAGTCCACTGTAGGGGCTTGTCGTAGCCAACTACTAGCGAAAGGCAAGAGCGTCC
>WRGD01000081.1 GCA_009787355.1 Defluviitaleaceae bacterium | reverse complement strand
CATATCCATATCCATATCCATATCCATATCCATATCCATATCCATATCCATATCCATATCCATATCCATATCCATATCCATATCCATATCCATATCCTGTATTATTTGGGATAGGGAATATATCTGGGAAGTATATCGAGGATATTGTATGGTTTATGAAGCTATAATATTATGGAGTACTACATAATTTTTTTATGGGGGGCTTATAAATTTATCCAGTATACTAGAATATTTAATATCTGGAAATTGGAGGAAAGGAGGCTATAGCTATGACAAATGTAAAAGTTAGAAAATTAGAAAACTTAGAAGCTACTTGGTGGATAATTGTTTAAAATTATCCAAATGTATATTGTGGTACGCCCTTTTAGGGTGTACTACAATTTTTATTAAAATAAGTTAAAGGAAGTTTATAAAATGAATTATTCGAACCCTAGAATAAAACCTATTTATCCTTTATATAAATTAAATGATAAAGAATTTAGAATAGGTGCACAGCTCGGTATTACGAAAGAATTTGAAGACCCAGATGGCTATCTTTGGCATTTGGCTTGTTTGCTAGATGGAAGAAATTTTGAAGAAGTTTCTTCAAGAATGATAAAAAAATTTAAAGAATTAACTATAGATGATGTAATAATAGGAATAGAAATTTTAGATAAAGAAGGATTTTTAGAAGAAACATACGACGAAAAAGAAAAAAATGTACCAGAAAGATATATACCTAACGTAAATTATTTTAGAAGATTTACGAAAAATACTGAAAGTCCGATTGATATACAAGAAAAAATTAATAATTCTACAATACTTCTTCTCGGTCTTGGTGGGGCAGGTTCAAATATTCTTACTTTATTGTCTGGTTTAGGTCCGAAAAAAATCATTATAGTAGATTATGATAACATAGAAGAGTCAAATCTTGGAAGACAACTATTATATAAAGAATCAGATATAGGAAAACCCAAAGTAGAAGTAGCTGCAAAAAATATTAGAGAAATGAACTCAAAAATAATAATAGAACCTCACAATTTGAAAATATCATCACCAAAGGATATATTAAATATTATAAATGACTCTGATATTGTAATATCTGCAATAGATGAACCCCCATTTACTGCATTTAGAAATGTTAATAAGGCTATTGTAGAAGCTGGTGTTCCTTGTGTTTTTGCTGTTTCTCAAGTTAGCCGTGGAAGAGTTTTTACTATAATTCCAAAAGAAACAAGATGTTTTGATTGTTTAAACATACAATATACCTTGGGAGATGAAAAATTTGTAGAACAATTTATCGGTTTTTCTAACATAAACTTTAATCCACCTTCTATAGCTTATCCACCTGGTATTTTTCAATTAACAGCTTATATTGTAGATGAAGTTATTAAAATTTTAACAGGATATGATAAACCAAGAACTTTAGAAGCACAGTGTGAAATTAATTATGAAGACGGTTCATCATTTATGCATCCTGCTTATAAAAGACATGGAGATAAATGCCCAACTTGTGGCAATGGTCATGAAAGTGATTGGGAAGTTTTTAAATATTATAAGGAATAATTATATGAGTGAAATTATTTTGAAAGAAGTATCATATAGAAGACTAAAAAATGGGCAGTATATTGTAGTTTCTTACGACACTTCTCCAATTGTTGTAGATGAAGAAATAGTTACAGTTCTATCTAAACCTGATGTATCCTACATAGAAAAAGATGAAGATTTATTTAAAGCACTAAAAGAAGCAAATTTTTTTCTAAATAGTGATAACGAAAAATATTCAAAAACTATACCAAAAGAAGGAAATAGTATGCTGTGGAAATTTTCACAGTATACTATGATAGTTATTGGACTACTCTCATTTGTTAGTATAATAATATCTATTTTATTTTTAGGAATTCCTACAGGAGATAAAATAATACCCCACAATGTTCCTATATTAAATGTAATAATATTTATATTTGCTTTTCGTGTAATTGTTGGTTTACTTCATGAATTAATGCATATGGTATATGGTAGAAATTTGGGGGCGAAATTGGGAGGTCTTGGGTTTAATATTTCAAAAGGCATAGCTTTTGTTAAAATGAATCATATATGGGTTTGGTCTTTTTTACCTAGATTTAGTGCTTTATTTGCTGGGATTGCATTTGATATGTTTATACTTGCTATTTTATCTTCATTGGCACAAATATTTTATAATAATTGGATGTTAGTTACTGCCTCTTCTGTTTTATGGGTCAGTATAATTTGGCAATTACAATTTTACAAAAATTGTGATGGTCATTTAATTGCAAAAAATATCTTAGACAATCCTTTTATACATATAGATGCACACGACAAAGATTTAAAAAACACTAAAGATGCTCGTGTATGGAGAAGACTTTGTATTATAGGATATATTTTTTCTTTTATTATTATTATTTTTTGGTTGATACCTTTTTTAATGAGTATTTTTTATTATTTTTTTGACAATGTTACATTCACATTTTTTTGATATAAGGAGTTTTTAAAATGAATCTTGAAATAAATTCTATTAATAAAACATATAAAAACAATGTTAGAGCCAATTGCGATATTACTATATCGTTTAAATCAGGCGAAATAGTCGCTCTTATTGGTCATAATGGTGCTGGTAAAACAACTTTACTTAATCAAATAATAGGAAATGTAAGACCAGATGGCGGGGATATAATATTTGAGGGTAAATCTTTAATTAAAAATTCAAAATTTGCAAGACAAAATATTTCTATGATGACTCAATTACACGCTCCGTTAACCGGGGTTACAGTAAGTGGAGCAGTAAAATCTATTTTAAGAATAAGAGGAATTAAAGGTAATGAGGCTGATAATTATACAGATAAAATATTATTGGATTTGGATATAGATAAATATAAAAACATAAGTGGAGATAAATTATCTGGTGGACTACGAAGATTGACATCTTTTGCAATGGCAACAGCAATGCCACAAAAAATTATATTATTAGATGAACCAACAAATGATGTTGACCCAACAAGACGTAAATTGATTTGGAGATATTTAAAAAATCTTGCGAGTAATGGTCATATAGTTATAATAGTAACTCACAATTTACTTGAAGTAGAACAATATGCAGATAGATACGTTATGTTAGATAAAGGAAAAGTTATAAAAGATGGGGCAACAGGTGCGGAAGATAATTCAACTAGTACACTAATAATTTATACAGATAATAAGGATATATTAGATAATTTTAATTTTCCGAAAATTTTAGAAAAAAAATATAATGAAAAAGATGGAGAAATATCTATGATTTTAGATAGAGATGAAATTATAAATTGTATTAATTTGACACTAGAAATGATTAAAGATAAAAAAATAAGCAGTTATAGATTAATTCCTTCTTCTCTAGAAACTGTATATGGAGACATGATAAATGAAAAATAGTATTTTTTTAGGACTTGATGGCTTATTAAATTGGAGTATTACTAGACATAAATATATACTTCCATCATTTAGTATTTTGCAAATTATTTTAGCTGTAGCAATGGTGTATGGTTTAGCTTTATTTATATACGACATAGATGAAATATCTGCTATTTATTTATCTTCGGGAACAATCGTTATGGGTATTATATCTGTTGGATGTGTTTTATGTGCTCAAATTGTATCTGAAACTAAGCAAAACGGCATATTCGATTATCAAAGAAGTTTACCAGTATCCAGATTTAGTATAATATTATCCGATTTAATAATATGGGGAAGTGCTGCTTTACCTGGCATTATAATAAGTATAATAGCTGTGATTTCGAGATTCGGTATAGTAATACATATATCTATTACTAGTATATTTATAATAATAATTTCTCTTGCTACGATGATACTAATTGGTTTTACAGTTGCATATTATTTAAAGCCAAATGTAGTAGGTATGGTTACACAACTTATTATGATAATAAGTTTACTTTTTTCACCTATAACTTTTCCATCAGATAGATTACCCAATTGGACATTCGCTATATATAATATATTTCCTTTTGTTCCAATTTCAAATTTAATAAGAGCTAGTTTATTTAATTTTGGTGTTTTTAATTTTGCTAACCTATTTAACGTTATAGGTTGGTTTGTTATATGTCTTTTTCTCTCTGTCTACTCTTTATCTAAAAAACAATAAATATCATTTACACAACTGGGTATAAATAATATAAAGTTATTCAATTTTATTTGTGTAGTTGCAAAATATTTGATATACTTTTATTTAGTATTTATTTAGTTAAAAATAGGGGGAATTAATTTTAATGAAAAAAAATAAAAAAATAATAATCACATCTGTGATTGTTATAGGTATAGGTATTAGTGTATACGCCTTTGCTATGGCAGGTGCAAATACAGAACCAAGACCAGTTGATATACATGTAACGACAGTTTCAAGGCAAACATTAGAAACAACTGTTACAGCACAGGGTGAAGTTTATCTTTTGCCTGGTGAAGTAGCTTTTATAAATAATACACTTGAAGTATCGGAAGTGTTGGTGTTAGAAAATGATGTTGTAGAGGCTGGTCAACCACTTATGACATTTAATACACATATGCAAGATAGAACAAGGCAATTAGAAACTTTGGAACATCAGCTAAACGATACAAATCTAACACTTCGTAGCCAAGAAGTTACACTAGATAGTTTACGCATAGGTCCAACTGTGCTTGAAATAGAAAATGCAAATTTGAACATAACAAGAGCAGAGCAAGGTGTTTTTGATGCAGAGTTTGCACTTGAAGAACTAGAAGCAAATATAATTAACCAAGAAACAAATATAGAAGTACAAAAAAGAAGCGTAGAGATACAAGAAAGATTAATATCTCAAATAGAATATAATTTAGAAGATGCTAGAACAACTTTGTCAAATACTAGAATTTTATTTCAGGCTGGTGCTACAACTCAAGTAAACTTGGACAATGCAGCTCGTGCAGTAGATAATATAGAAAATGAACTTTTAAATGCACATACAAATCTTGTAAATATTAATACTCAGATTTCAAATTTAATAGCTCAACTTGATACTACTATAGCTAGACGAGGTCAAATACAGCAAAATATAAATTCGGCAAATGAAAATTTAAGAATATCACAAATACAATTAGAGGATTTACAAAATAGAATAAACAGCCCACAGAATTTAAACCAAATAGCACAACAAGAAATATCTATAGAAAGAACAAGACTTGCAATACAAGATATAAATAGAAATATATCAAACTTAAACGATGTTGAAGAAGTGCTTTTGGCACCAGTTTCCGGTACTGTAACAAATATAAATGTTGTAAGTGGTGGCATGGCAACACAGGGTCAAGCTCTTGTTCAAATAAATGACCCATCGCATTATGTTATACGTGCTTTTGTAAATGAAAGACATGCAGGACTTTTAAATATAGGTCAAGACGTTTTAATAGAGGGTTCTATACTTGGAAATAACTTTTTAACAGGAAATATAAATACTATATCTACTATTGCAACAACTACAAGTATAAGTGGTGTAAATGAACGTGTTGTACCTATAGAAATAAGTATAAATGATGTAGATACATCATTACTTATACCGGGTATTGCACTCGATGTTACAATTACAACAGATGTACGTGAAAATGCTCTTACAATACCTTTCTTATCTACTTCTTTCACTCCAGATGGTGGAACATATGTTTTTGTTGTTAACAATGACAATATTTTAGAACAAAGATTTATAGAAATAATAACACAATCTGGTATGGATATAGAAGTAAGTGGTGTAAATGAGGGTGAAATTATAGTATCTCAAACTCAGAATGCAAACAATGGAATGTTGGTAAATCCAATATGGTAGGTTAGTAAAAATGAATGAGCTAAAAAATAAAGAAACAGAAACATCTAATTTAAAAACTATGCTTGAAGTTAAAAATCTTCGAAAAATATATAAAAATGGACATTTGGAACTAGAGGCATTAAAAGGTATAAATTTTACTGTAAAAGAAAAAGAATTTGTATCTATAATGGGAAAAAGTGGTTCTGGAAAATCAACACTTATGAATATACTTGGTTGTCTTGATACAATTTCACATGGGGAATATATATTAGATGGTGAAAATGTTGCAGGTCTTTCTCAAAATAGACTTGCACACATACGTAATAAAAAAATTGGCTTTATATTTCAATCTTTTAACCTTTTACCTAAATTAACAGCACAGCAGAATGTAGAATTACCTATGGTATATGCAGGTGTTAACAAAAGCAAAAGAAGGGAAGCAGCTATGTACGCTCTTTCTAGAGTAGGTCTTTCTGATAGAGGTCATCATAGACCAAATGAACTTTCTGGTGGACAGAGGCAACGTGTTGCAATAGCTAGGTCTCTAGTAAATAGCCCTGCTATTTTGCTTGCAGATGAACCAACCGGAAATCTAGATTCTAGGTCTACAGAAGATGTTATTGCTATTTTTCAACAATTAAATAACGAGGGTGCCACAATAATAATTGTAACACATGAACCCGAAGTTTCAGAGCATACAAAAAGAATTATAACTTTTAAAGATGGGCAAATAGTAAGCAATGTAAATGTAGAAAATCAAATTATTGCTGTTCAAAGAAATCCAAACGATATAGAATAAAATGAGGTGATAATTTGCAATTTTTAGAAAGTATTTCTTCTGCAGTAAAAAGTGTATTATCTCATAAAATGCGTTCTTTTCTTACTATGCTTGGTATTATAATTGGAATAAGCTCTGTAATAATGATAACTTCTATTGGTGATGGTGTATATAATGCAATACATAATGAAATTGCTACATTTAATATGAGCACTATTCAAGTATTCCCTCGCAATGTTTTTGGTCCAAGTATTCTAACATATAATGATATGGATGCTATACAAAATTTACCAAATGTTAACAATGTAACAACAATGATAGAATCCAACAGTAATCAAAGAATACAGTTAAGAAATCCATTAGAAACAAGACGTGGTTCTATAACAGGACTTGACCACAATTATCATATAATAGAAAATATAAATATGCTATATGGTAGATTTATATCGGAGAACGACATAAATAATATGGCAAGAGTAGCTGTTATAAGACCAGAAATAAGTATACAAGTTTTCGGTTTTGTGAATAGTGTTGGTAGGACAATCTATATAGAAGGAAATCTTGGAAGACTTGCTTTAACAGTTGTAGGTATTATAGATGTTCCACTAGATACTATTGCAGCACAAAGCCCACCATCTATGGCATTAGCTTTAGTACCTGCTACAACTCTTAGTAGTCTTAGAAATACTCCAAATAATATAGATGCAATGATGGTATCTATGGATAATCCTATTTTTGCAACAGAAACAGCAGAACAAATAACAAGACTTTTAAATATTAGGCATAATCGTGAAGATGGTTTTGCAGCACTTAGTATGACAGAAGTAATGGATTTTATAGAAATAATTTTTGTTGGTGTTACAGCTTTTATAACATTTGTTGCAGGTATATCTTTATTTGTTGGTGGTGTTGGTGTAATGAATATAATGATGGTTACAGTAACAGAACGTACAAGAGAAATCGGAATAAGAAAATCTTTAGGTGCTACTGGTGTTTTAATAAGACTACAATTTGTTTTTGAATCTATAGTTATAACTCTTATTGGTGGCATTTTGGGAATTATATTTGGAATTGGTAGTGCCCTTGCATTAACTATTGCCGTTTCTCATTTTTCACCTATGGAAATAATAGCAACTGTAGATGTTACAGCTATTATTATTGCAGTTGTTTCTAGTATACTTATAGGTGTTATTTTTGGCGTATATCCAGCAGGTAAAGCAGCCAATTTGGACCCTGTAGACTCGCTTAGATATGAATAAATATAAGAAAAAATATTATAATAATGTCAATTAATACGATATAACCAAATAAAGCCACTGTATAATTTAACTATACGGTGGCTTATTGTGGTTATGTCAGTTTCTTGTTATTATTTTAATCTCTTGAAAAAAGATGAAATTTATGGAGATTTTAGAGATTATACAATTAGTCAATGGTCTAATATATTCGCTAAAGCAATCATAGGATTTGCTATAGCTAATTTTATGGTTGCTATGATACTAGCTATACCTTTTATTATAATAGCTTTTATGATTTTTCCGTATTAATATTGTTAAATCAATATATTAATCTTTGATTTTTATGATTTCACCATTAAAGGACACTAACATTTTTACATAATTTAACTAGTATATATAAATATTTATCTTTTTAGAGATTTTAGCCACTGTGTCGTTTAAAGATACAGTGGCTTTAAATTTAAAAAAGCTCCATAATGAAGATATTATTTTTCCACAGACTTACTATTTTTTGAGAAATACTCGCCAAAATATTTATTCATGTGTTTTATTTCTTTACTAAATTTATCTTGTACTAAAGATTCTAATATTTTTAAAAATATGTTGAAAAATATTTCTAAAAATATTATAATAATTTTCAAACTTAGAGGAGGTACTTATGAAGATAAAAAAACTATGGCTAGAAATTTTGACAATATTATTTTTAATACTAGCATATGTTACAACAGGAACTATAACAACAGAAGTAATAGATATTACAGCAGGTACAACAGTTGTAACGGGAACAAATCTACATGGAATATTTGGTATTTTAGCATCTATTGCTATAACAATACATGTTTTTAAAAAACGTAAATGGATGGCAGCTACATTTAAAAATATGAAAAATCCTAATATTGTTAAAGCTATGAAACAAAAATATTTTGTAGCAGTATTATTATTTATATCGTGGTACATAGCTATTATTTTAGCTATTTTATCTGCAGTTTTGGGAAGCTATATGCTTGGCGAAATACACGGAGTTTTTGTTATTATATCTATTGCTATAACTGTTATACATTTTGTACAAAATAAAAAGAAAATTTTTAATTCGATTTAGTTAAGTATAACAAACTATTAAAGTGCAATTTGGCAATTTGATGGATATTTTCAAATGCAAATTAACAGTATTTACTAGTTGCAATTTGGTTTAATAAAGTGTATAATATAACTCCATTGGTAAATTCCATTTCTTCTCTGAATTTTAGCTTAATAACTAAAATTCCCCCCTTTCCATAAATAATAGGAAAGGGGGCTTTTTATTGTTTATATTAATTTAATTAATATAAGTTGTTATATCTTCCAATTTTCTTCTTGTTTTTGGTCTTTTTGGGTCTATACTTCTATATCCAAATGCACATATTACAGAAATATCATAATCATCATTTAGTATATTAGCATTTTTCAAAATAACACGTGCTTTGTCGTAATTAAATCCCTCTATTGCACAGGAATCTATACCAATATAAGCTGCAGCTGTCATCATATTTGCAAGTGCTATATATGTTTGCTTTATTGCCCAGTCGAGTAATGTTCTTTCATCGAATATATTCATATCATCTTTTTGAAAACTCTCGTACATAGGAATACTTTTTTTATATCTTTCGTCGTCAAAGCCACGTACTTCTTTTGCAATATATTCTATATATTTAGAATCGAACCAAGTATCTTTTCTAACTAATATAATAACAACATGGCTTGCTGTAGGTAATTGACCTTTTGCACCAAAAGAAATATCAGCAATTTGTTGTCTTATATCTGGATTTTGTAAAACAACAAATTGCCAAGGTTCCGAACCAATAGAACTCGGTGATAATCTACCTGCCTCTAAAATAAATTCAAAATCTTCATTATCTATTTTTTTTGTGCTGTCAAACTCTTTTACAGAATATCTGTAATTAAATGTTTCTAGTAATTCTTTTTTTCGTTTATTTTTTGTATCTTTATCCATTTACTTATTTTTTCCCATTTCCCTATAGATAGTCATTTAATTTTGATTTTACATATTCTATATGAGAAGATGGATTTTTAATGTCGTTATTTTTAAGTTTTAGAGCGTATTCGGATAAAGATTTTAAATCACAATTGCCAGATACTATATCTTTTCCTATACCTGTGTTATAACTTTCATATCTTTCTTTTATTATATTATCAAAGAAGCCATCTTCTTTTAGTTTTACAGCTATTTTATATGCACGTGCCAAAGTATCCATACCTGCTATATGTGCTAGAAAAAGGTCTTCCATTTCAAAAGAAGAACGACGAACTTTTGAATCAAAATTTATACCACCAGTTCCAAGACCACCATTTTCTACTATTTCGTACATAGCTAAAATTGAAGACATAAGGTCTGTTGGAAATTCATCTGTATCCCAACCCAAAAGTAAATCTCCTTGATTTGCATCTATAGAGCCCAAGACTCCATTTAAACGTGAAACTCTAAGTTCATGTTCAAAAGTATGCCCTGCAAGAGTTGCATGATTTGCTTCAAGGTTTAGTTTAAAGTCTTTTTCAAGACCATATTTGTATAAAAATGCTAAAGTTGTAGTAGCATCGAAGTCGTATTGGTGTTTAGATGGCTCTTTTGGTTTTGGTTCTATCAAAAACTGTACTTCATGTCCTATTTCTTTTGCATATGATATTGCCATTTTGTATAGTCTTGCAAGATTATTTAGTTCTAATTCCATATCTGTATTTAGAAGTGTTTCATATCCTTCACGACCACCCCAAAAAACATAATTTTTTGCATTTAATTTCTTGCAAATATCTAAACCTTTTTTTACTTGTGCTGCGGCTATTGCAAAAACATCGGCATTTGGGCTTGTACCTGCACCATTTATATAATGCTTTTGAGTAAACATATTGGCAGTATTCCAAAGAACTTTTATACCTGTTCTTTTCATTTCTAGTTGTATTAAATCTGTTATTTCATCTATATTTTTATGAAATTCCAAAAGGCTTTCACCAGTGGGAGCAATATCTAAATCATGAAAGCAAAAATACTCTATACCCAATTTTTCTAAAAGCTCAAAATTTGCATATACTCTATTTTTAGCAGTTTCCATAGGGTCGTTATGTATCCAATCTCTATTGTTTACACTGCCTCCAAAAGGGTCGGAACCATCGTTTACAAGTGTATGCCAATAAGCAACAGCAAATCGTAAATTTTCTTTCATTGGTTTTCCATTTACTATTTCATCTGGGTTGTAGTGTCTGAAAGCAAACATATTGTTTGAATCTTTACCTTCATATTTTATATGTTGTATGCTTGGAAAATATTTCATTGTTATCTCCGTTCTTTCATAGAATTTTTGTAAATTTTGTACATATAAATTATAATTTTTTTTTCTGTATATGGCAATAGTTAATATTGATAAATTTCAAATGGTAAAATATACATTTGTTTTTTTTTTTTTTTTTCGTATAATGAAATTGTATTAATATTACTACA
>WRGD01000080.1 GCA_009787355.1 Defluviitaleaceae bacterium | reverse complement strand
GTTTCTAATACTTATCGTAATCGTCTTAAACGTTTTAATTTAAGAATGTCTCTCATTTGTGGCATTATTAATTTTGAAGCTCGTTTTTAGTTTCCGATGAGGTCTAACAATCTTGTTTGGCTGAAAGCAGATGTCCATAAACTTATACACTGTAAACTTCCAGAAACAATAAATAAATACGTTAATAAACTAAAACTTGACCAAAAAGCGTTGAAGAGAGTTAATTCTTTAAGACTATTAACTGAAAATAAAAAGATAGAAATAAGTAACATCGTATAAATACTTGTTGGAACGCCGTATGATGGGAAACTATCATGTACGGTGTGAACTGGGGGAAAAGGCGGAAACTCAGAAACAGTAGACTTACCTATCAGTATAGCTTGACGTTTGGAACTGACCACTCAACACAATAGTAATTCGTAAAGTAAATAGCACAAACGGACATCTATTATCAGAAGCAACATTTAAATTAATACGTGTAATTGGTGGAGATACATCAGGACTTCACGGTACAGTAATGGGTACTTGGACAACAGATAATTCAGGGGTTATCCATATCACAGGCTTATACCCGGGTTATTATCTCGTAAGAGAAGTGATACCACCAACAAACTTTGCACTAGGTATAAACAATATCGGGCACGTATTTTTACGTGCAGATGGAACATCAGTAGTACCACTTACTTTTGCAAATGACCCATACGGAAGTTTGTTAATTACACTCAGAAACTCAGTAACAGGCGACCCAATACAAAATGGTGAATTTAGAGTAACAACAAGTGCAGGAACTGTACTAGGCACAAATAATGGGCATTTTTGGACTAACCTGCAATGTGAAATACTTATACCAAACGTTAGACCAGATAGCTATGTAATTACAAAATTTGGTGGAAGAGAATACAAAGAAGAACATCAAGAAAGTGTAACTAGCACGGAAGAAGAAAAACACTCAAAAGATTGAACGTAAACATCTAACTTTTCGTACTAGACTTAAAAGACTTTCACGTAAAACCATTTGTTATTCTAAATCTTTTGAGATGTATTCTATAGTTGTTTCTTTACTTATAAATCCTCTTAAATTCGACTATATGCTATTTTTGGTATATAACCGTTGTTGTAAGCCAATATTGTCATCTCTCCAAATAAGTGCTACATCTCCTATATCATTGTGTGAAAATGCTGATTTTACATGACCTTGTTTTTCTTCTAAAAGTTTGTTAACAGATTCCTGACCTTTTAAACCAGTGTATTCTGTTCCTAATAAATTTTCTGAATCAATTTTATTTTTCCTTCTTTTTGCTATCTGTTTTTTTATCATTGAGTATACCACGCATTACCCCTTGTATCACCCTCATTGAAACTTTAAAAAGATTTTAAAACAAGTTGATTATATTTATGTTTAACAATATTTAAATGATTAAAATCCCCTATTGCTTTTAAAAAACAAAAAATTTTGTTAAATTCTGAATTTGCAATACCATTGTATCCTCTATTATGTAGAAAAAATGCTCTATGAAAAAATAAAAAACCTAAATAAAAATTACTATCTATTTCTTTACACAGAGATATTGCTTTATTACAAAAATAAATAATTTTTATATTTTTTGGGTCTTGTTGTAAAATAACATTAGAAATTATATAATAAATTTATATTAAAAATTTATATTTTGTAGTTTTATCAATATTTTTATTTTTATATAAAGATTTTTCAATCTTTGAATTAATAAGAATTAAATTACCTAAATTTTCAGTTTTAGAAAATTCTATTAAAACTTTATAACAATTTTTAGATAAATGTACTTTTTCTATCATATCTAAATTTATTGTATTTGAATTATTAAAAAAAATTTTAAAACAAATTTTTTTTAATACTAATATAAACATTTCTCGTGCTTTTATTTTATCGTAAAATTTTAAAGTAATAATTGCTTCACAAATAATAATATCTTGTAAGAAATTATAAATACAAATATCATTTTTTTTCAAGATATTTAATTTTTTTTCAGAATTAATTCTATCTAATTTATAAATATCGTTCCAAATATCATAAAAATATTCATGAAAATTATGATATATAAAATTTTTTGAAAACTCTTCTAAGTTTGTATCTAATTCTTTTAAAATTTCTATTAATAAGCAGATACTCACGTTTGTTTGACCATTTTCTATTCTTTTTAATGTTTTTGCAGCACATATTTGAAATTCTGTACCATCTTTTGTAAGTGATTCACGTGAAATTCCTTTAGATTTTCTTAAATATTTTATTCCATTTCCAATATAATTAGATAAATTTTAATAAAAATTATAATACATTTTATTATCCTTTCTAAAATAAAGTAAACATATTTTATCATATAATCTTATAATTTTACAATATTTTTTATAAAGGGTACATATTTGTCTCTTTTGAAAATTAGAATAATTTGATATATTATTTGTATAAAAGTTAATTGAAATTATTAAAGAGAGGAGAGAATTTCACGATGACACACGAAGTAAATTTCAACCTATACGATAATCATGTACAAGTAAAAAGTAATAATAAAAAATATAAAATATCTAGAAAATTTTTCGAATTAGTAAGAAATGAGTTATATAAAAATGTATATGGAGAATATTCTTTAAAGTTAGTTGAAAAAAATATTTTACCTCAAGAAATAGATAATTTAATATTTAATGAAATAAAAGAAGATAGTATAAAAACAGCAATAATAGAATTAACAAGTAATTTAAATATTATGTGTAATATTGTTATAATTTTTATATTAATAAGCCTGTTTTAAAAGAATTAGATTTAAAATCATATATCAAAATTATTGTAAACATAGTGATTTATGTTCTGAAGGTTGTAGAACAAGAGCTTTATTTTTAAATAATATACATAATTCAAAAAATAATGTAATGTGTTCTTTGCTAGATAAAATATAATTTTATACTAAAATGTTCAGGTTTTATAAATTTACAGAAATTGCTAGAAAAATATCACAAAAATATGTTGAAACATAGCTTATTATGTGATAAAATATATTTATGAGCCAATAATTACTTCTTAAATTATCAAGAATACAACAATGTTTTTAAATTACATACTTAAAAAAAGTTGTAGTAAAAATTTATTGGCTAATATAAAAGAGAGGGTGCATTATTATGAAATGGGAAGAAAAAATATACCATCCGAAGATGATGTTATAAAAAATCAACTTTTAGATGAAGTATTTTCTCTTGAGGGAAATCACGAAACAGAGAAAATTGCAAAACTAAAAGAAGATTTTTTGAAACATATGAGTAAAAATGAAGCTAATATGATAGACTCTGTACTTCAAGACGGTTTACGTTTACTTATAATTTATGAAAAAGAAGCTAAATATGATAATACTTATGAAAATTTTCTGAGATTAAGTAGAATTGCAAAGCCGATTTTTGATAGAATTGAAAATTCTAGTAGGTGGAGTGCTAGAGATTTGGAATTTTTATCTGTATGTCTTGCTTACACAAAAAGAGTTGAGCAAGCTATATTTTTGTTTGAATGTGCTTTAGATGAACTTAAAAAATACTATTCTAATCATATTAAGGGGACTAATAATATTACAGCTTGGCTTTATAATGCTCTTTCAGTAAGATTTTTGAGAATGGATTCTTCTGAAACAGATGATGAGTCTTATATAGTTGAAGAAAAACTCGAAGATGCAATAGAATTTTGTGAGGAACACAATTTCCAATTTCATATGAGTTTAATTCTCGTGAGAAAAGGTGCATTCTTTAAAGATGAAGATACTATAAATGAAGGTTTATCTAAGTTAAAAGAATTAGGTGAAGATAAAGCTTATGAGATAATGTTAAAAGTAGTAGAAGATTACAAAAAAAGATGGGAGGATTTCTAAATGTTTTTTTTATATTTAATTAAACCTTTTGATTTGATAGGTGGTGGCTGGGGCAGTGAAGATAGACCACCAGAACAGTAAAACAAACTTTACGAAACAGTTCTAAAATATATAACTGAAAATCATAAAAAAATCAATAAAAAAGTTGAAATAATTATTTTTTATTGATTTTTTCTATTTAAAATTGTTACACATATAGATATTGTAATTAGAGAAATTAAATATATCCCTAAATTAGATATCAAATTGGAGAAAAATAATGAAAAAAATTAAAATCTTTTATAGTTTATTATTCATACTAATTCCTATTATAACATATTTAAGTATAATTTTATCTGATTATACTGGCAGATTCATAGACTATATCTCAACAGATAATATTTCAAATATTTTAGACTTAGTTTTAAATTATGTAATTGCTTTAATCGTTTTTTATTTGCTTTCTAGATTTAATAATTATTTTTTTTATAAGTTTTCATTTAAAATATCTAATTATTTGAAATTAAAAATAACTAAAAACATAGTATATCGTGATTTAATAAAAAATAAATCTGATGGGGAAATTTTAAATTTAGTACAAAAAGACATACAAATAATAAGAAAATTTTTATCTTCCACTATCATATCAATATTTTATAGCTTCTTTTTAATAATTTTTATTTTTTATTTTATTTTCAGCTATAACCCATATATATTCTTAGTTTTTGTTTTGTGGTTCTTTGTATCAATTTTAAATATGTTGTTTTTTATAAATAAAAATAATTCAAACACATTAGAGGAAAATAGAAAAAATGAAGAAAATTTATCTAAAACATTACTAGAAACTTTAAAATTATCAGAACTTATATTAGGTTTAAAAAAACAAGGCTATTTTTTAGAAAGATTAAAAAAATCATATCAAAGTTTGAAAATAACAGAAGTTAAACAACAAAAATATTTATATAAAATATGGGTATTATCTTTGGTAGTAATAAGACTTGGAGAAATACTATTTCTGTTCTTGGGTGGTCTTATGATTTTTGACGGAACACTTACTATAGGTCAACTTTTTTCAATATTTTTATATATTAGAATTATCAAATCTCCTATAGAGAATATTCAAAATTTATTTCAAAATGCTTTGGTTACAAAAAATAGTTACAAACGTATAAAAAAATATCTTGTAAATATAGAAGAAAGTTATCCATTAAACATAAAAATAAAAAATTTAGAAATAGAAAATCTTTCTTTAAAATATGAAGATAAAATAATATTTGAAAATATAAATTTGAAAATAATAGAGGGAATTAATTATATATATGGTCCTTCTGGATGTGGAAAATCTAGCGTTTGCAAAATTATTGCAGGAATAGAAGAAAAGGATGGGGATATATATTATATTGATGAGATAAATGAAAGAAAATTATATAATGCAAGTATATATAATAATATACTATATATAGACAATGAGGGTATTCAGTTAACCGAAGATATATATTTTGAAATAAATATATTAAATATTCAAACTTTAGAACTAGAAGATTATAAAGATTTAGATTTAAACAATATAAGAATCTTAAATATAGTTAGAGCTTTACACAGTAATTTTGAATTTATTATATTTGACGAAACTTTCGCTAATTTAAAAGAAAACATAATAGAAAAATTAATGACAATAATAAAAAATAAATTTCATTATAAAACAATTTTAATAGTTGACCATAATAAAATAATTGAAAATTTTGCAGATTTAAGTGTGAATTTTGCAGAATTAGAATTAAAAGAGGTATAAGCATGAAGACTTTTAAAATTTTATTAAGTATGAATAAAACTATATTTAAGTATAAACCACATATATTTTTATTTAATATAATAATTTGGTTTTTTATAATAACGTTTCCTCTGATAATATCTTTAATTATTTCAAATATATTATCATCTATAGAAAATGGAAATTATGATATTTTTATAAGATTTGTTTTTATTCTTTCTATTATTACAGTAACAAGTATAGTATCTACATATATTGGAGGAATTTTAGACACATTATTTAGATTTTATTGTAAAAGTATAATTCAGTTTAGTATAGTAAAAAACAAAATTTATACAGACTATAATTTTGACTCTGGTAAAGTTATAAATATATTAGAAGAAGATGCAGAAAATTTAAAAGAATTACTTTCAATTCAAATAGATACTTTTTGTAATTTGGTATTTTACATAGCTGGTATTTCTATATTATTAAGTATAAATCCATTATTAACTATTATAGTGTTTTCTACATCTTTTATTTTCTTTAATATTTCTATATTAATGGCTAAGTTATTATCAAAATTTACAGATGAACAACGCTTATCTTCTATTTCTTCTACTGAAATTTTGCAAAAAATAATATCTAAAAAGAAAATAGTAAAGTCCATAGATAAAAATAAAAAATATATGGAAGCTTTGGAAGAAAAATTTGAAAATGAGTATAAAAAAACTGTAAAAAAAGAGGTATTAGAAAATATACTAAATTCTTTAGGGGCTATATCTTATAATGTAAGTACTTTGGTTATAATTATTTATACTGCTATAAATATAAATAATTCTCATATTAATATTGCACAAATTTTATTGTTTTTAACATTTTTCTCATATGGATTTAATAATATCAGTATTTTTATAGAATTTTGGAATTTAATAAAAATTAGTGAAATTTCTATAAAAAATATAAATCAAGTAACCAGAGACAATGTTTTGCTTAATATTAATTACAAAATAGAAGATGATAACGATATTAAAATTCAAAATGAAAATCAATTTGTTTTTAATAACAATGTTTTTGAAAAAAATAAAATATATTATGATTGTACTGATGAATTATACAAATATATAACTAAAAATATGATTTGTGGTATAGTAAAATCAGATTTTTCTTTAATAACAGATACAATTGCTAAAAATATTGCTTATACAAATGATATAGATAAATCTAAACTAGAAAACATACTAGAAACAGTAAGTTTAAAAGAGGAATTTAAAAAAAGAGATATATACAACGAAGTAATATTTGAAAATAATATAAATATCTCTACAGGTCAAAAGCAAAGACTAAGTATAGCAAGGGCTTTATACAATACAAATGAATTTCTGATAATATTTAAAGAAGTTTTCAATCACATAGACGAAAAAAATGTAAATGTTATAACAGAAAATTTAAAAAATATAAATATGTATGTTTTTATTATTTAGAGTATACTTTTACTATAAAAATTTAATAAAAATAATTCTGATTAGGTAAAATAAAATATAGGGAAAAAATTCCCTATATTTTTTGATTATTTAAAAAATTTAGTACATATACCGATTTATATCATCTGTTGTTATACCCTTGTGTAAAGATATATTTATACTATTTGCTATAATATTACTAATTCTATCTACAACAGAATCTACTTCTTTTGGAGTTACAAACATATTTCCTTCGTATGGTTCTAGTATATCTTTTATAAGTGGATATCGGTTTTCAAGTCCTAGTTCATCTAGCATTTTGTAAAAATCACTATTTTTTTCTACATATGTTGCCATATCTTTTATTATATAATCCATTGTATCATTTATTAAAGTTGCAGCATCTACAACTGTAGGTACTCCTATAGCTATTACTGGTACTCCCATGTTTTCTTCATTTATTCGCATTCTTCTATTACCCATTCCAGTACCTGGAGAAACACCTGTATCCGAAATTTGTATTGTAGAATTTATCCTGCTTACACTTCTAGATGCTAGAGCATCTATAGCTATAATCAAATCTGGGTTTGTTCTTTGTACGATACCTTTTACTACTTCTGCAGTTTCTAGACCTGTTATACCCATTACTCCGGGTGATATTGCACTAACAGAGCGTAATTTATGGCTTTCTTGAGGTAATAAATCTTCTGGTATATGTCTTGTAACTAAAACTTTTGAAACTACTTTTGGACCTAGAGCATCCGGAGTTATATTCCAATTACCAAGACCAACTACTAAAATTTGACTATCTGTATCTATGTTATATATTTCTTTTAATTTTTTGGACATTATGCTTATTATACTCTCATGTATATCTATGTCATTTTCTTTCATAGATTTAGATTCTATTGTTACATAATTTCCTATAGGTTTACCTATCTCCCTCTCTCCCATTTCATCTAACACTTCTACCGTTGTAACTTCTATAGAATCTCCATGTTTAGAAACACTTACTTTTACTCCGTCTATTTCATATTCTTCTTTTACTTGTTTCTTCTCTTCGCAAACTAACTCGTGAAGTTCTACAGCTAAATCTGTATATATATTTTTTTTCATTTTTTCTCCAATATTTAGTTTATAACAATCGATTTAGATTGATTTAACAACATTTGTAAAACAAAAGTGCTAATTTTGATATTTTCTTTATTTTTTGCACAAAAAAATTTTATATACTATAATATAAATATACTTTAATTATGATAGGAGAAAATGAATGATATACTTAAATTACCCAAAATGTTCAACTTGCCAAAAAGCAAAAAAATTTTTAGATAAGAATAAAATTGAATATGAAAACAGAAATATAAAAGAAAATAATCCAACATACGAAGAATTAAAAGAATGGTACGAAAAAAGTAATTTACCCATAAAAAAATTTTTTAATACATTTGGTAATGTTTATAAAGAATTAGGGTTAAAAGACAAATTAGAAAGTATGACAGATGATGAAAAACTAAAATTATTATCTACAAATGGAATGCTTATAAAAAGACCAATTATAATATCGGACAAAATTTTGATAGGTTTTAAAGAATCTGAATGGAGCATACTAAAAAATAATTAAAATTTTTTTGAAATTAAAAAAAGTTGTCAAAATATGAATTTAAGTGTTATAATTTAATGGTGATTATTAATTGCAAATTATACAATTCTGGAGGCAAGAATGGCTTTAGTTACAACAAAAAAAATGTTCGAAAAAGCATTTTCAAAAAATTATGCTATAGGACAATTCAATATTGGAAATTTGGAAGTGATACAAGCAATTGCAAGGGCTGGTCAATTGGAAAATTCGGCTCTTATTATGGGAGTTTCTAAAAGTGCTTTAACATACATAGGTGGAGGATACCTTTTGGCAATGGTAAAAGCAGCAATAGAAGAAACAAAAATAGATATAGCCCTACATTTAGACCATGGAACAGATTTAGAAACAGTTAAACAATGTATTTCTCTTGGCTTTACATCTGTAATGTTCGATGGTAGCCATTACGATTATGAAACAAATGTACAAAAAACAAAAGAAGCTGTAGAATATGCACATTCAAATGGTGTATCTATAGAAGCTGAACTCGGTGTACTTGCTGGTGTTGAAGACGAAATAGATGTAAAAGCAGAAAATGCAACTTTTACAGACCCAGACCAAGCTGTAGATTTTGTAAAAAGAACTGGTATAGATTCTCTTGCTATTGCAATAGGAACAAGCCACGGTGCCTACAAATTTAAAGGTGATGCAAAATTAGATTTTGATAGATTAGAAACTATAACAAAAGAATTAGAAGCAGCAGGTTTTAAAAACTTTCCAATAGTTTTACATGGTGCATCTTCTGTAGACCCACATTCAGTAGAGCTTTGCAATAAATACGGTGGAGATATTGCTGGTGCAAAGGGTATACCAACAGAAATGTTACGAAAAGCAGCATCTATGGCTGTATGTAAAATAAATATGGATACAGATATAAGATTAGGTATGACAGCATATATAAGAAAAAGTTTAGCAGAGAATCCAAAAAACTTTGACCCAAGAGGATATATGGGTGATGGACGTGAATATGTTCAAAAACTTGTACAAAGTAAAATAAAAGATGTTTTGGGTTCTTCTAATTCTTTGAATGACTAACAAAATTATAAATACTGTTTAATTGAAAAAATGTCTTAGAAATTAAATTTCTAAGACATTTTTTTTGATAACTTTTTTATTGCCTTGTTACTCTTATTATTTCAATTATTGCAGTTTCTGGATTCCAACCAACATAAGCACCTAGTCTTTCTGCTACAAAACGTAGTGGAACAAATGTACGAGAATCTATTATTTGGGCTGGTATATCCATTCCTTCTACAAGTTCTCCGATTGCAAAAAATATATTGTAACCTTCAAGGCTCAAAATTACAGTTGCTGTATCTGGATTCCATGCAACGTCTGCACCAAGTGCATATGCAACAAAACGAATAGGAATAAGCGTTCTTCCTTGTTGAATTATTGGTCGTACATCCATTAATATATCATCTATATTTTCTGCTAAATCTACTATGATGTATGACTGTGTACTTAAAACAAAACGTCTTAAATTTTCTATATACAGTATACTAAAAGAACCTAATACATTTGTAGATAAAACAAATGTACCTAATTCTACTCTACCACCAAGTATACTACCATCTTCTAAAATTGCTACTACTCGATAAGTGTTTATATCTTCTTCTAAATCAAGACTTAATTGCAAAATATAGTTTATGTCTAATTGTTCTAGTGGCTCACCGTATGCGGTAATTCTTATATCTACAACTTCATTGTATATTGTTAAATATAGACGAACGTTATACAAATCATCAACATCTACTAATGAATATAATAGTTCGTATGGTATTGTTAATGTTACAAATTCGTCATCTATTATAACCATATCAAGTTCATTTTCTAAATAGTACAATGAATTTGTATTGTCTATATAAATTTCAAACAATCTAGGAGAAGTAACATTTATTGCTGGCGTTGCTGCATTTACTCGTGTTACTGATGAAACTGTTGTAGTTTGTGGTGGAAGTACCCAATTGTCATCTGGTCCATCTTCAAATAATGGAGGTTGTACTACTGGAGGTTCCAGAGTCGGAGGTTGCAATACTTCAGGCCAATCATTTTCATAGTCTTCATCATATTCATCTTCTAATGGAGGCTGTGCATTAGTAATAGCACCAGTAAGTATATTTAAAATATAAGTTGTTGTTCTTCCTTCTGCTGTAACTCTAATAGGTACATTTGTGTATCGTCTATTTAAGGCAATGTTTCCTCCAGCTACACCTGTATGATTTCTTCCGAGTAAAGTTATTGTTGCTTCTGGGTCGTAAGCTATAGCTAATAATGTTGTAGCTCTTACATTGTGAATGTTCTCTACATTAAAGTTTGTAGTCGACTCTTCTTCTATTTCATCTTTATTAAATGAAAGAGGTATTTCTGAAAGTGATAAGTGGCTTAGAAGGCTACTTGACGAACTGACAGGAACCAAATTCACATTTACAAAGCTTCCATTTTCATTAAATGTAACAGAAGTATTTAAAGTAGACCTCCTCGGAAACTAAAAACGAGCTTCAAAATTAATAATGCCACAAATGAGAGACATTCTTAAATTAAAACGTTTACGACGATTACGATAAGT
>WRGD01000079.1 GCA_009787355.1 Defluviitaleaceae bacterium | reverse complement strand
ATTTTTATGTACATTATATTTTACAAAAGTTTCAAAGCTAACGAATTTTTTTGGTATCTTTTTTGTATCTGTATCTTTTGATACTTGTAAAAGCTTTATGTTTTTCAAGTTTGCTCTTGTTTCTTTAATTTATTTTTTGAATTTATTTTTTATTTCTTAGTTCTTATTTTTTTGTTTCTTGCTTTTACTCTTTATATATCGGTTTTTACCTTTCCTTCTTTACTGTTACTTTTTGGAGGCTTTATTGATTTGAATAAACTTATTAAAAATAAAAAAATAATTCTAGTTACTGCTCTTTTTGTGTTATTTAATATTATTTTTGCTTATACATTGAACAATACAATTTTTGAAAATTTGAATAATGAGATAAAAATTTTAAATAATGAAATACAACTGCAAACAGCTAGATATAATGTGTTTCTAAGCAATTATGAAAATATAGAGTACAATGAAAATTTATTAAGAACATATGAAAATATAAGATATATATCAACAAGAACAGAAATCTACCATACTTTGATAGAAATTAGTAATCTTATGAGTAAGAATAATATAACCGAAAATAGATTTGAAGTATCTAAAAGAATTGGTGATTTCGATTATTATAATTTATTTATAAGTGGATTTGGAACATATGAAAATATAATAAACTATATAGAAGATATAAACACAAAGCAAACTCTTGTTTTTATAGATTTTGTAGAAATTATGAAACAAAATGCGGATATTTATTATGTCTCGTTTGATATAATAGTACCCGAACTTTAAAAAATAGTTTAAAAAATGTATTTTAATTTATTATCGTCAGCTTTATTATAAGCAGGTAAAATTAAAATACATTTATTCTTTTCAAAAATTTTTCATTATATTTTTCATAACAACAAATTGCAATTTGTTTACTAGTATCTCAGATTTTATAATCATTCTAAGCCATGGGAATATAAATTTTGAATCTTTTTTTCTTATGGATATAACATCTTTTATATTTGAATTTATATAATCTTCATTAAAAAAAAGCCAACTATATTCATCGTTTTCTACAAGACATAGTAAAATATCTTCCCATATATTCTTATCTCTCCAATTGTAAAATCTTCTATGTGTAGATACCCAATTTCCGTAGTTACTGGGTAATTCTCGCCACGGAACTTTATTATATAAAATCCAAAGTACAGCATTTATAAACTTTCTTGTATCTTTTGCATTTCCGCCGTGCATTCCTTTATTTCCTATTGTCAAAGGCTCTATTTTATACCAAACTTCATCTGTTATATCTCTATATTCTTTTTTCATATGCTACACGTTCTTGATTATACATTGTATATACTAATCCACAGTATACAAATCCGTTTTTTTCTAAAAATCTTCTCATAGATGTGTTTTCAGCGTGTGTATCTACTTTCATATTTTTTATATTTTTTTGTTTACAAATATTTTCAATATATTTAAGTAAAGATAAGCCTACACCTGTTCCTTTACATTTATTTGCTACACCTAGGCGATGTATTACACAAAAATCACCTGTACTTAACCAATTTCCTTTTATTTTTTCATAATTAGGTTCACCATTGAATCCTATAGAAACAGTTGCGAGTATATTTTCATCTTCAGTTAATACATATGCCGTATTTTCATCTATATCTTTTTGTATTACTTTATCGTTTGGATATCCATTTTGCCATTGGTTTATTCCTCTATTTTTTAAATATTCTTTGCCCTGATTTATAATAAACATAATAGATTCTATATCCTCATATACCGCTCTTCTGAATTCCATTTTACTTTTTCTCCTAGTATTTAAAATTCAATTTATTTTTCATTAAAAAAATAATCTCTAGTATACCAATCATTTTTCGGAATTTCTATGGTATTTTTATAAAAATTATGTAAATTTTTATGTTACAAATATATACTATTGACATATGTAAACAATAGGACTAAAATATAAACATAAAGAGTTTGATAACTTAAAAGAGATTTTCATATATCTATCTATACATACTTTCTCGCAAAAAAAAAACCACTTAAAATTTAGAAAGAGAGGAATGCAAAAAAGCACGATTATAGTGTTTTAAATTTTACAATGAATAAAGATAATAATAACAATAGAAAAAAATTAGAATATGACGAATCTATGTCTATAAATTCTACACGTAAATTATTACAATCAAGTAATCCGAATTTAAATAATATTAACAAATCATCTATAAATAGACCGAATTTTGTAAAAGGATTTGAAAGAGATACAGAAGATTTATCGGAAATTTCAGAATTTATAAAAGAAAAAACTATAACTCAAGGATTATCTGGCAAAAATAATATAAGTAATATTAAAAATACACAATCTAAAAATTTAGACCACACGCAAAAATTAAGCTATTCCCAAAGACAAGGGGGAGATATAAGTAAGTTAAAAAAAGAAAATAATATAGAAAAGACCAGACAAAGTTCTAATTTTGAAATAGAAACTATTAATCAAAATAAAAAAACTGTACCACAAGAAACTGTTAGAATACAACAGAGAAAAATAAGTATAGATTCAAACGATAGAGAAAAGAGAAGAAGAGCAGCTTTAAGTGGAGATTTAGAAACACCAAAAAGTATAGGTCGTACACAAAATATAGAAAATATCACAAAACAAACAAATCATATTAAAACGAAAGAAATAGAGCCATCTAAAATAAAATCAACCCCAAAAGACCCTTTTACAAGAAAAAGGGAAGAAAGATTGAATTTTTTCAAAATTCTTGGTTTTTCTCTATTCTTTATTAGTATAATTATTATGGCATTTCTTGTATGGCAAATAAACACATTGCAATCAAGACTTGTAGAAGCCGAACAGGCATTGTATGAAATGCCGGAACTTGCAACAGCAATGGCAGAAGCACATGATGAAATAGAAATGCTTGAAGAAGAAATAGAGCAACTTTTAAGTATGATACAAAATACAAGCCAAAATACAGAAACAGAAATTATAGATAATTTTGATGGAGATTTTACTCCACCAGAATTACAAACAGATAGACACCACATTGTACAATCTGGTGAAAGTTTATCAATAATAAGCATGAATTTGCTTGGTAGTATGGCATATGTAGATTTAATAATGCAGGCAAATGGTCTAACAAATACAAATATATCTGTAGGTCAAACTTTAATAATACCTTCTTTACCTAATTAGGAGTATCATTCAAAATGTTAAATCAAAGTGAATATATATTCACTTTGATTTAATAAATATAAATTTTAAAAATTCAAGTAAAATTTATAAAGTCAAAATTTCAAATCAAAATCAAATTTTTAAAATTCATCAACTATAAAAATCTAAAAAAATTAACTAAAAATCCAATATACATAAATTTAGAAAGGTAAATTTATAAATGAAACTAGATACAATGTCATTAATAGAACTAAGAGATAAAGCAAAAGAAGTCGGGATAAAAAGTATAACAAAATATAATAAAAAAACTTTGTCAGAAAAAATATTACAAAAAATTGCAGATTCTAATAACACAATAAATATAAACGATGTAGAAGATAATTCAAGAACAGTAAAAACTGTTACAGAGAATTTAGAAGAAAGTAAACCATTGTACGAAAAAAAAGAAGAATTAAATGAAGAAGAAAATAAAGAAGCAGAAGCAGAAGAATTAAAGGAAGAAGAAAATAAAGAAGAATTAAGGGAAGAAGAAAATAAAGAAGAAGAAAATAAAGAAGAAGAAAATAAAGAAGAAGAAAATAAAGAAGAAGAAAATAAAGAAGAAGTTATTACGACTGAAATTAATAGTTTAGATGGTTCAATTAGAAATTTCGATAGGAGAGTTGTAAGTGAAAGTGAAAGAAAGGTTATAATAGACTCTTTGGATAGTGGTATAAGTCGTGAAGGAGTACTAGAAGTTTTGGGAGATGGATATGGATTTTTAAGAATTAATAATTTTCTACCAAGTGGAAACGACATATATGTTTCTCCACCTCAAATAAGAAGATTTGGATTAAAAACAGGGGACCATGTAAAAGGCAATATGCGTATACCAAAAGATAATGAAAAATTCGCAGCTCTATTATACGTAACAGAAATAAATGGCGACCCAACAGCAATAGCAATGCAACGACAAAGTTTTGAAAAGCTAACACCAATATATCCAGTAGAAAAAATAAAATTGGAATTTTTGCCAAACGATCCATCTACACGTATTATAGATTTATTGTGTCCAATAGGAAAAGGGCAACGTGGTATGATAGTTGCACCACCTAAAACGGGAAAAACCATACTTCTAAAAAAAATAGCTAACTCTATATTACAAAATCACCCAGAAATGCATATGATAGTTCTTTTAATAGACGAACGTCCAGAAGAAGTTACAGATATACAAAGGTCTATACAAGGAAAAAATGTAGATGTTATTTATTCTACGTTCGATGAACAGCCAGAGCATCACAAAAGAGTTACAGAAATGGTTTTAGAAAGAGCAAAAAGGCTAGTAGAACAAGGAAAAGATTTAATTGTTTTATTAGATAGTATAACAAGGCTTGCACGTGCATACAATTTAACAACTCCTCCTAGTGGTCGTACTTTAAGTGGTGGTCTAGACCCCTCTGCTTTGTATATTCCTAAAAAATTTTTTGGTGCAGCAAGAAAAATAGAAAATGGTGGTTCACTAACAATACTTGCAACAGCCCTTGTAGATACAGGTAGTAAAATGGATGATGTTATTTTTGAAGAATTTAAAGGTACCGGAAATATGGAACTAACTTTAGATAGAAGATTGTACGAAAAACGTATTTTTCCAGCTATAGATTTACAAAAATCTAGCACAAGATGGGAAGAAAATCTACTTACAAAAGAAGAAGTAGAAGCTATGTATAAACTTAGAAAATTGATAAATAAAGTAAACCATTTTGAAGCTATTGAAACTATTTCACAAATGATATTAAATACAAAAAATAATAAAGAGTTTATAGGTATAGTAAAAAATAAAATAGATGATAGGAGAAATTTAGTTTAGAAAATAACCCACAGTCTAGTAATTAGATTGTGGATTTAAAATTTATCTAACTAAAAATAACCATTGCTAAAGCATAATCTTTACTATTAGATAGACTAATATTTATAAATTTATATTTATCATAAAATATTTGTTTAGCATTTTTATGCAAAACAACAAAAGGCTCTCCACTTTTAGCTCTTAGTATTTCTATATCTATAGGACCGAAATTTAAAAATCCTGTACCAAATGCTTTAGATACTGCTTCTTTTCCTGCAAAATTTGTAGCTGCTACTTTAGTTCCTCTTTTTTTTATCAAATTTATTTCATTTTCAGTATAATATTTTTGTAAAAATTTCGGTTTTTCTATGGCTTTAGCAATTCTTTTTATTTCTATTATATCTGTTCCTATTTTCATTATATTATTCCACCTAAATAAATATTTGTATTAAAAAACCACCTAATAATTAGGTGGTTTTTTAATTTAATCGATTTTTAATCTTTCCAAACAGCAGCAGATGTAGCTTTAAGTCTTTCTTTTATACCTTTGTTATCTGTACCCAATTCTGCAAGTTTGATAACACGGTCAAGGTCTAAGTCAAGACCTTTTGCAATACGTGTTCCGTATTCTTTGTCTGCTATATAGCAATGAGCAGCATGGCGATATTTTATATTGTTTGTTACAGGCATTATATTGCTAACTGTATTTTTTATTAATAAATCTTTTTTGTCTTCTTCAAGTAAATTGTAAAGGTCTCCCGGCTGGTACCACCAGTTATCCCCATCATATTTATTGTAGTGTTTTACTTCGCCTTCTAGTGGCAATGGTGGTTCTAAGTATTCTGGTTGGTCTTCCCACACACCATAACTATTAGGGAAATAAGAAGTTGTAGAACCGAAGTTTCCATCTACACGCATTGCACCATCACGATGATAATGAGAAGTAGGAACTTTAGGAGCATTGACAGGTATTTGGTGATGGTTTACACCTAAACGGTAGCGAGCAGCATCTCCATAAGAAAACAAACGACCTTGAAGTAATTTGTCTGGGGAAACACTAATACCAGGTACTAAAGCAGCAGGAGTAAATGAAGCTTGTTCTACTTGTGCAAAATAATTTTCTGGATTACGGTTAAGCTCAAGTATACCAACTTCGATAAGTGGGTATTCTTTTTGACTCCAAACTTTTGTTATATCAAAAGGATTGTCTTTGTGTTTTTTAGCTTGCTCTTCTGTCATAACTTGAATGTGCATTTTCCATTTTGGAAAATCTCCATTTTCAATAGCTTCGAAAAGGTCTTTTTGAGAGCTTTCACGGTCATCAGCTATAACTTCTCTTGCTTCTTCTTCTGTCCAATTTTTAATTCCTTGCATTGTTTTGAAGTGGAATTTTACCCAAACTCTTTCATTTTTATTATTTATCATAGAAAAAGTATGGCTACCAAAACCATGCATATTTCTGTAACCTACTGGAATACCACGGTCGCTCATTACTATAGTAACTTGATGTAGTGATTCTGGTAAACTAGTCCAATAGTCCCAGTTGTTCTGTGCAGAACGCATATTTGTTTTTGGGTCTCTTTTAACAGCATGATTTAAGTCTGGAAAATGTAGTGGGTCTCGTATAAAGAAAACTGGAGTATTGTTTCCAACTAAATCCCAGTTACCTTCTTCTGTATAAAATTTTATAGCAAAACCACGTATATCACGTTCTGCATCTGCTGCACCACGCTCACCTGCTACAGTAGAAAAACGTAAAAATACTTCTGTTTCTTTTCCAACTTCGGAAAAAAGAGCAGCTCTAGTATATTTTGTAATATCGTTTGTTACAGTAAATGTACCAAATGCACCACTACCTTTTGCGTGCATACGACGCTCTGGTATTACTTCACGGTCAAAATGAGCCATTTTTTCCATAAACCATAAATCTTGCAAAACCATAGGACCACGAGGACCAGCAGTCATTACATCGTGATGATTTGGAACAGGAGCACCATTTGCAAATGTTAATTTTTGATGTGATTTGTTTGCTTCTTCTCTATTGTTACTCATTAATACCCTCCTATAGTAATTATAAAATTTTGAGCTTTTGTAGTTAAATACTACTATGTAGCTCTTTTAGTATACTTTGTTTTCGTAAAATTCAAAAAATGAACATTATAGTCCAAATACATATTACTAAATATTTTGAAATATGTCAATAAAGATTTTTAAAAGGTCGTGTTTAGGAACAAAACAAGGGTAACTATAAATTTTTTATAAAAAATACTAGCATAAATCTTTTTTATTTGGTATAATTTTTATTGTCAACGAACAAATATTGTCAAAAAAATAACTAATGATTTAGGAAGATTAGCAAATGGAAAAATATATAATAGATAGATTAATAAAAATAGTTGGGGATAGCTACATATTACAAGATAATAAAAAAATGAGCTATTTATATGATTCTGTAAACCCAAAAATAAGTTTAAAAGCAAATGAAGAATCTATAGTTGTAAAACCAGAAAATGAGCAGCAAATAGCTGAAATTGTAAAACTTGCAAATGAAAATAATATAATAATTGTTGCAAGAGGTGCAGGTACTGGTCTTTCTGGTGGTGCCACAGCTACGAAAAAAAGTATAGTTATTTCTATGGAAAGACTAAATAAAATAATAGAAATAGACAGAAATAACATGGTAGCAACTGTAGAGGCAGGTGTTACACTAGAATCTTTATACAAAGAGATGAACAATCACGAGGGAATATGGTTTCCGGCACATCCAGCTTTTGATACCGCACAGCTTGGCGGTATAGCTGCTACAAATGGTGGTGGAGCTAGAGCTATTCGCCATGGTATTATGCGTCGCCATGTACTTGGCATGGAAATTGTTACTCCTACAGGTGAAATATTAAAACTGGGTGGTAAACTTATAAAAGATAATGCTGGTTTTAATCTTATGCACCTTATTATTGGCTCTGAAGGAGCTCTTGCAATTATTACAAAACTTATAATAAGACTTTATCCAGAAGATAAGTTTAATGGCACAATAATAGCAGCTTTCGATTCTATTGACAAAGCAGCACAAGCAAGTTTGGCTATATCGCAGTCGGGTGTTGTTCCACTTGCTTTAGAATATTTGGACAGACATTTACTTACAGGTGCTTGTAGCAAAATGAACGAAATGACAGGGAGTGAAGTATCTTGGCCAATGACAAAAGGTGATAGAGATTTAATTATAATTATATCAGAAAGTTCAAAATTTGGATTTGAAGAAGTGCTAAAAACTGTAGAAGAGGCTTGTAAAGATAATGGAGCAGTAGAGCATATCGTAGTACAAGATAAAAAGACAGCAAAAGAGCTTATAGATGCAAGGGCCCATTATTATTACTATATACAACCAAACATAAGTCATTATTTTGATATGACAGTACCAGTTGCATCTATACCAAATTTCTTTAAAGAGCTGAACGCATTGTTTGAGCATTACGGAACAACTACAAATATTTGTGCCCACATAGGAGATGGTAATCTACACAACGACATAAGCCTAGATGAAAATGGAAATATACTACCTTTTGCAGAAGAGTTAAAAACAAAAATGTATGAATTATGTTTAAAATATGGTGGTACTGTAACAGGTGAGCATGGTATAGGAAAAATGAGAGTAAAAGAGCTTGCACTACAAAAATCTAAGACAGAACTTGATATTATGAGAGGTATTAAGAAAGTATTTGACCCTAAAGGACTACTTAATCCTGGAGTTGTTATAGCAGAATAATAAAAAATATAAAAACCTAAATAAAGAGAGGAATATAAATGTTTGCAATTATTTCCGTATTACCTATAGCAATAGTAATTGTTTCTATGTCTATTTTTAAACAAAAATCTAGTATGTCATTATTTTTAGGCTGGGGGCTTGCCGTTATATTTGCAATTTTTATTTGGAATATGAACATAACCCATGCCATTACATGGACAGTTTTTGGATTTTTATCGGCAATACCAGTTTTGTTAGTTATTTTTGGTGCAATTTTTATGCTAAATACACTACTAGAACTAAGATTTATAGAAAAAATAGGAAATGGTTTTAGAAGTATAAGTAATGATAGGCGAATACAGATACTTTTTGTTGCTTGGTTCTTTGGGGCATTACTAGAGGGAGCTGCTGGTTTTGGTACCCCAGGAGCAATAGCAGCCCCATTACTTGTTGCTATTGGTATACCTACTTTATTTGCTGCTATGGCACTACTTATGGCAAATGCAAGTTCTACAACATTTGGTGCTGCAGGTACGCCCACAACAGGTGGTTGGAACTCAATACAAGATAATATGGTATCACAATATGGAGCAGAAACAGCAGGAGAGATATTTTTTCAGTTAAATACAAGGGCTGCTTTTGCTACAATGATAGTATCGATAATACTTCCTTTTCTTATTATTGCTAGCATTACGTCGAAAGATGGTAGAAAAAGAGGCTTGAAAGATGCTCTTCCCATATTACCACTTTGCTTATTTTCTGGAATAATATTTTTAATACCTTTTTGGTTAACATCTTTTTTAAGCCATAATATACCTACACTTGCAGCAACTATAATTAGTATGCCTATATTTTTGATAGCTGTAAAAAAAGGGTTTTTGGTACCAAAAGAAATATATCGATTTAAAGATGATGAAATAAAAGAAATAACCAAAAATGAAAATACTGGAGTTTCTGGTTTAACTGCTTGGATGCCCTATGTAGTTGTTGTTGCTTTTCTTATTCTAACAAGATTACCTTGGTCTCCCATAGCTACATGGTTAAACCCAGCAAATCAAATGATAAGAATACACAACATATTTGGACAAGGTGTTAATTTTAATTTTAATCCATTTTGGAATCCAGGTGTTATGCCTTTTATACCTGTAACAATCTTTGTTATGTTTTTTAGAAAAACAAAATTAGAAACAGCAAAGAAAATAACAAAGAAAACATTATTACAGTTAAAACATGCTAGTATTGCACTTTTGTTCGGTATTGCACTTGTACAAATTATGCTTAACACAAATTTTTCAAATATCTCGGGTGCACTTGGTTCTATGACATCGGAAATAGCACTTGCACTTACCGAAATGTTTGGAAATACTTTTCTTGCTGTGTCTCCATTCATCGGTATATTAGGCTCTTTTATATCTGGGTCTACAACGGTTTCTAATATTATGTTTATGGGACTACAGGTAGAAGCTGCACAGGCTATTGGATTGCCTATTGTACTTATATTAGTATCACAAACAATGGGAGCTGCTGCGGGTAATATGTTATCTATAAATAATATTATAGCAATATCTGCAACAACAGGCTACAAGGGTAAAGAAAGTACAATAATGTCATCTACAGTTGTTACAATGCTTATTTATACTATTTTATCTATAATTGTTTTTTATACTTTGCTTGCTTTGGGAGTAGGCTGGGTTGCTTAGCATTTAAAACAAATGGTATTTATACAGGAAATAAGTAAAAATATAAAGTATAGAGTATAAAAAGCAAATGTAATTAATATACTAATTGTACAAAATCAATTAAGAACAAGGAGTTACAAGTGAATCCAGAACTAGAAAAAATCTTTAATAAGGAAAAACTAAAAGAAATTGAAAATTTGACACAAAAAGCATCTGAACTAGGAGAAAAAATAGAAACTAATTCTTTAGTAGAAAAATTTTCTATAGATAAAATAACAGCACTTGGCGTTGTACGAAATCTTTTGGCAGAAGGTAAATTAGAAAAATTACCACATTAGATTGTGTTAATAAAGGTAGAAGAATTAGTAACTCGAAATAAAAAAATAAATCTTAGCATATAAAATGTATGCTAAGATTTATAATTAACTATCTATATATTTTACTGTGCTGGTGGTCTATCTTCACTACCACCACCACCACCTATTAAAGCAAAAGGGTTAATTAAACATAAAAACATTTAAAAGACCTCCCATCTTTTTTATAATCTTCTACTACTTTTAACATTATTTCATAAGCTTTATTTTACTGTGCTGGTGGTCTATCTTCACTGCCACCACCAGCAACTATCCAAGCAAAAGGTTTAATTAAACATAAAAACATTTAAAATCCCTCCCATCTTTTTTTATAATCTTCTACTTCTTTTGACATTATTTCATGAAGTTTATTTTCACCTAATTTTTTTAACTTATCTAAACCTCTATTTATAGTATTTTTATCTTCAAAGAATAGACCTTT
>WRGD01000078.1 GCA_009787355.1 Defluviitaleaceae bacterium | reverse complement strand
TTTTTTTTTTTTTTTTTTTTTTTTTTAAAATTTTGTTAGGTATAGCTAACTATTTTTTAATTTTAGCATTTATGAATTTTTTTAACAAATGTAATTATTCCCAGATGTTTATGCATGAATGTAGAGTTGTACTCTATATTCATGCACTGCGTCTGACATTAAAAATAAATATTAATCATTTCGTATTTATTAAAATAAATACAGTTTAATTTACATATGATAGAGCTTGTCTACCCATTTGAACCCATGCACTTTCAAAATCTTTTATATTTGCTTTTGTTTGTTTTCCAAGTGGGTCGCAAAAATATACATATTCATCATCGTGTCCTGTAAGAACAACCGAGTGCATCCACTTTGTTATTTTTATTTCTCCATCTTCAGTTTGCCAAGATATCCACAAATTATTATCTAAATATTTATATTTTGCGTTTACTATAACCCAAATTGGAAAACCTTTATCTAAATGATATAACAAATATTCAAAATCTACATCTGTCAAATTTAAAGCCCTATCTCCTATATATTCTTCTAAAACTTCAAGTATTGGTGGATAATAAACACCCAAGCCTGCATTTTTAAAGGTATATATATCACCAACAAAGCCGTTGTATGGATTACCAAAATGTATTACTCCATTTATAATTTCTTCTTTTCTATCATTTAACCTTATTTTTTCATAAACTTCTTCTTTTGTAACAGAAATTCCAGCATGGTTTAAAAGCATAGTTAAAGAAGTAACAGAACAACCACGTGGAAAATTTGGCATTTGATATATTTGTACTAAATCTATTTTATTTTTTTCTGTTTTATTTTTGCTATACAAAATACTATTTGTGGGTAAGTAATTTATATCACTATTTATATTTGAACTTTCTAAGTAATCAACGCTTTCTTTAAATGTGGAAAACTCTAAGTTATCCACAGCAAATTTTTTATCGTTTTGAAAAAAAAATTTTTTTTCTATATTGTCATATATATAAGAATTTTTCTTCATTTTTGCATAAAATAAAGCATCTTTATAGTTATCATAGCTATCAAAAAAATTGTTATCAACATATACATCGTAATTTTTAAAAGCAGAAAAAAGAATAACGATACAAGTTATCAACAATAAACTTTTAGTTTTTCTCATAATATCCCCATATTATTTTAAAATTTATTGTTATTAGTATGTGGACATTGTGGAAAAAAACAAGTAGAAATTTTTAAATAAAAAAACACAACAAACCATAAAATTATAGTTTGTCGTGATTTTTAATTTAATTATATTTTTATTTAGATTTAATTATTTATTTCGTTGTTTGTTTCACTATAGGGTTCATCTATTTTATCTGTAGAGATTTTAGCCATAGATACAACAGTTTCGTTTTCATTTAAATTTATAAGTTTAACACCTTGTGTTACCCTACTTTGTACAGATATATCCGAAATTTTTAGTCTTATTATTATACCAGATGAATTTATAAGCATTATTTCATCTTCACTATTTGCTTGACAAATACCTACTAATCTACCTGTTTTCTCTGTTATCTTATATATTTTAAGACCTGTTCCACCCCTACTTTGAGTTCTAAAGGCTCCTATTTTCGTTGTTTTTCCAAAACCTTGTTCGCTAACAAATAATATATTGCTATCTTCTTTTAAAACTTCTGCACCAACAACTATATCATCTTGTTTTAGTTTTATGCTTTTAACACCTGCCGCAATAACACCTGTAGCTCTTACATCTGTTAAACTAAACATTATACCCATACCTTGCTTTGTAGCTACAAAAACAGAACTATCTTCAAATGCTTCAAGTACAGATATTATTTCATCTTCATCTTTTAATGTTAGTCCACGTTTACCAGACTTATTTGTGTTTTTAAAACTTTCAGTTTTTATTTTCTTTATTATACCGTTCTTAGTAACCATAACAAAATAATCGCCTTCTTTAAACTCTTTTACAGTTATAAGAGTTGCAACTTTTTCATTTGGTGCTAAATTTATTTGGTTTACAATAGCTACACCTTTTGCATTTCTAGAAAACTCAGGAACTTCATATACTTTATTTACGAATACTCTACCTTTGTTTGTAAAATAAACTAAAAAACTATGTGTGTTTGTAACAAAAATATTTTTAACTAGGTCTTCTTCTCGTGTTTGCATACCTATAACACCTTTACCACCACGATTTTGACTTTTATATGTTTCTAATGGCAATCGTTTTATATAACCTTGATGTGTTGTTGTTATTACACACATTTCATCATCTATAAGGTCTTCTATAGATATTTCTTCTTCATGGGGAAGTATAGATGTTCTTCTATCATCCGAAAATTTTGATTTTATTTTTAATATTTCTTCTTTTAATATTTCGTATTGTTTATTTTTATTATCTAATATAGATTTTAAGTAAGAAACAAGTTCGAGTAATTCATTATGTTCTTTTTCTAATCGTTCTCTTTCTAGCCCTGTTAAAGCACGTAGCCTCATATCTATTATAGCTGTAGCTTGTATATCTGTAAGATTAAATTTTGAAATAAGGCTTTGTTTTGCAATAGATGTATCTTTAGAACCTCGTATAATAGCAATAACTTCGTCTATACTGTCAAGTGCTATCAATAGACCTTCTATTATATGAAGACGCTTATCAGCCTTTTCTAAGTCAAATTTCGTGCGTCTAACAAGAACTTCTATTTGATGTTCTATATAATAGACTAAAACTTCTTTCAAATTTAGAGTTTTTGGTTCTTTATTTACAAGTGCGAGCATATTAACACTAAATGTATTTTGTAATTGACTAAATTTATATAAATTATTTAATACAACATTTGCATTAATATCTTTTTTTAGCTCTATAACAACACGTATACCATGTCTATTACTTTCATCTCTTAAATCACTAATACCGTCTATTTTTTTATCACGTATTAGCTCTCCTATTCGTTCTACCATAGCAGCTTTGTTTACCATATACGGTATTTCTGTTATTACTATCATTTGTCTGCCATTTTTCATCTCTTCTATAGATGTTTTTGACCTTACTGTAATACTTCCTCTACCAGTTCTATAAGCAGATTTTATACCAGAAATACCAAGTATATTTGCCCCTGTAGGAAAATCTGGTCCCGGTATTATATTTATTAATTCATCTATGCTCGTATCTACTTCTTGCATATTGTTGTCTATTATTTTTACAACACCGTCTACTATCTCTCTCAAATTGTGAGGTGGTATGTTTGTTGTCATACCTACAGCAATACCTGTTGCACCGTTTACAAGCAAATTTGGAAATTTGGCAGGTAATACGCTCGGTTCTAAAAATTCTTCATTATAATTTGGTACAAAATCTACAGTATTTTTATCTATATCTTCTAACATAAAAGAAGATATTTGACTAAGTTTTGCCTCTGTATAACGTTCTGCAGCCGCACTATCTCCATCTATAGAACCAAAATTTCCATGACCATCTACAAGAGGATACCGCAAAGAAAAATCTTGTGCCATTCTAACCATAGCATCATAAATAGCCATGTTTCCATGTGGATGATACTTACCCATTGTATCACCCGTTATACGTGCACTTTTTTTATAACCCTTGCTTGGGTCTAATCCAAGCTCTTCCATAGCAAATAAAATTCTTCTATGAACAGGTTTAAGACCATCTCTAACATCTGGTAGTGCACGAGCCGCTATAACACTCATCGCATAATTTATAAAAGAGTTTTTTACTTCATCTTCTAATTTAATATCTTTTATCTTACTTATTTCATTTTCATTCATAACAAACCTTACAAACCTTTTTCTCCAGTTTAAAATATATAGGGCAATCTTACATAAATGTCAGACGCAGTGCATGGATATAGAGTTAAGCTCTACATTCGTGCACAACATCTGACATTAATATAGAGTACTACTCTATATCCATGCACTGCGTCTGACATTAAATTAAATGTCTAATACTTCTACAGTTTTTGCATATTCCCTTATAAAATCACGTCTTGGCTCTACTTTATCACCCATTAACATACTAAAAACTCTGTCTGCTGCAATTGCATCTTCCATAGTTACTTTTAAAAGTATACGTTTTGCTGGGTCCATAGTTGTAGACCACAATTGTTCAGGATTCATTTCTCCAAGTCCTTTATATCTTTGTATAGGTTTTATTCCATCTCTTCCTATATCGTTCAAAACATTTTCAAGCTCTAAATCACTGTATACATAATATTCTTTTTTGCTTTTTTCAACTTTATATAAAGGTGGTTGAGCTATATATATCTTACCACTTTCTATTAATGGTGTCATATATCTGTACATAAAAGTAAGTATAAGAGTACGTATATGAGCACCATCTACATCGGCATCTGTCATTATTATTATTTTATGATACCTTAGCTTTAACATATCAAAATCTTCGTTTATTCCACATCCAAAAGCTGTTATCATAGAACGTATTTGTTCATTTCCTAGTATTTTATCTAATCTGCTTTTTTCTACGTTTAATATTTTACCACGCAAAGGAAGGATTGCTTGAGTTTTTGGAGTTCTAGCATTTTTAGCACTACCACCTGCACTATCTCCCTCTACTATATATAACTCACTTTTTTCTGGGTCTTTTTCTAAGCAATCGGCAAGTTTACCCGGCATACGACCATTATCCAATGCTGTTTTTCTTCTTACTAACTCTCTAGCTTTTTTAGCTGCATCCCTTGCACGAGCTGCCATAAGGGACTTTTCAATTATCAACTTACCTATAGACGGATTTTCTTCAAGAAAATAATAAAAATATTCACTAACTATATTATCAACAACAGATTTAACTTCACTGTTAGTAAGTTTAGTTTTTGTTTGACCTTCAAATTTCGGGTCTCCTATCTTTACAGATATAACAGCAACTAAACCCTCTCTAACGTCATCACCAGTCAAATTTTTATCATTTTCTTTTAACAAATTAAATTTTTTCCCATATTCATTTATAGTTTTTGTTAATGCAGATTTAAACCCAGATAAATGTGTACCACCTTCTATCGTATTTATATTATTAGCATATGCCTGTGTTATTTCGGTATAGCTATCGTTATATTGAAGAGCTACTTCCACATTTATATCATCTTTTGTATCTTCTACATAAAATATTTTATCAAATATAGCTGTTTTATTATCATTTATATATGTTACAAACTCTTTTATTCCACCTTCATAATGAAGTGTTGCTTTTTTATCTTCTCTTTCATCTAACAAGTTTATTTTCAATCCTTTTGTAAGGAAAGCTATTTCTTGTAATCTTTGTTTTAATACATCGAAAGAATAAACGGTTTCTTCAAAAATTTCATCATCAGGTTTAAAATGTACAAAAGTACCTCGTAAATTTGTTTTATCCACTACTTCTAATTTTGTTATAGTTTCACCACGAGAATATTCTTGCTTATATACTTTTCCATCTTGATAAACTTTAACTATCAAAAATTCGCTTAAAGCATTTACAACAGAAGCACCAACACCATGTAATCCACCACTTACTTTATAGCCACCACCACCAAATTTACCTCCTGCGTGCAATGTAGTAAATACAACTTCCACAGCCGAAATACCTTTTTGGGGATGAATACCAGTAGGTATACCACGACCATTGTCCATAACTGTAATTGTGTTGTCGCTTTTTATTGTAACAGTTATTTCGTTACAAAAACCAGCCAAAGCTTCATCTACAGCATTATCTACAATCTCATATACCAAATGATGCAACCCTTTAGATGTTGTAGTCCCTATATACATACCAGGTCTTATTCTTACTGCTTCAAGACCTTCTAATATTTGTATCTGACTTTCATCATATTCTTTGGCTTCTATATCAGATTTTTGTACTAATTTACTTATTTCACTCATTTTTTCCTCTTTCGATTTCTCCATTTTTAACTTCATACATAGTAATATTTATATTGTTAAGTATTTTTTTTAAAATATCTTCTATCCCTGTACAAGTCAATATTGTTTGCAATCCCTCTATTTCTTTAAGTAATAAAGTTTGTCTAGTTTCATCTAATTCACTAAAAACATCATCTAATAGTAATATTGGTGTGATTCCTTTTTGTTTTATATATTCTATTTTAGATAATTTTAAACATAAAGAAATTGTTCTTTTTTGACCTTGGCTTCCGAATTTTTTTATATCTACTTTATTTATAAAAATAGAAATGTCATCTTTGTGTATCCCATAGTTTGTATTACCCAAAATAATATCTTTATCTAAATTGTCTTTAAATTTTTTTTTATAATCTTCTATAGACACATTTTTCTTATAAATAATTTCTAGATTTTCAGATAAATTTGTTATTTTTTTATGAAAATTATTGGATATTTCGCTTAATTTTTCTATATATTCTTCCCTATGTTCTATTATTTTAATGCCCAAATTAATTAATTGCTCATCCCAGACATCTAGGGTATCTTTAAGTGTATTATTTTTTCTTATACTTTTCAACAAAGTATTCCTTTGCTTCAAAATACGATAATATTTATTTAAATTATTATAATAACCATAATTAATTTGACACAAATTTAAATCAATAAATTTGCGTCTAATAGATGGTCCAGAAGAAATAAGTTCTAAATCTTCTGGAGAAAATATAACAACAAAAATTTTTTCAAAAAGCTCTATTGTCTTTTTTATATCTAAACCATTTATTGTTACATATTTTTTATTATTATTTATATAAACATGTATAGAATCGCTTATAAATTCTCCTACAATATCACTTTTTATAAATGCCTCTTTTTCATCGAAATTAATCATATCTCTATAATTGTTAGTCCTATGGCTTCTTGCTATAGATAAGAAATATATCGATTCTAATAAATTTGTTTTGCCTTGTGCATTTTTTCCATAAAAAACATTTATATTTGGAGATAAATCTATTTTTTTTTCTTTTAAATTTCTAACATTTTTAACATATATATTCCTGATATACATTTAGTTAAGTCTTAGTGGTAACACTAAATATTTGTAATTAATTTCTTCATCAGATGTTATAATACATGGGCTTAAACTTGCACTAAAATTCATATATATTTCTTCCTTATCTATAGATTTTATAGCTTCTATCAAATATTTAGGATTAAATGATATTTCAAGGGAAGGACCGTTATTATCTATAGATATTTCATCATACAAATTTCCTATTTCTGCAGTAGAAGTAATAGTAAGTTTACGATCATTTATTTTTAACGATACAGGATTCTTTTTTGTATCATTCGAGACTATCAAACTTCTTTCTAATGATTCCAATATTTCTTTTTTATTAATCAAAAATTTAATTGTATGATTCTGTTCCAATATTTGTTTGTATCTTATAAATTCACCTTCTTTTAATTTACTTATTATTATTGCTTCTTGTAATTCAAATAATATATATTTGTCTGAAAAATATATATCTAAATTATCATCAGAGTTTAATAATTTTGATAATTCATTCAATGTTTTACTAGGAACAAGAACAGAAATATCTTTATTTATTTCTACTAATTCTTCACTTCTTAAACTTATTCTAAAATTATCAACTGTAACCAAATTTAAAAAACCATTTTCTATTTCTAATAAAAAACCTGTAAGAGCTGGTTTATCATCAGTAGTAGAAATAGAAAATATAGTTTGTCGTATCATATTTTTAAATATCTTAGATGATACAGAATATTTTTCTATCTTGTCAAGTTTAACTATTTCCGGAAAGTCCAAAGGATTCTGTCCCATTATTTTAAATTCTACTTTACCACTTTTTATATAAACATTGTAATTTTCTTCTACTTTTATTATTATGTCATTTTCTGGTAGTTTTCTAATAATGTCAAAGAACATTTTTGCATTTATCGCTATTTTTCCTTTTTCAATTATAGTAACTTCTATTTCGGATGTTTCTATCGTCATTTCTAAATCATTACTATATATTTTTAATTTATCTTCAGCTTCTATTAAAAAGCATTCTAATATTTCTAAAGTTGTTCTTACTGATACTGCTTTTATAGCAATATTTGTTGCTTGTATTAATTTATCTTTCGAACAAACTATATGCATAAGTATCTCCTTAGTATTTATAAATTTTCCGATTTAAGTTATCCACAATATTTATTTATACTCTCAATTTGCGAAATTTTTGTTTTAATATATATATTTATATATATTTGTAGTAGTAGTAGTAGTAGGGGCTGTGGATATGTTCAAAACAGCATATAAGCCTTATAAAACAAGACTTTTGTTCGTGGATAACTATGTGGACAATGTGTGGAAAACTACCAACTTATCAACAGTTTCCACAATCCACATTTTTATGTGGATAACTCTAAAAAACTACTAATATTTATCCACACACTATCCACATAGTTATCCACAGAAAAACAGGTGCTTATCCACATTTTTATAAATCTTTTTAAATGTGAAAAATTGTAAAAAAGTTATCAACATTTTATCCACACACTTATCCACAGAAAAATAGGGGTTTATCCACAAGAAAACAGGCACTTATCCACAAAAAAACAAGACTTATCAACATCATTCTTAAAAACCTTATATTATAAGATGTTTAGAAATAATGTTTTTGTTGTTTAAATCTCTTCTTTAAAAGCGTCTGAAATTTGTTTTTCTATCTCTAATATTATGCTTTTTAATTCTAAATCTTTTTTTAACATTGCATCAATTTTTTCGCATCCATGTATGACTGTAGAATGGTCTCTGTTTCCAAAGAATTTTCCTATTTTTTTTAGTGGAATGTCTAGTAATTTTCTTGATAAATACATTGCTATTTGTCTTGAATATACTATATTTTTAGTTCTTTTTTGTCCTTGTATTTCTTCTATAGTTACATTAAAATAATTGCCTACTATTTGTTGTATATATGGGACATCTACCATATCTTTATTTTTTTCTGTTAGTAAATTTTTTAATGCTTCTTTTGCCAAATTTAAATCTACTGGAGTTTTTCCTAGTTTAGAATAAGCTATAACACGATTTAAAGCACCTTCTAAATCACGAATATTCGAATAAAAATTATCTGCTATAAATATATTAACATCTTTTGGGATAACAATATTGTCAATTTCTGATTTTTTTTCTAATATAGCGATTCTTGTTTCGAAATCTGGAAGTTTTAAATCTACTATTATTCCTTGTCCAAATCTAGATATAAGTCTAGACTCCAGTGTTTTTATTTCTTTTGGAGGTTTATCACTAGAAATTACAATTTGCTTATTTGCATCTTTCAACTCGTTAAATGTATGAAAAAATTCTTCTTGAGTACGCTCTCTATCAGAAAGAAATTGTATATCATCTATTAGTAATACATCGGTTTCTCTGTATTTATTTCTAAACTCTTGATTTTTATTTTGTTGAATACTATTTATAAGTTCGTTCATAAAAGTTTCTGTAGAGCAGTATAATATTCTTGTTGATTTGTTGTACTCTCTTATGTAATTACCTATAGAATGCATAAGATGTGTTTTACCAAGACCAACACCTCCATATAAAAATAAGGGATTATAATTTGTTGTTCCCGGACTTTGGGCAACTGCTTTTGCAGTGGCATATGCAAAATCATTACTCTTAGCACGAACAAAAGTATCAAAAGTATATTTTAAGATTAAGTTTGAATTTGATATTTTATCAGTATCACTATCCTCTACTTTTTCATCTTGATTTATAATACTTACATATAAATCGAGATTTGTTACTTTTTTTAAAGCATTTTTGAATAGTTTTATATACCTTTTGTCTACAGATTCTTTGAAAAATTTGTTTGGTGCTATCATATAAAATGTATTTTCGTTTATATGACTTGCAGAAAGTACTTTTATTACAGTTTCATAAGTTACATCTGTAACTTGAGTCTTCACAATTTTACATACTTCATCCCAAATCTCCTTTATTTGAGTTTCCATTAATTGCCCTTTCATATTTTTGAATTATTTAATAATTCAATTTTATATGGCTATCCTGTGTGTTTAAATGTTTAAAAACAACTAAATATTTGTCCCGAATACCATATTTTTTGTAAAAATCTAATATAATATAACAAATAATATGTTGATAATCAATATAAGAGTATTTTATTTTCTGTGTCAAAATATTTATCACTTTATCTTATAATTTGTATGATTTCATTTTATATTAAAAAAGTATATACTTCAATATGTTTAGTATTTTTTAAAGTTTTTTAATTTTTGTTTAAAAAAATTGAAAAGTAAAAATTAACAACACCTAGTAGAATTATTAGGAAATTGATTTCTTAAAGATTTTCCGCTTTGTACTGTTCTTTGTTGCGTAGAAGGTTGTACTACCATTTGCATCAAATGTTATTGTTATATTTTGATTCACCTTGCAAATAATGAAATACCATTGTTAATAATAGTATCTCTTAATACCTGAGTACCACCAGATTGAGAAGTCCACCAACCCAGCAAAGTAATAACCTGCTCTATTAGGAGGTGGTGATGTTCCTATTGGTTGTTCACTAACTACCAAAAGTAAAATTTCTTTTATATACTTTCTTATACAAAATTTTATATAATATAAAATATAGATTTACAATTATATATAAAAAATTCGGAGGATTTATGAAGAAAAGTATTTTATGGATGTTATTAAGTGTTTTATTGATAGGTTGTGGA
>WRGD01000077.1 GCA_009787355.1 Defluviitaleaceae bacterium | reverse complement strand
AAAAAAAAAAAAAAAAAGCAATGGTATTTTGCACCATTAACAAAATCCAATCATACATCTTTTCGTATGAAAAAATACAACAAAATATTGCTATACTAAAATCGTTAAAAATTAGTATATAACAATAAATATGTAAATATAAGGTTTAGTGTAACAAAATAGCTATTACTAGAAATTCTGTAAGACTGTTAGATGTCTAAAAGTTCCTTGACTATGTATATACATATCGAATATATTATAACAGAAAGGAGTTATTGATATGCAAGAAGTAGCGGTTGTATCACAATGGGGTAATAGTAAAGGTATTCGCCTTCCTGTTGAAATTTTGAAAAAAGCTCAAGTTGACATCAATGATAAACTGTTTTTTGAGGTGGACGAAAATAAAAGGATTATCTTAACGAGAACACCATCACCAAAGCAAGGAACATTGGAGTATCTTTTCAAGGACTATGACGGTGGTACTTTTAAGACGGAACTAATTGATTTAGGTAAATCAGTAGGAAACGAAAAATGGTAAACGGTGTTCCAATACAGGGAGATATTATTAAAATCAATCTAAATCCAAAACAAGAATTGATATATAAAAAAATACAACAAAATGTGCTATACTACAAACATGAAAAATTTAAAATTAATATACAGCGACAAATCTGGTAACCGCAGTTTTAAAAATGAAATAGATAGTGTACTCGAAGTTTTTGCAAATGCAGATTACAATATAAATATTCTTAGAGCAAATACGTTAGAAGATATTACAAACAATTTGGCAAAAACAAAACAAGACGAATATGATATAATAGCTATAGCAGGTGGCGATGGTAGTTTAAATGCTGTTGTAAACGCTGTTTTAAAAAATGAACTAAATACGAAAATAGGTATAATACCAGCAGGTACTGCAAATGATTTTGCAAGGTTTTTGAAAATAGATAAAACTTTTGCAGGGTCTGCAAAAACAATTGTAAACGGAAAAACAACGATGGTAGATGTGGGAAATATAAATGATACTTATTTTATAAATGTTTTTGGTGCAGGAACCATAACAAATATATCTAACCATATAAACACAAATTTAAAAAACACAATTGGCAACATGGCGTATTATTTAAAAGCTATAGAGAAATTTCAAAGTTATACTCCAATCCCTGTTACAATAACAAATAGCAACGGCACTTTTGAAGAAAATATATATCTTTTTCTTGCACTAAATACAGGCTTTGCAGGTGGAATCGATAATATAACAATAGATTCGGAAATAGACGATGGTTATTTCGATATACTAGCAATAAAAGAGGGCAGTGTTTCAGATATAGTATCTATTGTAATAAGTTTTTTACGTAAAGAACATTTAAACAACGAAAAAATAATATATTATAAAGACAATTATACAAAACTAGAGTTTAAAGAAGAAGTAGAAACGAACATAGATGGAGAAAAAGGTCCATTACCACCAGTTGAAATGAATATTATACCAAAAGCTTTGGAGATTTTTATACCTTAGAAAATTAGAAAGAGAACAATGGATTATAAATTAGAAATATCAAAATTATTAGATAATGTAACAAATATTAGTATTGAAGAAATTTATAAAAATATAGAAATACCAGATAGAAAACTTGGAGATTTTGCTTTTCCTTGTTTTAAACTTGCAAAAGAGCAAAAAAAATCTCCGGCTGTAATATCTAAAGAAATTGCAGAAAGTATAAAAAATAAGCCTTATTTTTTTGAAAAAATTATAAATACAGGTCCTTATATAAATTTTTATATAGATAAATTCGATTTAGCGGAAAAAGTATTGACAGAATGTTTAGAAAAAGGGATAAAATACGGCTCAGAAACTTTAGATAATACAAAAAATATAGTTATAGATTACTCATCGCCAAATATTGCAAAACCATTTCATGTTGGGCATTTACGTTCTACAGTAATAGGTCGAGCTTTGTACAATATATACTCATTTTTGGGCTATAAACCTATAGGAGTAAATCATCTTGGAGATTGGGGTACACAATTTGGCAAACTTATTTGTGCATACAAAATGTGGTCTACAAAAGAGGATATAACAAAAGGTGGTATAGAAGAGTTAAATAAATTATATGTAAGATTTCATAAAGAGGCAAAAAACAACCCAGAGCTAAATGATATAGCAAGAAACTATCTTCTAAAAATGGAAGAAGGGGACGAAGAAATTTTAAAAATTTGGAATTTTTTCAATGAAATAAGCCTAATTGAATTTGAAAAAGTTTACTCAAAACTAAACATAAAATTTGATTACTTCACTGGTGAAAGTTTTTATCAGGACAAAATGGAACCGGTTTTAAAAGAGTTAGAAAATAAAAATTTGATAGAAATAAGTGAAAACGCAAAAATAGTAAACTTAGATGAGTACGATTTACCCCCATGTCTTGTACTAAGGTCGGATGGTGGAACACTGTATCATACAAGAGATTTGGCAACAGCTTTTTATCGAAAGAAAGAATTTAATTTTTATAAAGTAATATATGTAACAGGTCTTGACCAGAGCTTACATTTTAAACAACTTTTTAAAGTAATAGAAAAAATGGGCTACGAATGGTCAAAAGATATGGAACACATTGCTTTTGGTCTTGTGAGTTTACCAACAGGTAAGCTATCTACGAGAGAGGGCAATGTTGTGTTAATGGAAGATTTGATAGATGATGTTGTAGATAAAGCTGAGAGCATAATACAAGAGAAAAATCCTACATTAGAAAATAGAGAAAAGGTAGCAAAACAAATAGGTGTTGGTGCAATAGTTTTTAACGATTTGTACAATACAAGAATAAAAGACGTTGTTTTTTCTTTTGAAAAAATGTTGAATTTTGATGGAGAAACGGGACCATTTGTACAATATAGTTATGTTAGAGCAAATAGTTTAATTGAAAAAGCTGGAGATGTTAGTTTTGAAAATATAGATTTTTCTGTTTTAGATGATGAGTATTCTCAAAATTTATTATACAATATTTATTTTTTCAAAGAAAAGCTACAAGATGTAATAGAAAAAAATGAGCCATATATATTAACAAGACATATTGTTCAAATAGCACAAAATTTTAATAGATTTTACAGTGAAAATCCTATATTAACAAGCCCAGAACACGAAAAAATAGCAAGACTTGCTATTGTTTATGCAACAAAAAATGTTATACAAATAGGTTTAAATTTACTTGGTATAGAAACACCAGAAAAAATGTAAAAACAACTAGCAGTTGATAGTTTTTTACAAAAAATTGTTGTAGAATTGATTATATAGAGATTTTGAAATTTGATTTTATTAAAAATTAATAAATAGAGGAGGGATATTATTGAATTGTTATATTCACAAAAATGAAAAATCCATACATATATGTTCCAACTGCAATAATAGTATATGTGATTATTGTCATATAAGTTTGGATGAAAAACCTATATGCATGAGATGTTTTTCAAAAAATGAAATAAATAGTCAATCGAGTCAAGAAGAAAGAACGATATATCATAATTCATATCAAAACAAAAATATTAAAAAATCTAACAAATACAAAAAAAATATTAAAAGTTTATCGCTTATAGAATTATTTAGTATACCTATTTTTCCACTTGGCACAAATTATTTATATATGGGTCATACGAAAAAAGCAGTAATTGCTCTAGTAATTAGTGCAATACTATTTGTACAAGCAATATTTCATTTGTTTATTAGAGATACATTTTTGTATACGCATATCGGTTTCGATACGTCTATCAGGTCTATGCTATTTTTTTACGTAATAACTTTTATACATTGTTTGAAAATTAGAAACCGAACAAAAAAAGTAAAACATCTTTCTAGATATTTATTAATATCAGTAATAATTGCTTTTGTAATTCTTAGATTTGTAAGTAGAAATTATTATATTGCACACGTTATTTTTGGACTTTCTATACCTGTTATAGTGTTAAGTTTTATAGTTGTTGCAATAATTACAATATTTAATTTGATAAAAGGTAGTAATACATCGCATATAAGATATACTCACGATTCGTATTCTTATGAAAATGGTAAAGAAAATGTATATACAAGAATAGAAGAAGAAAGTATCATAACAAACAATGTGGCAACAGATACGGAATTAGAAAATTTAAATAAATTAGAAAAGTTGTATACACAATTAAAAACTAAAAAAATTGATTTTAAAAATACAGAATTAGAATCAAAAATAAATAATATTTGTGATACAACAGAAAAAATATACAAATTTTTAAAGCAAGAACCAAGTAAACAAAATAAATTAGTACAATTTGTAGAATATTATCTACCAACGACAGTAAAAATTCTGGATAATTATATTTATCTAAAGAAACAAAGCTCCGTAGGTGAAAATATCAAAACCTCTATGAAAAAGATTGAAGATTTACTTGTTGTACTAGAAAAAGCCTTCAATTCTCAATTAGATATGCTTTTTAGCGATAAAACTATAGATATAGATGCAGAAATATCTGTACTTACACAAATGTTGGAAAATGATGGTTTAACAAAATAAAAAATATATATGTATCAACTTTTAGGCTGTCGATAATTAGTATCGACAGTTTTTTTTGATTTTTTATAATCAAACTCTTCCTTTTTCTTAAAATAAAAGTGTACCTCCAAAAATTAAGTTTATGATATAATGAATTTATAGGAATAGAGATAATAGACCCTCACACCAAAACCGAAAAAATAAATGACAAAATGTCTATTTTAGATATTAAGTTAAATACTACTCGTGGAATAATAAACGTTGAAATACAATTAAACAAATATACAGATATGGAAGATAGGATTATTTTTGGTATATCAAAATCTATAACTAATCAAAAACATAGTGGAAACAATTATAAGCTTAAAAAAGTTGTAACAATACTTATAACTGATTATTTTTTAATAGAAGACCATGAACAATATCACGATACTTTTAAATATCATAGCAGTAAAACTGGTTATACGTTTAGTAGCAGCACGGAAATACACACATTAGAGTTGCCTAAGTTACCGGATGACAATGATAACTCTAATTTATGGTACTGGTTGAAATTTATAAAATCTGAAAAAGAGGAGGATTTTGAAATGTTAGTAGAACAAAAACCATTAATAAAAAAGGCGTATGGAGTGTTAAAGGAATTAAGTCAAGATGAACAAACCAGATTACTTGCAGAAGCAAGAGAAGCACTTGAATGGGACAAAGTTGCCATTGCTAGAAATTCTAAAGCTGAAGGTTTAAGAGAAGGTATTGTACAAGGAATTGAAAAAGGAGAAGAGCAAAAAGCTATAAATATAGCTAAAAATGCATTGAAAATGAATTTATCTTTAGAACAAATATCTATATTAACAGGACTTAGCATATATGAAATAGAACAATTACAAAACGAAAAATAAACACTGATATACTAAAAATTTTTGGATATTTATAGTAAATATTTATATTATTTAACCATTTTTTGCTTTTTTAAAGTTGTATCAACTTTTAGGCTGTCGATAATTAGTATCGACAGTTTTTTTTAATTTTTTATATTATACAATATATATTTCAACAAATTTTATAAAATGGAAATTACAAGTAGATTTCTCGAAACGCCATGGAAAAATCCCATAAAATCCATATATTATATGGGATATACAGCTTACAAAATTAAAAACAATTTCAAACGAAATAATTTACAAAATTAAATTTTTTTGATATAATTCAAACATCGGACAATGGTTTACATAATTTCATAAAACAGTGAAAAAGATTGGGATAAATGTACACCTAAGTTATTTAAATCTTTTGGTTTGTAAGATATTAGGGATATATCAACGGATAATTGAAAAATACACTGAATTTTTATGGGTTGTAATGTGGGGTTAGGTTGTAATTTGTTTTTTTGTCTATATATTATCTTTAGAGGATATTATATGTTAGATAAAATGTTAAAAAAAGTGTTAGCTATAATACCAGTTTTTTTATTAGTTCTTAGTTTAAATGTTTATGCAAATCAAGATGGGTATAGTAATATTGAACCTAATTTTGTTGAAATTGTATTTATTGATGGCGTTAGACATATCGAAGTTGAAGGAAGAATGGTTCCTATTAGTGATGGTAATTATGATGTTACTTCTAGTAGACATGGTTTCCTTGGAACTTTTAATCTAAATGATGCTGTTACATCTGGATTAAGAAGATTAATGCAGAACAATAATTTATTTAATAGAAATTTAAGAATTACACCAGTTGCTTTTGGACCGGGTATAACTTCTGTTGATATTTTAGTTACTGGTTCTGGTATGAATCCAGTTCATTTTACTTCAGTTAGTATAATGTCTTCTAGAAATGTAATTATACCTTGGAACGCTGGAAATGTTTCTATTTATGTACAAACTAGAGGAGCTAATGGAGCAGTTGCTATTAATATAGTAGATAATTAAAAGTAAATAAATTTGTGATAAGCAATTGAATAAATTCCCCACATACAACATAAAAGTATGTAGGCAAATTAAACAAAACCTAAAAACGAAAAATATAGTAAACCTAACCACAGATTACAACCCGCAAAAATTGTAGAGTAGCAAATTATGCTGTGTGTTGTGTATCTATGTTGTTAAATAATAAAAATTTTATAAAATATGGAGGAAATAAAAATTATGTTACTTATATTAATGGCAATTAAGCCTTTTGGCTTAGGAAATGGGATAGGAGATGTACCGAGAGATGCTATTTAATTATTTAGAAATAAAAAATTCTGGAGGAAATAAAAAATGATATTTATATTAATGATAATTAAGCCTTTTGATTATGGAAATGGAATAGGGGATGTACCAAGAGATGCTATTTAATTATTTAGAAAGGAAAAATAAAATATATGAAATTTACTGAACTGGAGTATGTTCACTTAGAGTATAAAGAAGTAAGTGAAAAATTAAGTTCTTTAATTGATAACTTTAAAAACTCAACTGATGTTAATGAGGCTGTTGAGAATTATAATAAAGTATATGAATATTTAAATTATTTCAAAACTATGTTTGCATTGTCATACATAAGAAATTCTTTAGATACAACAAATGAATACTATTCTAAAGAACTTGCATATGGATATGAAATTCAACCTAAAATTGAATCTATATTTCAAGAAATGACTGTAGTTACTTTAGAAAGTCCTTTTAGAAAAGAACTAGAAGAAAAGTGGGGTAGTTTGTTATTTATAAATGAAGAGTTAGCATTGAAAACAGTATCTCCCGAAGTAATAGAAGAATTGCAAAAAGAAAATAAACTTGTTTCTGAATATGATAAACTTATGGCAAGTGCTAAGGTTGAATTTGATGGAAAAGTTTTAAATATTTCACAAATGGGAGCTTATCTTGAAAACAAAGACAGAGATGTACGTAAAAATGCTTCAAATGCTATTGCTAATTGGTTTTTAGGAAATAAAGAAAAGTTCGATAACATTTTTATTGAACTAAAAGAGCTAAGAACAAACATAGCTAAAAAGCTAGGCTATGAAAATTTTGTAGAACTTGCTTACTACAGAAGAAAAAGAAATTGTTATGATAGCAAAATGGTCGCAGAATTTCGCAAGGGCGTTTTGGAACATATCGTTCCAGTTATTACAAAGCTTAAAGCAATGCAAGCGAAAAGAATTGGGGTTGACAGTCTTAAAATATATGATGCCAATTTCAAATATTTAGACGGAAACCCTGCACCTACTGGAACAGAACAAGAATTACTAGCACACACTAAAAAGATGTACGAGGAACTCGACCCTCTTACTGGTAAATTTTTTAACATGATGTTAGATAATGAATTGTTAGATGTTACAACACGCCAAGGTAAAAATGTTGGAGGTTATTGTTATACTCTAACACATTATAAAATGCCATTTATCTTCGCTAATTTCAATGGCACCGCAGCAGATGTTGTTGTTTTAACCCATGAAGCGGGTCATGCTTTTGCGAGTTTTATGTCTAAAGATATTATGCCAACTATTTTGCAAAATTATACTTTCGACATAGCCGAGATACACTCAATGTCTATGGAGTTTTTTACATGGGATTGGATGAATGGCTTTTTTGGTAAAGATACCGACAAATATTATGAAAGCCATTTAGAAAAAGCTTTAGTATCCATAGCTTATGGCTCAATTGTGGATGAATTCCAACATGGAATTTACGAGAAACCAGAAATGAGCATAGAAGAAATAAATAAATCTTGGTTAAGTTTAGAATCAAAGTATAGACCGTGGTTAGACTTAGACAACTCCCCTTTCTATGGAGAAGGAAGAGCATGGCAAGGTCAGCTTCATATTTATAACTACCCTTTCTACTATATTGATTACTGTTTAGCTCAAGTAGTAGCTTTATACTTTTGGGCTGAAAAACAGGAGAATCATAGTAGAGCTTGGTAAAGGTACAAGAAGCTTGTTAGCTTTTCAGGTACTAAAACATTCTTAGAGCTTTTGGAAGAAGTGGGACTTCCTAATCCATTTATACCCGAAAACTTAAAAGTAAAGCGACTCTTAAGCTCAAAAAATATTCTAACACAAGTATTTAAAAAAGTCAAATGGGAATTTAACGTTAGGTGAATATATTTATGTTCAGCTACAAACCTAAGTGGTACCATTGTAGAGCCGTTTACTATCATAGGGGGTATCAAGCATTACTGCTTCATCACGCTCTATAGGGTCTCCTATATATCTATTTAGAGCAGCTAGGAAAAAAGCTGTTGTTGTTTTTACTAACTTGCTTGTTATTGTTTTCATAATATATTCTCACCTTGAGTTATTATAATATTTTTTGCAGTATGTAAGGCAGGGTTACTGCCTTTCTATAGTTTCTAAGTTCTTTATGATTTCTATGCTTAAACCTGTATACGCTTCTATTTTTTCTATTGGTTCGTTTGCCTGCAGCATTTTTTTAGTTAGAGCTAATTTCTCTTGTTTAATACCTATCTCGATACCTTGTTCTTTAGAACCCCCCATAGCAGCCCAGTATTGCCACTGTTCCATTTCTCTTTGGTGTGCTAGTAACCTTGTTTCTTCATCTGCACTTAACTCTTTCAATATCCCTACTGCTTTTTTTATTTCTGGTAACTTTTCTGCTATCATCTCAAAGTCCTCCAATGTTTCAGATTTTATAAACTTTAACCATTTCCAACTTAGAGTATTTTCTTCTTGCTCTGGTAACTTTGGTAATTCCAATGTATACACTTCTATATTTTCATTAAAAGTATGTTTTGTTTCTTTACTTATTAGACCAAAAGCGTCGTTGTAATTATTATGTTCTTTAATTAGCATATAATCCGTTATAAGAATAGCAATAACTTTCTTTAGCTTATAATTATGTCCGCTAAACTTTTGGTTAGTTATATTTTTAGCTAGTCCGTACAATATTCGGTCTTCCATAAATGGTTTAACGCACATTTGCATTTCAATGTTTATTATCTCATTTACAAGCTCTAGTTTTACGTCTATTATATTAAATTTATCATCTCGTTTTTCCGTCCTGCTCTGAGGGTCTATTATATTAAATTTATCATCTCGTTTTTCCGTCCTGCTCTGAGGGTCTATTATAGTTATACTAACATAATGTTCTTCTGGTATAGATAGTACAGCCATAAGAAAACTTTTTAATATATCAATGTTATTCTTATTACCAAAAATAAGCTTGAAAATTAAATCAAGTTTTGGTTTAGGAGTGGTAGTTCGTTAAAGTTATTGCTTTGTAGCAAGTCATTTGGTTTCTTCATCATGAATATTAATTCCTTGTTTTTTATTATATAATATTATACCATAAATTCTAAGCGTTGTCAGGGTGTAGAGTTAATTTTTTTTATTACGTTTTTGTTACAAATATTTAGTAATATATTTATTTATTAAAAAATTATCTTTCTGCTACTTCTGTGTTTTGATTTCTTTCAAAAACTGCATATCAACTTTAATTTTACAATTTTTACTTTCTAATCAAAAAAAAGCTAACTAATTTAAAAATTAGTTAGCTTTTTTTTAATCACAGCCTATAAAGGTCTTAAATAATATAAAGAAACTACTATCATTTCCTATGTCTTTAACGAAGTACCATTTACCAACTTCTAAGACCGCTATTGCTCCTACAGAATTAACAGTAGGTGAATATATTTATTATATCGTAAAATATACTATAAAACTATAAAAATTTTAATTTGTAAATAAAAGTTCGAAAAAAAATGTTGACAAAATATAAATAAAATTGTAAAATGATTTTCGTAAGCAATAATTTCGTAAGCAATAATTTCGTAAGCAATAATTTCGTAAGCAATAATTTCGTAAGCAATAATTTCGTAAGCAATAATTTCGTA
>WRGD01000076.1 GCA_009787355.1 Defluviitaleaceae bacterium | reverse complement strand
CTGCTAATTCTGCTAATTCTGCTAATTCTGCTAATTCTGCTAATTCTGCTAATTCTGCTAATTCTGCTAATTCTGCTAATTCTGCTAATTCTGCTAAAGTGCATAAGGATTTTAAAGGCTTATGTACTTTTTTTAGATTACCGTTTATCAACAATAGGACTAGGAACAGAATGCCCGCCGTACTTTTTAACTTCTTTAAGGGAATGAATTTTATTATACTCGTCTAATTCAATAACACTTTCGGTTGAACTTACTTGAAACGTTACTAGTTCTTCAGCCTCAAATGTTATGTTCTTCGTTTCTTCTATCCTAACTTTCTTTTCTCCGTTCTCAAAGTATACGAACTCTGTTTTACCTATGTTCAACTCTGTATCTGTTTCTATTGTTATTTTGTTGGTACTTTCTATAAACACACTTTCTTCTGTCATTAGTATATTGATTGGTTGTATATCCCATTCTATATCTTCTTCGTGTAGGGCTAGTTGCTTGTCCCATTTTGTTAACATATATTTTTCTGTAGGTTTTGATAGACTTCTAGGTGTTCCCATTTGCTTTTTTGTTCCACGTGTTTCAGTCATACATAAGCTATTTTCTTTTATATCGGTTATATGTAAATTAACTCTTTCGTCTAGGTGGGGCATTACGTACCAAACATTATTTGCCTCCGCTTTGCACGGATACCAAAACGCTTTTTCTTTTGCTTGCTCTGGGTCTATATATAAGTGTAGTTTTACGTGGTCTAGTTTCACGTCTATCACTTTACCTTCTATGCTTATCCCTCTTACTCTTTCATTTCCGTACCATTTTCTTTTTGGTGGTAATTCTAATCGGTATAAGTTACGTAAAACATTATCATCTTTTTTATATTTAAAAGTTGCCTCAGTAACTATTACTTTGTCGCCTAAAACATTAACTTCGTCTCCGATTTTTATATGTTCGTTTGGTATTGTAGTTTCATAGTAAAAGTGTTTTTCTTGCTCTAAAGTTGCGGCATTTAGTCTTCTTAGTGGTTTTTCTGCACCTATGTTTATTGATTTATTTTTCTCGGGAATGCCAAGCCATAATTTAGGGTCTTTACTCGTTATGTCGGGTGTTAAAACTGTTCCTACTTCACTTGCCATTCTCTTTAAAAATTGCCAGTCTGTTTCTTTGTACTGTATAACTGGTCTATTTATTGTTTTGCCTTTTGCACCTGTATTTTTAGAAGAACCGTTGGGGTAGTGGTTCATAACGAATTTAAACATATCGCTATATTCCATAGAAGTATCTTGAAAAGAACGGCTACTTTCTCTCATATCCATGTTGTAAGTAGCAGAGTAGCATTCTAAAATTAAAATTCCTTCATGTCGTTTTGTTTGTACATCAACTTTTACGGGAACACCAGTGAATAGTATTTCGGTATCGCCTTCGTTATTTTGTATTGTAACTTGTATTTCATCTTCTTCTTTTACTGTATATATTACTTTGCTTAGTTGTTCTAAGTTAGTCCATTTCAAGAGTGCCTCTACTTTTAGTTTTGTATGTTCGTTTACTTTGTGATTTATTTCTATATCATAAAAATCCCATATGGGATAGTGGCATTTTAAGGTTATTTTATCTCTCGTGATTGCTGTCATATAGCATACCTCTTTTAAATTGGTAATATTAGTTGTTTTGTAAAAAACAATGTTCTAACGTTAATTTTAAAACTACTGAGAACTACCATGTACATTAGCCAAGATTATGTGTGATATAAGTAATACTTGGGCATTTTTAAAAATAGTTTGTTTTTTTAAACTATTTCAAATTTATAGTTTTATTGCCCACTATCTTCAATAGAGATTGTGCCACCTATAGCACAAAAACAATTAGCGTTTTTTAATAATGCTTTTTGGTCATTTATTGATAGTGTAGTATCTTTTTTATTTGCCCATGGTGCAGGAGTAACGGGAACACAGGGTGGGGGAGGGCTTGATATTGTGCAGTTCCCAAAGGGAAGAATATTTTTAATAGGTATTCTATCACCTACGTTACATTGTGGCTTGTCTTTTAAAAATACTCCGTGGGACATCGGCATAAGTAGTTTTGACTTAGCAGTTCCTAAAGTACATTTTGTAGTTGCACCGTTTACTACATATTCGGACAAGTCGCTTTTATCTTCTATTACGTTTTGCATTTTACCTCTTCTCAGTTATTTGTTTGTAGGATATTCTTTGAAAAAAATTAATTAATTTGTATCATAGGGGGGAAGGGAGATTTTTAAATAGACAAAACAAATTAAAACTATATTAATGTCTATATATGTTGTAATTCTTCAATCTCAAAGCCCTGTAGATTTCTTCTTAACAAACTTTCTGCTAATTTTAAGTTTACAATATATGTGTTCCACAGTTTATTTTCCAAACGAAAAAATGTTAATCCTTCTGCTTTTTCATTATTTATAACTATTCTATCCAAAATACCATGTGGGTTAAATGTAGTAGAGGTAGCTAGGCATTTATTTTCTGAGGGCATTTCTATAGTCCAATAAATTTTTTGATTTGTTGTATTTTCTTCTTGTAAGGCTACTGTTTTATATATATAATCTTTGTTATACATTTTGACTACTTCTTTAAACTCATCACTTACTAGTAGTAATGTTTTGTCTAAATAATCCGTATACTCTATCTCTTTACCTGTTGACTTTACATAGATTATGGTATTCTCTTTTTCCAAATACTCAGCTTTTTTAAAAGTGCTTTTAAAACCAAGAATTTTTGGTCTGTTTTCTATACTTTTATCTTCTATAATTCTAAAATATTTTGTTATACCCATCTTATTTGTCCTTTTTGAGTTTCTGAAAGAGAAAGCATTAAGGTTTGGCTATTTTTAAAGTCTAAGTTTACAACAGAATTTTCAAATATTGTGTTCGTTAGATTACAGTTTATAAATTTAGTGCCTATTAGAAAACAGTTTTTCATTATGCTTTCGCTAAAATCTATGTTTTCAAACCTTGTGTATGCAAAATTAATTTCGCTAAAATCTAATTTTGACAAGTCTAAGTTTTTATAGTGTCTATATGCTGTATAATTTTCATTTTTGGGTTTTAAAAGCGGTTTAACTTTATCTATATTCATTTCTGTATTATTTTCAAAATATATGCTTTCTGTATTGTCATAATATTCACCCATTCTCACAGAAACAAAATGATATTTTTTGAGATTTTTATATTCTTCAAGCTGTGTAGCCTTTTCTATGGAATTTCTAAAAATAGGTAATATAAGGTTTTGATAGTCTTTCACTTTTTCAAATTTGATTTTTTCTATGTCTAACTTTTTAATCTTTCCTACGTATTTTTTAGCCTCTACAGTTATATCTTTCTGAAATTCATGTAGTTCATTCCATAACCATGGTGCATTATAATAAAGTTCTACTGGATTTTTATCTAAAAACCATTTGTTGTTATAAGCACTTAGCAGGAACACCGAACCGCCATTTTTAAAGCTAGTTCTTAAAATACAGCAATTTATAAATGCTACTTCTTTGTCTGTTTCGGGAATAGAAACAAATAAGTTTTTAAAAGTTTCTGCAATCTCACTTTCAATTTTGGCTTGATTTTCTTTTATATAATTTTTTATTTTGGTTATTCTCTGTGTATGAAATTTACTTACGTATTTTTCTTTAAAATGCTTTATTGCCTCCGTTCTTGTCATTGTGTGGAGGTTACCTCCTTTTTGTAAGTTATCCTAAGTCTATATAGTATACGTTATTGATACTTTCTGAAATAATATCATTAGCTAAGTTTACCCAACTAGTACACTCATTGATTATCATAGCGTCTGAAGTTACAACATAGTCTTTATTTTTAAGGACCTTGTCCACATTTTTTATAATCTCAACCGATACTTTTAAATTTTGTAGTCTTTCTAATATTTTAGCTTTTAGTCTACCAGTATTTGAAACTTGTTCGTCTAAATAAAAGACTACTGAATAAACTTTCATAGATTTTAGTTTATTTGCAATTAAGTCTATAGCAATGTCTGTTTTGTCTATTAGGCGATATGTTCCTCTAATTTCTGCTAAGTCCCTAACCGCACAGTCCATAGATTTTATTATTGGTGAACCCGACAAAGCAACTTCTAAAGTTATTATTAAATTAAAACCGTCAATGTGGAGAGTTTTATTTTCTAGGTTAGTAGCTTGTTTATTTTTTCGTTCTTTAATTGCTAAAGTTGGTGCAGTTGCTCTTAAAAGTGCTAGTCTTTGCCTTGTAGAAATCATGTAATGGTCGCAGACAAATTTAATAGCATTTTTAATAGGATAGTCTTTATCTAAAAGCCATTGTATTTCAAGCTGTGCTTTTTTTAATATGGGTATTTGTTTCTCTGAAAATTGTTTTTTGTCTGTTGGAACATAGCCTCTTAGGGTAGGTTTTTTGTTTTCGTTGTTTTCGTTGTCTATCATGGGTTAATCACCGTTAACTATGAACGTTATGTTTTCTATAGTGATTGTTTCTTTTTTTCTTGTATCATTCCATATTTTTATAATAAAATCAATTATAAAAAAATCATTTTCATCTTTTTTATCTGAAGCTTTAACTTCTGCAACTTCAATTTTTGTAGTTCCTATAAGGATTTCTATAAATTTTAGCAGTAACTCTAGGATTTCTTTGTTAGTTTTATTAGAGAGTATACCTTCATAAAATATTTCTCCATATAAATCACTTTCTGTAAATTTTTTTTTAGCTCTATTGTCAATAAACATAAATTTTTCATTTTCTACAAATAAATTTGTTAAATGTCCGTGAAACACAAAATATAAATTTTCTTTATTTCCATCTAAAACAAAGTATTTTATTTTTTCAGAAGAATTTTCTGTAATTTCAGTATGTTCCTCCGATAAAAAACGGATATCAAGCTGTGGGTATTTTTTTAATGGAGTTACTAAAAGTTTTATAATTTCCTCATTAGTAAATTCCATACAGTATTTTATTTGTTCTTTCATTGTTATTTCTTATTTTTAAGATAGTTTAAAGCAATTTCATTAACTTCTTCAGCAATTTCAATGCTTGTTGGTTCTTTATAAATTCTCTCAATATCTTTTATCAACATATCTTGATATTTTTTAGGTAATTCGGGTATAAGTTTTAATATTATATAATTTTTAAGTTCTGCATCTTCTTCTGAAGCTTGCAAGTTCTTTTTAATAATTGGCAATATACTATTTGGATATTTTATTAGTATTGGGATTAATTCTATCGCTATAGGCCAATTGAAATCCGCTATCCATAATATTAATTCTGGTAAAATTTGTTTCAAATCTTCTTCTGGTAACATCATTAATTTTTCTATATTGCTATTGTCAAACTTATCTTTAGGTATTAAATTTCTTAAATTTTTTTCATACATAGTTTCTTTCTCCTAAATAATTTGTAGTATCTTTATCTAACTTTAAAAGTAATATTTTGCAAAATTTGTGTATATTCATGGGGGTCATTTAGAGCATTTGGTCGTGAAGCTATCCATACTGGCATTTGTGCCATGTCTACTGGTCTTACAGATACATGATCGCGTCCATCCTTTATGGCTACGAGAACACCAGTTGCATTAATGAGTTCCATTGTAGTTACTGTAAATGATGTGTCTGTAGGAGGAGTTAGAGAAAATGATAGACCTGTTGTGTCCCTCTCTCTTGGAGTCAAATTTGTAGCATTTCCACTACCTTTTCTATAAATAAATGTAGTTCTATTATTTCCCGTATTAGCTAATGTTAGTGCTGCCGCCTCACTTCTTGCATTTTCAAGGTTGGCATCTCTACTTTCAGCTAAATTACCTCGTAATTCTCCACTTATAGAGCCTGCACCTGCAATACTGCCTGCCAACGCAGTAGCATAAGTAGCATTTAAATCTCTATCTATAAACTCCATGTAACCTTCAGCGTTATCTATAGTAGTATCCATACTAGCCAAAATAGCTTTTCCAATTGTAGCTACTGTAATAATTTTATTTTCCACCACGTCTGCAACAAAATCTACTGTAGTGTTTACAATATCGGTTACCACACTTGCCACAGCTGGTGTCCATAAAGGTGCAGTAGCAACAGCAACTACTGCAAGAGTTACAGCAGCTATGGCTCCTATCGCAAATAAAGAGAGTGTAATCAAAAATAAACACCTCCTATGTTCATCATTGTTTTACCCATCTATTGTTTTAATCTCCTTGCCAGTTAATATTATATCTTTTTTCATGTCCACTTTGCTACCTTTTTCGGACTTTATTACAATATGTTCTGTAGCCTCTACATTAATATTTTTGGCTTTAATACTAATGTCGTTTGTAGCTGTGAAAGACATTTTGTCTTCCGTGTTTAAAATTACTGTTCCGTCGTCGTTCATTGTTAGAAAAACCGTTCCATCTTTTGCTATTACATCTATTCCGTCTGGTCTGAATTTTATTTCTTTTCCGAACACTGTTCTTAAATATTTAACGTCTGGGTCTACCATTCTATGTTGGGGGTCTAAGATTTCCACGTCTTCGTTAGGGTCGTGTGGTTTTAAAGAATTTATAGCCATTGCTCTTCCTTCTTCATTTTCGGGGTGATATAGTCTTACTGTGTCGTCTATCTCGGGCATACAATACCACCCTGTTTCACCACTTGAAGCATACATTGTAGCGTATGGATACCAATAAGCAGTGCTTATGTCTTGTTCTGCGTCTATTTCTAGGTGTATTTTTATGTGGTCTCTTGCCGTGTCTAATACTTTACCAAAGATAGAACAGCCTGATATATTCCAGTTTGGAACGTATATTTTCCCTGCTCCTTTTTTAGTTGATAATATACATTTGTTATGTACTACAGAATTTTCATATTCATAAACAGTTTTTATTACGTATAGAGGTATGTTGTTAAAAGTTACTTTGTCTCCAAGTTCGTATATTTGGTGTGTATTAACTTCAAAGCGAATACAGTCTAACGGTGAAAGTTCTGTTTCTGGTGATAATCTTTTGTAGAGTTCAAAGTTTGCTTTTTGGCTATAAACCGTTGACAATAATTCTCCTTTATCTACTTCGGGCAAGCCTACAAAAAACCTTGCTCCTTCTCCTGTTACGTTTGGTACTAAGCTAGTATTAAAATGACTAGCTACACGTTTTAGAAACTGCCAATCTGTTTCTTTGTACTGGATTATTGGCTTTTCTATTACTTTACCATTTGTTATTTTATCCATATGGTTTCCATTTGGATATTGGCTTACTATCTCTTTGAATACACTGTCGTAAGCCATTGTTTTATCTTGAAAAGACTTACTTTTTAATTCAATATCCATGTTGAAAGTGTGAGATAAAGCCGTTATTTCAACGTGTACAACTTTTCTAGGTTCTGTAGCCGTACTAATTGTTATAATGCCTGTAAAAACTGGTATATTCTTTTTCATCACTTTTATTGTTTTGTTTAAAGCTATGTTTTCAAGTGATGATTTTGGGTCTTCACTCTCAAACACGCCTGTAATAGTTAGAATTGCGTGTTCGTTTATTTCTTGTTCTATTTTAAGCACGTCTATTCTTAACTCTTCAAAGCCTTGTACAGTTAAGTCGCCGTACAGTAGAAAGTTATCATTCATGTTTTTTAAGCTCCCTTATTTGATTACAGTACCAAATAGTTTATTGCCTCTTACTTCTTTAGTAAGGATTTCACCGTTATTTGTACTTATTGTATAAATTGAATTATCTTCATCAACAGCGTATATGTGGTCTTTTGCTCTAATGCCACCTTTAATAAAAGGGGAATAGTTTGTTTTTTCAACCCTAGTTTGTTCACTTTGAACAGTCCAACAAATTTCACCGTCTTCATTTAAAGCATAAATGTTATTTAGCGGAGTTTCGCCATATTCGTTTTTGCAAATGAAAACGTCAATATATACTCCTTCATTCTTTCTAAGCATATCGTTATAGTTACTTCCTATTTCAACTTTAAAAGTTTTTATTATAGATAAATTTAAAAGATTTTCTTTTTTAAAAAATACTCGCTCTTTTAGCTTTTCATCAGTTGGTATAAATATTTGTTTTTCAATTGGAGTTTCTTCTTGTTCTTCTTCCATAAGTTCGGTTTCTTCTTTAGCAGAAGTAACTTCTTTTATTTCTATAGTGTTCATAAAGCCATAAAAGAATGGTTTAAACTTCTCCATGTCTTTTTGTAGGCAATTTAAATTACATATTAAAAATTTATTTTTATCTTCACCTTTGCTACCTAAAAAAGCTATAAATATAAGGTTAAACATTTGCCCACCTACTGCATAACTATTAAAGGTATAATAAGCTATGTGATTTTCATTTATAGTAAAATCACCTGTATCAAAAATTTTTGATGAAGGGCTAACGGAAACAAAAGAATTTTTCATTCCATTACGTAGGTTAATTAGTTCTTCTTTGGTTTCTGCTATTTCGGCAACAGAAAATCCTATATTAACTGTACCTTTCTTATTTTGGTATATTATTTGGGGTCTTTGTTCGTATTGATATTTTTGTTTTTTAATCTCCAACGGAACTTCTTTAAAATCTTTGGGCATATAAACTGAAAAGCTATCATTAAAAAAAGATAACTGTTCTAATTCGGTGTTTTCCCTATCCAGTTCTATATGTAAACTTCTTATTTCTTCTATAGTTTGGGAAAGTTGTTCTTCCCATGTTTTTTTAATTGTTTCTTTCTTGTCGTATTTGTTGGATATAATAGCTATTCTTTTGTCTAACTCTTCCATTTTGATTTAGTTCTCCTTGTTTTTTTATTGTTATGTAAAACTTGTGAAGTAGTCCCAAAATAAGCACCAAGTTTTTAAAAACTTTGGTGCTTAAATTAAAAATTTACTTACTTAAATAGCCCATTCGCCATTTTTAAAGACTTGAATTTCTCTTCCGTCTTCTGTTTTTCCTACTATGTTCATACATTCTGAACCTATCATAAAATCGTTGTGGCTTATGCTTTGATTTAAACCTTGTTCCATTTTCTCTTCTTCTGAAAGGTTCTCTACTAAAGGTAGTGTAGATGAGTACCCATTACCTAGGGCTATGTGGCAACTTGCATTTTCATCATAAATAGTATTATACCATAATAATCCTAGTTTTGAGATTGGGCTTGAATGTGGTACAAGTGCTACTTCTCCTAAAAAATTTGCATTTGGGTGAAGTGTTATCATTTTTTCTAAGAATTCATTGCCTACTTCTGCTTTGTATTCTATAGCTTGTCCTTTTTCAAACTTAATCCAAAACTTGTCTATTATATTACCCATATAGATTAATGGTTTTGTAGAATATACTATTCCGTTTACTTCATTTCTATGTGGGGCTGTGAAAACTTCATATGATGGAATATTAGCTATAAAGGTATTGCCTGTTTTAGCTGTTTCACAACAACTAACCCAAGTGTGTCCTTTAGGTAAACCTATTTCTAAATTTGTACCTAAGCTATTTTTGAAAGTTAATGATTTGAAGTTATAGTCTTGTATTTTTTTAGTTTGTGATGATAGATTTTCAAATGGGTCGTTATCGTCTATTAAGTTTATTTTGAAGATAGCGTCCCACATAAGTTCAATAGCTTTTTCTGAATTTTCAGCATTTGGGAATACTTTTATAGCCCATTCGGGAGAAGGAACGCAAAGTACACACCATTGAATTTTATTATTCATTATTTTTTCTGAAAAAGGTTTAGCTATTTTTGAGAGTACACTAAATTCCTTTGTTGTTTTATCTGGGTCAATATCTTTAAGAATTTCTGGATTTCCTGAATAAATAGTTAAAACTTGATAATCTTCTTCAACTATCTTGTTAATATACTCAACAAACCATTTATTTTTTACTCCGAAAATATCAATCTCACCGTATAAATAACGTTGTCTATTAATTTGTTCGTCAAACCATTGAATTATAACATCTTTAGCACCTTTTTTCCAAGCTAACTCTGAAAGTGTTCTAACAAAATTAGCATTATCAACGCTTGAACGTATTAACAATTTTTGTCCCTTTTGAATGTTAATACCTTTTTCAATGGCTAGTAGTGAATATTTCACGATTTTTGTCATACGTTTTCCTCTCAAAATAATATTTTACATCCAAGGAACGCCTATTTGTTCGCCTGTTGTTTTTCCTAATGGTTTAATTTTCATTACTTTTTCCCTCCTTTTGAAATAAATTTTCATTGTTGTTTACATTGATATATAGTATATTTATGAAAATGATTTATAACATTTTGTAAGCTAAGCTAAGCTAAGCTAAGCTAAGCTAAGCTAAGCTAAGCTAAGCTAAGCTAAGCTAAGCTAAGCTAAGCTAAGCTAAGCTAAGCTAAGCTA
>WRGD01000075.1 GCA_009787355.1 Defluviitaleaceae bacterium | reverse complement strand
TTTTTTTTTTTTTTTTTTTTTTTTTTAGTGAATTATGACTACAATATTATTATACTATTTATGTATTTTTATGTCAAGTATATCTATACTCATTCTTTATAAGTGAAAACATGTATTTTCACCGAATTTTATTCTATTTCAATATTATATATGGAATATTGTAAATCTAATATTGTAAATCGAAATATCAGAAATTACAAAAATAAAGACTTTTTTTAAGACTTTCATTTATTAAGAATTTCTTAATAAATATGTACTTTATTTTGTAAGGATTTTGCTTTATACTATATACATATCAAATAAATCAAGTATCAAAAATAAGTGGGGGATGATGCAAATATAACATTTAATATACTAGTAGTGGATGATGACCCGGACATAGCAAATGCAATAGGTATATACTTAACAACCGAGGGTTATAATTGCACATATGCAAATGACGGTATACAGGCACTTGCAGAAATAGAAAAGAACGAACCACATTTAATAATAATGGATGTGATGATGCCAAAGCTAGACGGTATAGGTGCAACACTAGAAATAAGAAAAAGCAAAAATATACCTATTATAATGTTATCTGCAAAAACAGAATATACAGACAAAATATTAGGACTTAATATGGGTGCAGACGATTATATAACAAAACCTTTTAATCCTTTGGAGTTAATTGCACGGGTGAAAAGTACACTTAGACGTTACACTATACTTGGAAATGTGGCAACAGATAAAACAAATGAAACATATACGATAGGTGATTTAACCCTAGATAACACAAACAAAACTGTAACCGTATATGGTACAGAGGTACATTTAACAAGCATAGAATATAAAATATTACTACTACTTATTAAAAACTTGGGTAGAACATTTTCTATAGATGAGATATACGAAAAAGTTTGGAATGAAGATAGTATAAGTGGTGGTAGCACGGTAACGGTACATATTCGCCGTATTCGTGAAAAAATAGAAATAAACCCTAAAGAACCACGATATATAAAAGTTGTTTGGGGAATCGGATACAAAATTGAAAAAATATGAAAAAATACGACGAAAGCACTGTTTCAGCAATTATCAGTGGATTTATTATAGCAATAGGGGTAATACCAGTTGTATGGTTTAGTATACCAATTGCTGTAATAACTATAATAGCAATTAATCTGCATAGATATAAGATGCAGAAAGAAAATGAAAATTCTATAGAACTGCAACTTAAAAGCGAACGGATGAAAACAGAGCTTATTACAAATGTTTCACACGATATTCGTACACCTCTAACAAGTATAATAAACTACAGTGATTTACTACTAAAACAAGGATTGTCCCACCCAGAAGCACCGAATTATATAAACGTACTACACAAAAAAGCATGCAGGTTAAGTACACTAGTAGACGACTTATTTGAGGCATCAAAAATAATGTCTGGCAACATAGTGGCTGAACTAACTCAAATTGACCTATCGTTGTTCGTAACACAGGCAATAGCAGAAATGACAGGGCAGATAGAAGCCTCTGAATTAGATTTCAGACTAAATCTTGTAGAAAATGCTTTTGTGAATGCAGATGGCAAACTTTTATGGCGATGTATACAAAATTTAATTACAAATGTATGTAAATATAGTGTACCCAATACACGTGTTTATATAGATGTAGATTTTACCTACAATTATGTGAACCTAACCATAAAAAATATAAGTAATCATGAGTTAAACATAAATAGCGATGAACTATTGGAACGTTTTGTACGTGGTGATGTATCACGTACAAGTGAGGGTAGTGGGCTTGGTCTTTCTATAGTACAAAATTTGATAGGAACCCAGCAAGGTATATTTAAGATAGAAATAGACGGCGATTTGTTTAAATCGAAAATAAGCTTAAAAAAAGGAGGATAAATACAAAGTGTATGGATAAAACAGAAAAAATTCAAAAAATATCTAGCAGTATTCCAAAAGATAGAGCAATGAAAATTATTAAAAATGTAATAATCTCATTGTCTGTAGCAACAGTGTTAATACTTGGTTTTGTTATATGGTCATGGTTTAGTATAAGTATAGACAGTGCTCAGGCAGTAAACATAGCACTAGAGAGAACGGGTGGTGGTACCGCAATAGGTCCAGATTTAGGCTTTGAAATATGGGTAGGTGGTGCAGGTTTTGCATGGGATGTAGAAGTAATGTTTGAAAATATAATGCATAGCATATATGTAGACGCAAGAACTGGTCGTGTGGTTTACCACGATAGTTGGTGGAGATAGACCAAAATTTTAAAATATCATAAAAAATATTAAAATATAAAAAGGAGAATGAAAACATGAACAAAGATAAATTAAAAGGTATAGCAATAGGTAGCATAGCTACATTATTTATAGGTACAGTAACACTTTATGCACAACCTGTTACACGCAACATAGCAGTAACTTTTAACAATATAAGAGTAGCTATAAATGGTCAAGTACAAACACTAGAAAATGAACCATTTATATACAACGGCAGGACATATTTACCAGTAGCTGATATATCACGTGCTTTAGGTCATACGGTTACATGGGAGGCATCCACAAACACGGTTCACTTAACAAGTGGTGGTGGAGATGGCTCATCATCGCCAAATTATCCAGCACATAACCAATCAACTCCAGGACAGTCATCTACAAACCAACCAAATAGAACAGGTGGAACTGTAATGCCTACAAATATCGTTCCACGTTCACCAAGCCATGCTGGTGCACCAACAAACCCTGCTATATCAGCTACACAAGCAGTAAGAATGGTAGTTGACCATCTAAATGCACAAGGTATAACAGCAACTTTCCGTTATATGTACTTAGAGAGAGAGGGAAATCAATGGAAATGGAACATAGAGTTTAGTGGTGATAATGAATTTTATGTTTGGTTAAACAGTGGACGTATAACAAGAGGAGACTAATTAAAAAATAATATCCTTATATAAAAAATACTGATGACAATATTTTTGTAAAATTTAAAGTATTCCTACTAAATATTATATTAGTAGGAATACTTTTTTATCTTTGTACAATAGTATTCAAAAAATACTTATGTACAAAATCCGTTTTCAATTCTGGATGAAAAGTTGTTACAAGCTGATTATTTTGTTTTACAGCTACTATATCATCATTTACAGTTGCTAAAATATTACCAGCTACTACTTCTGTAATCAAAGGTGCTCTTATAAAAGACATTGGTATTATTTCATCATCGAATTTATCTTTTGTAAAAAAACTGCCTAGTTGCCTACCGTATGCATTTCTCTTTATTTTTATATCCATTGTAGCAAGACTAGGGGTTCCATCTTCTACGTATTTTGCAAGTAGTATAGCACCTGCACAAGTTCCAAAAGAAGGTAGACCATTTTTTATTTTGTCTTGTAGTGGAATAAACATATTTAAATCTAAAAGAAGTTTGCCAATAGTTGTACTTTCTCCACCCGGCAAAATTACACCAGACATCTTCTTATTTAAATCTGAAAGTTTTCGTATTTCAAAACTCTCTACAGACAAATTGTCTAGTATATATTTATGCTCTATAAAAGCACCTTGTAATGCTAAAATCCCTATCACTATTTACCACGCTCGGACATTATTAATTGTATTTCGTTTTCATTTATTCCTACCATAGCTTCTCCAAGACCTTCAGATACATTTGCTAAAATATTATAATCTTTATAATTCGTTACAGCTTTTACTATTGCTGCTGCTCTCTGCTCTGGATTACCACTTTTAAATATACCACTACCTACAAAAACACCTTCTGCACCAAGCTCCATCATAAGTGCTGCATCGGCTGGGGTTGCAACACCACCCGCAGCAAAATTAACTACTGGTAATTTTCCATTTTGAGCAACATTTACTACCAAATTGTAAGGTACTTGCATAAGTTTTGCAGCATTGTAAAGCTCATCTTTACTCATAGAAGTAAGACGACGTATTTCTGCCATTATAGCTCTCATATGGCGTACAGCTTGTACAACATCACCAGTTCCCGGCTCTCCTTTTGTTCTTATCATACTGGCACCTTCCACAATTCTTCTAAGTGCTTCTCCTAAATCTTTAGCCCCACAAACAAAAGGAACGCTGTATTTAGTTTTATCTATATGGTATACATCATCTGCAGGTGATAGTACTTCACTTTCATCTATATAATCTATTTCTATAGCTTCTAATATTCTTGCCTCTGTTATATGTCCAATACGAACTTTAGCCATTACTGGTATTGTTACAGCATTTTGTATTTCTTTTATCATAAGGGGGTCGCTCATACGGCTAACACCACCTGCAGCTCTTATATCAGCCGGTATACGCTCAAGTGCCATTACTGCACAAGCACCAGCATTTTGTGCTATTTTTGCTTGTTCTGGTGTTGTTACATCCATTATAACTCCACCTTTCAACATTTGTGCTAAATTTCTATTTAGTTCTACTCTATCTTCCATTTATTACCTCTCATTTATTTAAAATTAGTTTATATTGCTAAAAATATATTTCGTATTAGATTTGTACCCTGTTTCTTTTGTTATTACAATAGAGCCAAAATTTTTATGATTTATGGCATCTGGTAATGCCTGTACTTCAAGACAAATACCAGCATATGTAAATGGTTGTTGTATATTATTTCCAGTATATACAACGACAGCAGGTTTGTCTGTAATTATACTCAATTTTCTACCTGTTTGTCTATGCAAAAGAATTATTTCTTTTTCGTCTAGTAAAAAACCATTATCTATACCTTCTATATCAGAATTATTATTAAAAATATCTTCAATTTTCTTTAATTTGCTAAAGTTAAAAGGATGATTTTTTAATGATATTAGTTCTCCAGTTGGACACAAATTATTATCAACTTCTGCAAAGTAAGAAGATTTGAATTGTAATTCATGTTCCCAAATTGTATTATATGCACTAATACCTTCAAGATTAAAATAAGTATGATTTGTTAAATTTGCTGTTGTAGGTTTATCTGTAGTTCCATCATATTCTATAGTTAAACAATTTTCATCATCAAGTATATATTTTACAGAAATATTGAAATTACCTGGATATCCCTCTTCACCATCTCTACTAAAATAATTAAATGTTACAAAAACTGTATCCTTTGTTTGCCCTTCTTTTCCATCCCAAAAAACTTCACTAAAACCTAAAGTGCCACCATGCAAATTGTTTTCATTATCATTTTTTGTTATATTGTATACTTTTCCATTTAAAGAAAAACTAGCGTTTGAAATTCTTCCACTAGTTCTACCACATATAGCACCTAAATATGATTTATCTTTTATATAGTCTTCTAATGTGTTTAAACCAAGAACAACATTGTCAAAGTTTCCTTTGTTGTCAGGTACTAAAATTTTTGTAATTCTAGCACCATATTCTATTATACTTACTTTCATACCATTTTTGTTTGAAAGTGTAAATATATATACATCTTTGCCGTGAAAAGATTTATAAAGCTCTTTTTTTATATTCATATGGTTACTCCATGAGTGAGTTAAGAATTAAAATATCGTCTATACCATGTATTTGTTTTCTGGTTATTTCCATAGGTTTTAATAACGGTTTACCTTCGTTAGTATCTGTCATTTGCTCCCCCTTTTGTTTCTTGCGTTTTCTTGCTTATGTATCTATTATAGCATATGTAGAAATCATTGTAAGGGGTCTATAGAAATTTTTTTAGTGTTTTTTTCGAAAAAATTTCGAAAAAAACTATAAATTAAATATTATTATGATTAAATCAATATTTATAGCTTGATTAACATATTAGTAAATTGTATAATAATTTTATTGTAATGGTGAACTTGCGTTTATTGTGATATGTAAATATGTTTTATTTAGGAGATACCAAATGACCGATTTTAATTTGAAATTTATGAAATCTATTACTATATGTTCAGTACTGTCTATTTTTGTTTTGGGGTTTTCTTGGTTTTTTATATCTAGTAGGTTAAATATTTTTAATACAAATTTGCAAAATTTTGAAATAAATTTAGGCAGTGTAACAGAATATGAAGGAATAAGTTCAAATACAAGAGAAATAAGATTATATTTTGAAGAAACTAGCAGAATTATATTTTTTTTAAACTTATTTCAATTTTTAACTATCGTATTAATAATTATTATTTGTATTGTTATTTGTAAGAAAAAATTAAACAGTTTAATTTTGAATTTTTCAAAGTTAGAAGAAGTTATAGACTCATTGAAAAAAGGCAAGGTATTAAATACAGATTTTACCATATTAAGGGAAATGGCTCAAAAAATAATAAAACTAGATGAAACATACAAAAAGATAATAACAAACCTTATAAAAAACATAAAAAATATAGAAATGTCTAAAAATATAGAATATATAGAAAATAATGAAGATTTTAGGTATATATTTAATTTTTCAGATTACAACAAAACCCTAGAACGTATTTTATTTAAAATGAAAGAAATAGACGACGAACTTGGGAATGTAGATATTAAACGTAATTTTAATAATAGTTTTTTTGAAAATACAAAACAAAAAATAATATATCTAAATAATTTACTAACAAAACAAAAATCTAATATATTAAGTATAAATGAATTTTTAATGAAAATAAAAGTAGGAGATTTTTCGGCAAGGCTTAGGTTAGATGGAGAAATGGAAGTTATGTCTGTATTAAATAATATTGTGCTAGATTTAAATTCTTTTTTGAAAGATTTGGATAGAGTTTTTATAAACAATTTTACACAAACAATAAACACAACTTATGAGGGTAAATATGACCAAACAAAAAATAATTTAAACAGAGCAGTAGAAAATTATAATCAAAATATATCAGCTTTAGATAAAAAAATAAAAAATTTAGAAGAAATAGAAAAACAAATGAAAGTAATAGAAAGACCTAAAAAAAGAACGTATGGTGAAGTTGTATTAAAACCTGTACTACCCATTCACAAATTTAAGACTATAGATTTTACAGGTAGTGGATTTGGAAAATATTAAAATAGCTTCTAATTGAAAACCCTTTTCTAAGTTAACTATTGCAAATAAGTATGTTACATGGTATACTTTGGTTAGTTAGATATGATTATTCAAAGGGTGGGGAAATCTCCACTCTTCTTGTTTGTTTAGGTGAAGTTAAAATAATATCAAAAGAAAGAAGAGAACATGACAAATAAAGATATAATCAGTAAAATATATGATATACTAGAACCTGTCCTTAATGTCTCAGAAATTAAAATTTGGGATATAGAAATGGTAAAAGAAGGAAAAAATCTATATTTAAGAGTATATATAGATAAAGATAATGGGGTAAGTATAGATGATTGTGAATATATAAGCAAATATATAAGTAATTATTTAGATGAAATAGACCCTATAGAAGACCCATATATATTGGAAGTAAGTTCGCCGGGTATTAATAGGCTTCTTAAAAAAGAATCTGATTTCTTGTTATATATTGGTAGTGAGGTGGATGTAAAACTTTATAAAATGCTAGATGGTTCAAAACTTTACACAGGCATTTTAGAAAAATACGAAAACGAAACAGTAACGATAAACTGCAACAATAAAATATATAGTTTTACAAAAAAAGATATAGCAAGTGTAAGAATAGCTATTACATTCTAAAGAAAGGAAATTTTATGAGAGGTGAAGGCAAAGAACTAATAATAGCATTAAATCAGATTGTAAAAGAAACAGGGATAGATATAGACCTTATTTTTGAAGCAATAGAATCATCTTTAGTTTTTGCATGTAAAAAAAATTACGGCTCTAACTATGATTTTAAAATACTAATGGATAGAAAAACGGGTGAAATAAATTGTTTTGTAAAGAAAATAGTTTCATTAGAAGTTGAAGACCCGAATGCACAAATTTCTTTAGAAGAAGCGAAAGAAATAAAAATGATATACCAAATTGGTGATGTTATAGACATTCCTATAAAACCAAAAGATTTTGGTAGGATAGCTGCACAAACTGCAAAACAAGTAATAGTACAAAAAATAAGAGAAGCTGAAAGAGATATTACTTTTAACGAATATATACAAAAAGAAAAAGAAGTAATAACTGCCATTGTGGAAAGAAAAGAAAAAAATAGTGTAATACTATCACTTGGAAAAAACGAAGCATATCTATCTGCAGAAGGTCAAATGCCAAATGAAGAATATATTTTTAGCAAAAGAGTAAAGGTTTATGTAACTGAAGTTAGACAATCTAGCAAAGGTGTTATAATAAATGTATCTAGAACTCATCCGGGACTTGTATTAAAACTTTTTGAACAAGAAGTACCTGAAATACAAGATGGTATAGTGGAAATAAAAAATATATCTCGTGAAGCAGGTACTAGAAGTAAAATAGCTGTAATGTCTAACGATATAGATATAGACCCTGTTGGTGCTTGTGTAGGTCCTGCTGGTTCTAGAGTAAACATAATTGTAAACGAGCTAAAAGGTGAACGTATAGATATTATAAATTGGAGCGAAGACCCAAAAAACTTTATTACATCAGCATTAAATCCTAGCAAGGTTTTAGATGTTATAATAGACCAAGATACAAAAACAGCAAAAGTTACTGTTCCAAAACATCAACTTTCGTTAGCAATAGGAAAAGATGGACAAAATGCTAGGCTTGCTGCAAAACTTACTGGATATAGAATAGACATAAAAAGCTATGATGATAGTCAAAATGATAAAATATACGAAGACTTTTATAAAGATTTTGAGAATTTTTATAAAGACGAATATTCTAATAATAGTGAAAATGAAACGTATAATATGGAAGATTTTTATATGGGTAAGGAAAGCAACAGAGAAATTCAAAAATTAGAATACAATTATTCTAAGTCTTCTGAATATGTAAAACAGGTAGATAAAGAATCTGATTTAGAAAATGAAGATTTAGAGAATGCATATAAAAATGCTTATGCAGATTTTTCTACTGATGATTATAATTTAGATGAAAATAAAGAAATAGAAATAATTAATAAGGAAGATACAACGACAAAAAACATAAAAACTGAAAAACCAAATAAAACAAAAAAAGAATTTAATAAACAAGAAACTTACCAATTAGAAGATATTGAAAATGAATATGATGATTATGAAGAATATCCTGGAGATGATTTCTTAGAAACTGATATAAATCTTGCATATGAAGATATAGATTTAGACAGTATCGATGTAGAAAATATAGATAGAAGTATAGACGAATATGATGATTTTAATAATTATAACGATTCCTATATAGATTACAGGTATATAGAAGATGATGACTTAAATTTTAGGTAAGAAAATATGATTACTAAAAAATTTCCTACTAGAAAATGTACAGGTTGCAAAGAAATGAAATGCAAAAAAAAACTAATCAGAATAGTAAAAAAAGATGGAGAGTTTAAAATAGATTTTACATCTAAACTAGATGGACGTGGTGCATATATTTGTGATGATATAAATTGTTTAAAGTTATCTTTAAAAACAAGAGGTTTTGAACGTTCTTTCAAATGTAAAATTCCAAAAGATATATATGAGAGTTTGGAACTGAAAATTTTAAGTTAGGAGGTATTATTGAGAACTTATGAATTAGCAAAAGAATTAAATATAACCACAAAAGAGCTTATTAAATTTATGTCGAAACAGAACATTGAAAAAAAAACTATGTCTGCTTTTACAGATACCGAAATTAAGAATTTAAAATCATATTTACAAAATAATTTTAGTAATTATAAATCGAAAAAAGATACAAAAGGAGAGAGTAACATAGATAATCAATTTAACAACAAGAAAAAATATCCTAGTGAGGATAAAGAAAAAGATATTAATGAAGAAAAAAATATAAATAGTGATAAACTAAATCAAAAAAAAGAAAATAAAATTAGCGATAAGCAAGAATATCAAGGAAATAGAACATCAGGAGAAAGAACGGGATATCAAGGAAACAGAACGTCAGGAGAAAGAACGGGATATCAAGGAAACAGAACATCAGGAGAAAGAACGGGATATCAAGGAAATAGAACATCAGGAGAAAGAACGGGATATCAAGGAAACAGAACGTCAGGAGAAAGAACGGGATATCAAGGAAATAGAACATCAGGAGAAAGAACGGGATATCAAGGAAACAGAACGTCAGGAGAAAGAACAGGATATCAAGGAAACAGAACATCAGGAGAAAGAACGGGATATCAAGGAAATAGAACATCAG
>WRGD01000074.1 GCA_009787355.1 Defluviitaleaceae bacterium | reverse complement strand
GAAACACCCCTTCCCATTCCGAACAGGTTGGTTAAGACAAATACGGCTGATGGTACTTGGTGGGAAGCTACCTGGGAGAGTAAGTGGTTGCCAGTTTAATAATCCTCGATAGCTCAGTTGGTAGAGCATCCGGCTGTTAACCGGCAGGTCGTAGGTTCGAGTCCTACTCGGGGAGTTTAGTTTTTTGGTCCGTTGGTCAAGCGGTTAAGACACCGCCCTTTCACGGCGGTAACACGGGTTCGATTCCCGTACGGATCATGTTTTTTATAATATAAATATCTTGGTATAATATCGATTATTTATTATAAAAATATGAATAATATGCCGACGTGGCTCAATTGGCAGAGCAGCTGACTTGTAATCAGCAGGTTACCGGTTCAAGTCCGGTCGTCGGCTTTTATATTTTACTTATTTTTTTAGATGGCTCTGGAGCTTTAGCTCAGTTGGTTAGAGCATCCGGCTCATAACCGGACGGTCCGGGGTTCGAGTCCCTGAAGCTCCATTTTTTTACATACACAGGTTTTCCTGTGTTTTTTTTACGTATTTTTCTATATAATTCTTATATTTCGTGTTTATCTTTCGTTCACTTTGTTGTATAATACAATCTATATGTTTTTATTAATTTTTTAAGGGTTACAAAAAAATGATTGACGGTTATATAAGTAAAAAAAATATAAATTTTTATGCATTTACGCTTATTAGTATTATCAGCATTATTATTATCATTAGCAACTATAATTTTAATAGCTTACGAGATGAAAGTGCTAGAAGAATTTCAAGACAATATGGAATAGAAGTAGCTGCACGTTTCCAAATGTATATGAATCCTCATTATGTTTTGTTGCATCAATTAGCTTATTCTTATAATATTAGTGCTTGGTTAAATAATCAAAGCAATGAATCTTATAAAAGAGATGCATTTGATTTTATAAGGTCTGTTCATCGGATTTCCCCTACTACATACATAGCTTTTGCAACAGAAGAAACTAGAGTTTCTTATGATTTTCCTTTTTACGACCCGTATATGGTATTTGAAGATTTTGTACCCCTTTATGATTTAATTCCGGGAGATGAAAGTAAATGGTTTTATGATACAAGAAATTCTGAAAAACCTTTTTTGATGAATATACAAAATGCAATTGGAGACAATACACCTTTTCTATGGTTTAACCATTCTATTTATCATAGAGAAGAATTTGTTGGAGTTGTTTCTATTGGCTTTGATTTTGATATATTTTCAAAAAATATTTTGGACAATTTTAGATCAAGTGATATACGTATATATTTAATAGACCAATTTGGAAATGTTAGAGCAGATAGCAATTATGATGATGTATGGTTTGGAAAATATGAAGAAGTACAAATTTACGAAATATCGAATGCACCTTTTATACAAGAATATTTAGATATACATCTAGAACAGCTAGAATACTACGATGGTATATTTCCAAATTTCCTTATTTCAAATGATAGTATTGAATTAGAATCTACAAAATATTCTTTTGCAACAATTGTACCTATTGCGGGTACTTTTTGGTCTTTTGTTGTTTTTAGTAATCACGAAACTCACTTAAATATGATGAATATTAATTTTGTTAGTTTTTCGTTTTTAGCTTTATTTATTTGCATTGTTATTTTAACTAAAAGAGTTTCAAGCTCTAATATTAAACTAAATAATATGAAAAAAAATCAGTTTCTTGCAAATATGAGTCATGAAATGCGAACACCTTTATCAGCTATTGTTAGTATTTCTGAAATACAGTTAAAAGAACAAATAAAAGATGGTGAAACTAGAGAAGCGTTTTTGAAAATAAAATCTTCTGCCGATTCTTTAGTAAATATTATAAACGATATTTTGGACATTTCCAAACTTGAAAACGGAAAAATAGAATTATTGCAAGAACAATGGAAAATAGAGAATTTAATAAAGAGTATTTATAAAATAAAAGACATTTATAAAGACAATATAGAAACTGATTTTAATTTGAAACTATCTGATAACTTACCAATGTGCTTTTTCGGTGATTTTTTTAGGATAAATCAGATTATAAATAATATACTTTCAAATGCTTTTAAATACACAGAAAAAGGAAGTGTTTCTGTAAGTATAAGTTCTAAGCAATCTATTACTGACCCAGAAATACGAAACCTTATTATAAAATTTGAGGATACAGGTTATGGCATGACAAATGAACAAATATCTAAACTTTTTGATGATTATGTTCGTTTTCATGAAAATACTCCAAGGAATATAGAGGGTGTTGGACTTGGTATGCCGATTGTAAAAAAACTTGTTACCCATATGAATGGTAAAATAAATGTTATGTCTAAAGTAGGAGAGGGTACAAAAGTAATCGTTTCTATACCACAGAGAGTAATTCAAAAATGCATTGATACGGATAAAAAAATTAAAGAAGATGAAATGAAAATAAATCATAATTTATGTTTTTCAAATGTTAGAGTTTTAGCTGCTGATGACATACAGATAAATTTATATATTATATCAAAGTTTTTAAATTATTATGAAATAACAACAGATGTTGTTGATAGTGGTATAAAAGTAATAGAAAGAATAAAAAGTGGTTATAAATACGATATAATTTTCTTGGATAATATGATGCCGAATTTGACAGGTATAGAAACATTAAAAATACTTAGAGAAATTGGTTATAAAAATCCAGTTGTTGTGCTAACAGCTTCTGCAACTTTAAAAGAAAAAGAAACTTTTATAAAATTAGGTTTTGATGAATATATATCAAAACCTATAGATACAAATGTATTACATCAAATTTTAGTAAAATTAATACCAGATGAATGTAAAGTAATAAAACAAAATTTAGAAGATGAAAACAAAGATATTGAAAATGAATTTTTGGAAATTGTTCAATTAGATTTTTTTAAAACACATCAAGATTTTTTTGAAAAATTACAGATAGCAATATCAGAAAATAATATAAAACAAGCACATTTATTAGCTCATACATTAAAAGGACTTTCAGGTACTATTAAAGAACGAAAACTTTTAGAAATAGCTAAAAATGTAGAATATTTTCTTTCTCTAGGCATAATACCAGTAGAAGAACAAATGGATTTATTAGAAAAAGAATTAACCCATGTATTAAACAAAATATCAGAAAAAATACCAACGAAAATAACAGAAATAAATTTTTTGTCGAATAAAGAGGCATTAAAAATACTTGAAGAAGTATTACCATTTGTTAAAACTTCTAATATGAAATTTTTAGATTATATAGATAAAATAGAACAAATAGAAGGTAGCGAAGAAATAATACAATCAATAGAAAACTTTGAAATAAATAAAGCAATAACAGAGATAGAAAGTTTTATAAAAAAACTAAAATCTTAAATAATTAAAAAACCAACTAACTTCAATTATTTGACGTTAGTTGGTTTTTTTTTATTCATCGTTTTTTTGTGTATTATCAGTTTCTACTAAATCATCTTTAGATTTATCAAGTATTGCTTGTTCTGCTTCTGTTGGTATTACTTCTCTGTCGATATATAGAACACCATTTAAATGGTCTAATTCGTGGCACAGTGCTACTGCTTTAAGTCCTGTTGCTTCTATTTCTATTTCTTTTCCCGTTCTATCTAATCCTTTCATTTTTACAAAGTGAGGTCTTCGTACATAACCTGTTTTGTCTGGAATAGATAGGCAACCCTCTAATCCAATTACTAATCCTTTCGTTTCTATTAGTTCTGGGTTTATCATTTCTGTATAGTCGTCTCCTGTATCTACTATTATAACTCTTTTTAAAGTTCCTACTTGTGGAGCTGCTATTCCTATACCGTTTTTTTCTATCATTGTTTCGTGCATATCTTCTAGTAATTCTATTATTTTTGATGTTATTTTTTCTACTGGTTTAGATTTTTGTCTAAGTATTGGGTCTGGTAGTATTCTTACTTCACGTAGTGCCAAATTATCTCCTTTGGTAGTCTTTATAATTTTAATTATTTTTTAAAACATTGTTCATTTTGTCAATATTATCATTTATACAATTAAAGCTGTATTCAATTTTATTTAAATAACTATCTAACTCTAATATTATTTTTTCTTGTTCTGATTTAGATATTACAGGTACTTTTAATTTTTTTAATTGTTCTTCTCCAAAATTATCTCTAACAGAGCCACTTGCTAAAACATTTATTTGATAACGCATAAATGGAGTTTTCAATAAAAGCACTAAATATTTAGATAGATATTCTTCGCTTTTAAATCTTATATAGGCTGGACTTGTTATTAAATTATCATTATTCAAATTAATTCTAATTATAGAACCCGTGTTTATTCTATATGGATTAAAAACTAAATCATTATATTCTAATTTTTGAGGTAAAGAACTTTTTTTCATGGATATAATATCATCTACTGTTCTATCTTCCAAACTGTCTATTATGCCTTTTATGTTTTTTGTAACAGAAACATACTTATACTCATTTTCTAAATTATTTAGTAGTTTATCTTTATCTAATTTTTCTTTTTTAATAACTAAACTCGGTATATTTATATATTTATTCAAAATATCTTTTGTTTCTTCCATGAAAAAATGATATGTGGGATCTAATCTTTCTGGAATATCCGAAAAAGTTATTTGCATGAATTTTAACATATTTTTTTTCCAAGTTTGGTTTTTGACATCATCACCATATTCTAATTTTGAAAATTCTATAGGTTCAGCTAATAGTGTATTTAAATCATTATCATTTAATTTTTTTAATAGTATGTCCAAATCATTTTTAGAGCTATCAGAAATTTCAGCTCCTGAAGGTTCATAGCCTATATTGTTTACTGATACAAAATTAATTGTTAGGTTATTATTTGTATTTATCCAAGTACTTTTGTCATTAAAAATAATATGATTTTGCCTATTAATACTATTTTTAATAGCATATAAAATTACTGTATTTATTGTATCAACACCAGACATTACAAAAGTATGTTTTGGTAATTTAACTATTGTTTGAATTTGAAAATGAGATAAGATAAAATCTCTAACTTTAGAAGATTTATTACTAAAAATCCCTTCTGGTAATACTATTAGTAATTTACCTTCTGGCTTTAAAGTTTTATACGCTTTTTCTATAAAAAGATGCTCAGTCTTTTCAGAACTAAAATATATTGTTCCGTCATCCAAACGTTTTTTAATAGGTAGGAGATATTTTTTTAAAATATCTTGGTTTTCTTCTATGGAACCAAAAGGGGGATTGGCAAGTATTACATCAACACCAGAATTATTTATATCCTTATCATATTCTAAAAAAGAGTAAGTATCTCCATTATTAGATTTAGTATCTAAACCGTTTCCATGATAAATTTGTTCTCCATCTCCCCATAGAATCATATTCATTTTAGCAGTTCTAACTGCTCTATTTTCTGCATCTATTCCGAATATTTGTTTTTTAGCTTCTTTTATTAATTCTTCCTTTGATTTTCCTAAAGTTTCAAATACAATTTTAGGTAATTTATTTATTGTTTCTTTTTTTATTTCAAATGATTTTATTAAAAATCCTCCAGAACCAGCAGCAAAATCTAACACTCTATCTGAAAAACCTATATCGGCTAACTCTACCATAAAATTAACTATATTTCTAGGAGTGAAAAATTGACCCAATCCCTTTCCACGTAGTTGTCTTGGTAAAAATTCTTCAAAAACACGACCTTTTAAATCGATTTCCATATCATTTAGAATAAATTCTTTATCTAGTATTTCTAATATTTTTATTAATGTAGATGGTTGTAATTTTATTGTTTCATCTTCATTAAAAATACCTTTGTATATATATTTAATTTTATCTTTAAACCATTGATTTATAAGAGTCTTTTGTAATTGTACACTTCCTAATTCTTTTATTTTTTTTACTTGCATACCATCTTCATAGTTTAGATTATCATTAATTAATTTTACAAATAGTGCTTTACTAAACTCATCGAATGAAGAACCGGGATCTAATTTGTCCATTGAGCGTATAAGAGTATGTATGGTTTGAAATAACCGTCTATAACTTAATTTTTCTTTTTCTGAGTATTTTATAAAACTATCTTCTTTTATTTTTGTGGAAATATATTTTCTTTTATCTATAAGTTCTAAAACCATTTTTTTAAGAATCTTGTATTCAGTTTTTTCTAAATTTTCTATGGTATCATCTAAAAGAATTTCTTTTTTATTACCACTCAAATATACTCTTAGAACTAAACGCAAACCATTAGTTATAATTGCGAAAGGTAGTTCTAAAGCAAAAGCATAAGAATCTAGTTGATTAAAGTAAGAGCTTAAATTTTCTAATGGAGATTTTGCTTCAATTATAAAAATATTTTCATCTTTATCATCTTTTACTAGAATATCAACTTCTTTTAGTTTTTTTTCACGACCAAAAATAATATTTACTTTATGTCTGAAAATTATTTGATTAGAAGGTATGTTTAAAACTTTTTTAAGAAGAATATCGTATATATATTTAGTTTCTACATCAGCTTCATTTGTAAACATTCGATTAACTCCTTCTAAATTTATTTTATTATTATATTTTAGCACATTAATGATTTAATTTTAATATGTAAAATAATCATTTTTTATATTGAGCTTTGTAAAATAATTTTATGAAAAGCACCTACACCATAAGCATAGGGTTTAATGTTATGTTTATATTTATATTGTTTATATTATGTTGCTTTTCTAGTTTTGCTAGGGTATACAAAACAAAATTTACAAGAGGTTCTTCATCCTTAGACTTAACTATTATTTTCCATCTATATTTGTTTTGTATTTTTGATATTACAGCAGGTGATGGCCCTAATACTTCAAAAATAGGTCTTTTTCTAATATAGTATTCCATAATATCTTTTAATTTAAAAAGTGAAGTAATTATATCTTTTTCATTTTCGGATGTAAATAAAATCATGAAAATATTTGAAAATGGTGGATAAAACATTGATTTACGAAATGATATTTCCTGTTTATAAAAACCATCGTAATCGTGATTTTTTGCATACATAATACTGTAATGGTCTGGATTATAAGTTTGTATATAAACGTATCCCTTATTTTCAGAACGCCCCGCACGCCCTGATACCTGTGTTAAAAGCTGAAATGTTACCTCAGAACTTCTATAATCACCAACGTTTAAAGATGTGTCGGCTGCTATAATACCAACAAGAGTTACATTTGGAAAATCTAGACCTTTTGCAATCATTTGAGTTCCTATTAGTATATCTGCTTCTTTGTTTCTAAATTTGTTTAATATATCTTCATGCGAATGTTTTGCTGTAGTAGTGTCTAAATCCATTCTAAGAATTTTTGCTTCGGGGTACTTTTCTTTTATTTCTTTTTCTACTCTTTGCGTTCCTATTCCAAAATATTTTATAAATTTGGAGGCACAAGTAGGACAATGTTTAGGATTTTCTTCTTCTTTATTGCAATAATGACATACTAATTTGTCGTTATATTTATGATAAGTGTAATTTACATTACAAGCTTCACAAGACATTACATGCCCACAATTTCTACAAGAGACAAATGTGGAATGTCCTCTTCTGTTTAAAAAAAGTATTGTTTGCATTTTTTTTTCTAAATTTTCAGAAATAGCATCTTGTAAATCTTTGCAAAAAATAGATATGTTACCAAGTTTCAATTCTAGTCGCATATCTATTACATTTATCTCAGGTGGATTATTATTTACTCTTTTTTTAAGCTGTATATATTTATATTCTTTTTGTTTAGTTTTAAAATACGTATCTATACTAGGGCTTGCTGTTCCAAAAATAACAGTAGCTCCTTCGAATTTGCTACGTTGTATTGCTACTTCTCTTGTATCGAATTTAGGAGCCAATTCCGATTTATATGTTTGTTCGTGTTCTTCGTCTATTATTATTATACCTAAATTATTAAAAGGTGTAAAAATAGCACTTCTAGGGCCAATCATTATTGATATATCACCATTTTTGGCGTTTTTCCATTGGTCATATCTTTCACCATTACTAAGTTTAGAATGAGTAAAATTCACTAAATCACCAAATTTAGATATAAATCTAGACAATGTTTGAGGTGTTAAAGATATTTCGGGTACTAAAACAATTGCTTCTTTACCCTCTTTTAAAACTTCGCTTATTATTTCCATATAAACTTCTGTTTTGCCACTACCTGTAACACCATGTATTAATATTGGTTTTTTATTTTTTATATTACTTTTATGATATAACATTACATCGGAAAAAGCCTTTGCTTGTTCTTCATTTAATATAAAATTTTTTTGTTTTTCATCCTTGTTTCTTACTGGATTTCTATTTTCTGTTTTGGAGTAAGTGTTTATTAATCCTAATTTTTTTAAAGAATTTATGGGAGATATTGAAATACCAAGAGTTTTTATTAAAATGTTTTGTTTAGTATCCCCATTTTCTAGAAGATATTTTAAAATATTTGATTGTTTTGTTTCTTTTTTTATAATCTCATTTATATTATTTTCTTGATTTTCTACTATTTTGATAAAAATTGTTTTTTTATCATTAGATTTTACAATAGATGGTGGCAAAATTGCTTTTAAGCAACTGTTTAATGTAGTGTAATATTTTGTTTTCATCCACATTGCAAGAAGTATCATATTCTGTGAAATATAAGTATCTTCTTTTACGATATTTTCTATATCTTTTGTTTTAAAATTTACATTTGAAGGAAATCCTACAACATAACTCTCAAACATTTTATTACCAGTTCCAAAAGGTACGGTTACAGCCATACCTATTTTTATTTTATCTTTGTATTTATCTGGTATGCTATATATGAATGTTTTATCTATTTTTTTATGGTTTATAGGTATTACAACTTCTACATAATCCATTTTTAGAAAGTATCTTGTCCATCCTCTGCATTAGATTTTATCATTTGTTCTCTTATAGCTCTGTAATATTCATCATCTCCAGATATTTTGTCTATTACTTTTAGCTTGCCTTGGTACATTTCGTTTACAGCTATACTTACAGGTTTATCTTTATCTGTTGCGTAACATAGAGGTATTTGCCCATCTATAAGTTGTCTTGCTCGTTTGGCAGCAGCAATAACAATAGTGTACCTACTTGTAATTTGACTATCTACTTCATTAGTTTCGTTCAATTTGTTCATTAGTTCCGAATAAGACGGTTGTAACATCGAAATCATCTCCTAAAATTTTATTTATAAAGTTTTGGTTTCTACTAGGTTTTAAATATTCACTATCTATGATAGTATGTAGCTTTTGTACTGCTTCGTTTATATCGTCGTTTATTACAATATAGTCATATTTTTGCATATATTCTATTTCACTTTTTGCACGCTTTATACGTCTTATTATTGTTGCGTCGTCTTCTGTTTTTCTACCTTTTAGCCTACTATATAAATCTGAAATACTCGGGGGTATTAGAAAAATACTTATACTATCTTCAAATTTTTCTTTTACTTGTAAGGCACCAACAACATCTATTTCAAGTATTACAGCTTTTCCTTCGTTTACTTGATTTTTTACATATTCTTTGGGTGTACCGTACATATTTCCTACAAATTCGGCGTGTTCTAGAAATCCCCCACTTTCTCTTATTTTTACAAATTCTTCTTTTGTACAAAATAAATAATCTTTTCCGTTTAATTCTCCAGCTCGTGGTTTTCTAGTTGTCATGGAAATAGAAAGTGCAAAGTCTTTGCGATTTAATTGTTTTACGACTGTACCTTTACCAGAACCACTAGGACCAGATATAATAACGAGCATACCTTTTTTATTCATTTAGTTTTTAGCAATCTTTTTTTAGCATTAGTTTTTATAAATTGTATTTATATTTTTTACATTATTTGTGTTATATATGCCTTTTTTGCTTCCTTTCTGTAATTTTTATTAAAAGTTAAACAGTATATTTATTTTATCACTGTAACACACATATTTCAATAAAAATCGAGTAGGAGGCTATCCAATAATTGAATAGCCGACCTCTCACACCACCGTACGTACGGTTCCGTATACGGCGGTTCTTTAGTTTACTA
>WRGD01000073.1 GCA_009787355.1 Defluviitaleaceae bacterium | reverse complement strand
ATTATTGCTTACGAAATTATTGCTTACGAAATTATTGCTTACGAAATTATTGCTTACGAAATTATTGCTTACGAAATTATTGCTTACGAAATTATTTTCCAAAAAACCCAACGAAAATTATTGTACACTCATTTTTATATTTTGTCAATATCTTTTTTTAAAAATAAATGTTCTTTTTTAATATACCACTTGACAAAATAAACAAAATATTATATACTTAATATTGTCTAAAAGAGGTAAAGAATAATCACTAGAACCGCTTTTTAGCATTTCTATATAACCATTTAATGCATTTGGCTTGTTTCCCAAAATGATTTTTCCGATTGTTACATTAGGAAGCAAAGCCAAATGCATATTGGTGTACATAAAAAACCCTAAAAAATATATTGTATACTATGTAAAAAATATTTATGCAATGTTTCAACTTAGAAAAACAAATTCTTATTCTTTATATTAATTTAAAAAATTCTTGCTACATATATCCAACGCTTCTATATTTTGTTACACGATATTTTATATAGCCATCTTTACATTAATCAAAATTTGAGTTATTATAGTGTAATAAATATTTTGTTAAAATTTTATCAAATCTAGGGAGGATTTCAAATGGGTTTTTTTAGTGGTAAAAATAAAGTAAAAATAAAGGGCTTTAAAGATTTAACAAATACAAAAGATATTTTTGAATATTTAGAACCGAAAATCGTTGCTATACCACTAAGGGATGCAACATCGGAAACTTTCGACGTACACGTAAAAATAGGGGACTATGTAAAAATAGGTACAAATATTGCAACAAGAAAAGACCATTTTGTAGTACCAATTTTTTCTTCTGTATCTGGTTTTGTTAAAGATATAAAAGAGATGTATCATGTGTCTGGAAAAATAGTAAATCATATTGTAATAGAAAATGATTTTAAAGATGAAAAACAAGAATTATTTAATCCTAAAGAAAATTTTGAAAATATTCCCAAAAATGATATAGTTGAATATATAAAAAAATTAGGAGTTATGGGTCTTGGTGGAGCTGGATTTCCAACATATGTTAAATATAATACAGATAAAAAAGTAGATACAATTCTTATAAATGGTATCGAATGTGAACCATATATAACATCAGATGAAATTAATATAAAAAAGAATGCAGAATTTTTAATAGAAGGTACTTTACTATTAATGAGGTCTGTAGATGCGAAAAATGGAATCATAGGAATAAAAGAAAATAAACCAAGTTTATATAAAGTTTTAACAGAAAGTGTATTAGAACACAAAAATATAAAAATTGTACAAACTCCAGATGTTTATCCTATGGGATGGGAACGTCTTTTGCTAAGGCAAACTTTAAAAAGAGAATACGACAAGCTTCCTATAGAAGTTGGAGTTATCGTTTCAAATGCTTCTACTGTTATAGAATTTTCTAAAAGTTTAAAAACTGGATTACCTGCATATGAGAGAATTATAACTATTTCTGGAAATGGATTTGTAAAAAATCAAAATGTAAAAGTAAGAATAGGAACTATTTTAAAAGAAATAATACAAGAAATGGGAGGATACAAAGGAGAAAATCTAAAATTAATATATGGTGGCCCAATGATGGGTAATACATTAGATACAGATGAAGTAGCTATTACATCTATAGCCAGTTCTTTTTTATGCATGGAAGAAGAAAAAAAAGAAGAACCATCCCCATGTCTTAGATGTTCTCGTTGTGTAGATTATTGTCCTTGTGGGTTACAACCTGTTGCACTTATGAATGCTGGCGAACAAAAAGAAGTTAATTTACTTAGAGAGCTTTCTGCATTTAAATGCACCTCTTGTGGTGTGTGTTCTTACGTTTGTCCATCTAAAATAGATGTAACAGAAGGTGTCTCAAAAGCAAGAGATTTCTATTTGTCCTTGTTTGAATAATTTTTAATTTAAAATATAAAAAAATTTTAGGAGTTCGTTTATGAAATTTTTGTCTAAACATTCGCCATTTATGAGAAATGCTAATACAACTCAAGAAATATTAAATATAGTTTTGTTTAGTTTAATTTTCGTGCTTATTTGGTCTTTTGTTAATATTTATTTTGTGTTTGGCACTATAGTTCTTTTACATGGAATTAGCATGGTTGTTGTTTCATGTATTTTCGCTATTTTATCCCATGTATTTTTTCATTTTTTTACTATGAAAAAGGAAAATTATAAAGATTCTAAAGCTAAGTTTACCTATATTTATAAAAAAACAAAAGAAGGTGTCCCAATTATAACGGCACTTATTTTAACAATGTGTTTACCACTAGGCACTCCATTGTATGTAGTAATTGTAGCTACTATTTTTGCAGAAATTTTTGTAAAACTTATGTTTGGTGGATTTGGTTTTAATATTTTCAACCCTGCTTTGTCTGGATTTATTTTTGCTGTTATATCATTTAGCTCTATTGTGTCCCCGTATATTCCAGATGCTATAACATCATCTACCCCGCTCGGCATTATGAACGGTACAAATTGGGGTATAGGTGCAAGAGATTACCCAAATTTAATACATAATGTTGTAGCTCTTTTTGGTGGTTATTCTAATATGATTTTTGGTACAATGCCGGGTGCAATAGCTGAAAACGCAAGATTTGCAATAATTTTAGCTTTTATATATATGGGATATAAAAAAGTAATAGATATATTTATACCAATTTTTTATATAGGTACAATTTTTATTGTAACATGGATTTTAGGTATACATTTAGGTTTTGGTATAGAATATCCCACTACTCATATTTTAACTGGTGCTATATTTTTTGCTGCTGTTTTTATGGCAACAGACCCTGTAACAAACCCTATAAATAGGCAAGGACGTATTATTTTTTCAATATTTTTTGCTACACTTACAATGATACTTAGGCTTTTTTCAAATCACAATGAAGCCGTTGGATACTCGTTGCTATTAATGAATACTTGTGTCCCATTAATAGATAGACATACGGCAAATGTAACTATGAAAGACTTAAATAAAAAGAAATTAAGTATAGTAATTTCTATGGCTGTTTCATTTGTTGTAGTTTTCGTATTTTTATTTTTTTATCAGTAATTAAAAAATAAAAAGTCAACAAAAACAAGATTATTCTAATCTTTTTGCTGACTTTTTATTTTTTGTTATATATTTTTTATCTAACACTACCCATACAAAAAACCTACATTATTAACTAGTAGGAGGTCTAAAACAAGTACCTACGAAATCAAACAGTATAAATAAATTTTATTTTGACAATCTAAAATAGTTATATTAAAAAAATCTACCAAGCAAAATATACTTTTGTAAACTATACTCCTCTAAAGATTTTAACATTATACTATATAATTTGTCCTCAGCTTTTTCTTTAAGTTGGTATAAACCTTTTTCTATAAGAACTTTATCACCATAGAAAAAACCTCCATTTATAAGAGACACATCTATATGTACTTGAAGATTGTGCTTTTCATAAAATTTCATTGCTTCTTCAAATATTTCCCTAAATATTAAATCTAATTCGGCTCCTCTTTTATCATCAGCTTTATAAATATTGAATTTTAAATCATAGATTTTTGCTCTTAATAATCTTAACTTTAAATTATTGTAAGAGGCAGAATTATTACTAACAACATATTTTTGATTATCTTTATATTTTTCAATTTCCCTTAAAACTTGTCTAAATAATAATATAGCCTGTTCGTATGTTTTTGTATAAGCAAGAGCTAAAGACATAAGTGTTATATCTATACTATCCCAACTATCTACATAAGTTAATCTATTTACTATTGGTTCAGCAATTTCGTATAATACTTTAAAATAATTATATTTAGTTTCAGCCTCATAAATTTCGAGTACACGTAAAGCATCTTCAATTTGTGGGTCTGAGCCATATTGTTCGATATATTTTAGAACTTTTTCTTTTACTTCTCTAGTTTTTTCTATTCTATCGTTACCTCCAATAGAAAAAACTTCATCAAAAAGCTTTTCTCTAGGGGTTTTTTTCCATAAATAACTCTCCTAAAAATTTTTGCTATTTCTCTGATTATGTTACTTATTTTTAATCATGTATAAAGTTTAACATTGAAATCGAATTTTGTCAACAGTTTTAAAAAATATTTCTTCATTATCTAAAATTTATTACAAAATCTTTTTAACAAAAAAATAACCCCACTATACAAATATAGTGAGGGTTGTTTTTTATAATATATTTTATTTTTTTTTTATAGAAACAGTCCAAACACCTTCAGATATCGTATCAAAATTTGTTACTTCGTGTCCAGATTCTGCAGCCCATCTCGGTAAATTTTCTGTAGCCTCTGGACAATCAAAATCGATTCTTAGTAAATCTCCTGAATTTATTGTTTCTATTTCTATTTTCGCTTCTTCCAAAGGTATTGGACAAAGTTTTCCTACTGCATCTAATAATTTTTCCATATTTATATCCTTTTAATTATTTAATAAAAATTTTAATTTTACTTCGATATTGCTACATTCATTTTTACTTTTTTATTCCTAGGCAAAATATATACAAAATATGATGCTACCCAAACTCCAAGCATTATAAACAAAGTACCTATCCAACCTTGCCAAGAAAATAAAGATGTGCCAACAAGACCATTGCCTATAGTACAACCAACACCAAGTGTTGCTCCAAATCCCATCATAAATCCACCTACAGTAGAATTTATAGCACCTTTTGCATCCACTGTTCTAAATCTAAATTCTCCTGTTAGCTTTGAGCAGACAAATGCACCAATTAAAATACCTATTACAAGAAAATTACCCCAATTTAAAGATGATTCTCCCAAAACTAAATACTCTAAAATTTGACTAGTTGGAGTTGTAATTCCAAGTCCACTATTTCTACCAGAAAATGCAGAAATAGGCCATGCTATTACTCCGATTATTCCTATCATTATAGCTGTAAAGAACGGATGCCATCTTTTTTCTAATAAAAGATGTAAAAAACCAGTTCTTTTTGGTTTTAGTGTTGCTATTTTAATTTTAGGTTTCCGCAATTCTCTTATAACGAAAAATAAAACAATTATAGAAAGTAATATTACTAAAATTAAATTTGAAATGCCAAATGTATCTGCAATAGAATTATTCGCACGTAAATGCTCTGGTAACTGTAGACTTTCTCTAAAGCTACGAAGTGGACCGATACGCATAATAGTTGCCATAAGTGCAAAAGAAAATAATGCTATCCAACCATTAAAATTGCCTTGACCTGCTTTTTGCCATGTTCCACCTGCACAACCACCCGCTAAAATTATTCCTACACCAAACATAAAAGAGCCTAACATAAGAGCAAGCCATGGAAATGTGGCACCAGCAGTAGCATTTGTAATACCTAATGAATTGAGTATTAATAATCCTGTTGCCTGTACTAAAATAGCAAGGAGAAGTGCATAAAATATGCGATTATCCTTTGAAATTAGCATATCTCTAAAACCACCTGTAAGACAAAACTTACCTCTTTGAAAAACAAAACCAAGTGCAGCACCTGTTAAAATGCCAGTTGTTACTATGTAAAACATTTTACCACCTTTCTCTCAAATTTCGATAAAAATTTTTAACATTTATAAAATATACTATAAATGCTTGAATATTTCAATTTAAAAAATTAATAGATTTTTCAAAACCTATTAAATTTTTTAAATTTACAAAATACAAAAAAAATGTTACACTTAATAAAGTTACAAGTAAGCTAGGTAGTCGCATGGTTTACCATGAGGAAAGTCCGAGCTACAACGAGCAAAGGTACTGGATAACACCCAGCGGAGGCAACTCTAGGGAAAGTGCAACAGAAATAAACCGCTTTATATTTTAATATTTAGCAAGGATGGAAAGGTAAGGTAAGAGCTTACCGTTTTTTTGGCGACAAAAAAAGCTATGTAAACCCTACCTGTAGCAAGACTAGTGTAGATACGCTCGATTGGTAATTATTGCCCTGCACTTAATAATGTCGCAAGAAGGTTTTTGGTAACATACCCTCCAGATAGATGACTACCCACGACAGAACTCGGCTTATCGGCTTAGTTGTAACAACAGATTTTGAATAATCATATTAGATTTTGAATTTTTTCAAAGTCTTATTTTTTTTAATTTTATTTAATTTTATTTTATGGAAAAAATTTTTCATAAAATTATATGTATATATTATCGATATTATTTTTAGTAATGAGTAATGCTCATTACAATAAGGAGGAGTTTGTGTATACGGAAGACGAAATTTTACAAAATAAGAAAAAAACAAGAAAATTAATAACAATTATAGTAAGTTCTATAATTTTTATAGGTTTATCTGTATATGGGCTTTTAGTTTTTTTTGGGAGAGATGTTGTAGTAGCAACTATAAATGGTGTTGATATAATGGCAACAGATGTTTCTGCAAAGCTTCCATTTATAGAAAATAATTTAATACTTGAATATTTTTCTATTTTTGATACACAGGAAAGTTTAGATGAAAATAGAATCTTTAGAGACAATTTAACATTTAGACGTGTAGTAAGAGAAGATGCAGCAAGACTTGCAGCACGTGATATATTACTTTTAAATTTTGCAACAGATTTGAATATAAGAGCAACTGAAGAAGAAATAGAAATAATAGAAAAATACATAGATGAACTGGAAAAACAAATGGGAGGAGCAAGAGAACTATATCACTCCCTACATTACAATGGTGTAAGAAATAGAAATCATTTATCAAGAATATTACAATTTGAAAGACATATATTCCCGGGATTACTTGTATTTTTACATGAAAATCATGAATATTTTGAACGATTTATAGACTATATACCAAAAGAAACAAATTACTTTTTAGAAATTTCACCTATAGATATTATAAGAAATGCTGTACATAAAGCATTTGAAGAAAAAGTTGCAAATGGTGAACTAATATTTGTAGGTAATCGAATTAATAACGTGGAGCTTTTGCCACATACACATTAGAAAACTTCAAATATTAACAAAAATTTAACCAAAGAATAACTAAAAATTTTTTTTTGTTTTTTATAATTCTAATTGTTACAAAACATTAGGGGGAAAATAAAATTGAAAAACAAAAAAATTGTAGCAAAAATATTAGCAGGAATCTTTACTTTATCAATTACCATGCCTGTTTTTGCAAATGAAATAAATACATCTATAGGTACAGTATCTGCCACATCCGACTCTGGTCGCCTTGTACACTTATCTAGTTATGTAACTGGTCTTGGTCAAGGTTCTGCAGAAATAGTAGCTTTTTCAAGTGAATTAGGTTTTATGTATGTTATAAATAGCGATTTTTTAACTATAGATATAGTAGATATAAACGAACCAACAAATCCAACTTTAGTAAATAGACTTGATGTAGCACAAATAGGTTACGAGCAAGGTTTTAGTGTTGGCGATGTACCAAGTGTAGCTGTAAATAATATACGTGGTATTATAGGTATAGCTGTACAACATGAAAACCATATGGAGGGTGGTTATATTGTCCTTGCAACTCTTACAGGTGAGTACATATCTCATTTTAGAACACTTCCACAGCCAGATAATATAGTTTTTAGTCCAAATGGAAACTATGTTTTAACAGCAGATGAGGGCGAACCTATAACTGGTATTTTTGATGAAGAAAATGACCCAATAAGTGGAATAACATTTGTAAGACTTGAAGATATGTATCATAGAAGTATAGATTTTACAGAATTTGATAACCGTAGAGAAGAACTTATTTCAAATGGTGTTATATTACAAAGAAATGTACCAGTTAGCAGAGATTTAGAACCAGAATATATCGCATTTGATATAAATAGTACAAGAGCCTTTATTTCATTACAAGAAGCAAATAGTATTGCAACTTTTGATTTGGAAAATTATGGTTGGATAAGCATATATGGTTTAGGTATAGTAGACCATAACCAACCTGGTTTTGAAATAGATATAAATCGTAATGAAGAAATAATAATTCAAAATGAAAATGTATTTGGTATACGCCAGCCAGACGGTATAGCTGCTATGACAATAAATGGTACAACATATGTTTTAACAGCAAACGAAGGAGACGCTCGTGAATGGGGTGATTTTTTAAATACCTTTGAACTTGACTATGAATGGGCACCAAATTTAGAAGTTTTTTATAACCATCTTTTAGAAGGTGTTACAGAAGATAATTTATATATTCTTGGTAGTCGTAGTTTTTCGATATTCCGTGCTGAAACAAATGGAAGTTTAACATTAGTATTCGATAGTGGTAGCCAATTTGAAAAATTATCTGCAGAGATTTTTCCGTTTTTTAATTCAAACCATAGTGGGGGCTGGCTAAATCGTATAGATGGTCGTAGCCATAGAAAAGGTTCAGAACCAGAAAGTATACAGGTATTAACCCACAAAAATCGTTTGTATGCTATTATAGGTCTTGAACGTCAAGGTGGAATATTTATGTTTGATGTAACAAACCCATACGAAACCTTTTACGTAGACTATATAAACGTAAGGGATTTAGATGAACCTTGGAACAGTACCACACCTTGGATAAGTGGAGATTTAGGAGCTGAAGGAATAGCAGTAGTTACAGCTGAAAACAGCCCTATAGATATTCCTCTTATACTTGTTGCAAATGAAATATCTGGAACAGTAAGTATATTTGCAGTTACAGATGATGTAATACGTGATTCTGCTTATTTTTGGAGTTTGTTATAAATCTTTAAGATAAAAATAGACATTGCAAAGATATCAATGTTTGTAATGTCTATTTTTTAGTAAAATTTTTTTATTGCAAAAAATTCATATTTATTATATAATAAAAAAGCTTGGGGATGCACTGGTTTCGACGGGGGTCTTTAATGCAAGAATAGCCATTTGTAGTGGGAGTCTACATAAAAAGCCCAATTTTAAAAAATAATCGACAACGATAATTTAGCTTTTGCTGCTTAATTAAAGCAGCCGTAAGCCCTCGTTTCCTACAGCCGAGGGGTCTTGCGTCGATATGTAGGGTACTATTTTTAGGGATTGCCTTGTACCTTTAAATAGAATTAAAGGCTACTGTATTATTCTTTTGCCTTGTTTAGAATAATATGGGAAATTATAAACTATGGCTGTAATGGGAGAAGTTTTTGTATTACGTCTTTCGGACAGGGGTTCGATTCCCCTCATCTCCATTTATAAAACCCTTATAACTACCACGTTATAAGGGTTTTTGTGTGTGCCGTGCATGGTACAAATCTAGGTGGTGCAAGGCCACTGTAGGGGCTTGTCGTAGCCAACTACTAGCGAAAGGCAAGAGCGTCCATTGTGAAGTGGAGTTTGAAGGAAGCCGATAGCAAAGTTCTGCCCT
>WRGD01000072.1 GCA_009787355.1 Defluviitaleaceae bacterium | reverse complement strand
CTAAAGAACCGCCGTATACGGAACCGTACGTACGGTGGTGTGAGAGGTCGGCTATTCAATTATTGGATAGCCTCCTACTCGATTTTAAAAATAAAAAATAAATATAAAAAATTAAGTTACATATTTCTTCATACTTTTAAGTGCATTTTTTTCGAGTCTAGACACCTGTGCTTGGCTTATCCCTATCTCTTCTGCAACTTCCATTTGTGTTTTTCCTTCAAAAAATCTTAAATTAAGTATATGTTTTTCTCTATCTCCTAGCTTTTTCAATGCTTCCGACAAAGATAAATTTTCAAGCCAACTTAAATCTGTATTTTTTTCATCACGAACCTGGTCCATTACAAATATAGCATCACCTCCATCTTGGTATATTGGCTCGAAAAGAGAAACAGGGTCTTGTATTGCTTCAAGTGCAACCATTACTTCATCTTTTGGCATATCTAACTCTTTTGCTATTTCTTCTATAGTTGGTTCTTTAGAATTTTTATTTATCAAACTTTCTTTTACTTGTAATGCTCTGTATGCTATATCTCTAAGAGAACGACTTACTCTTATAGAATTGTTATCTCTCAAATACCTTCTTATTTCACCTATTATCATAGGTACTGCGTATGTGGAAAATTGAACACCTTGAGTAACGTCAAAATTGTCTATAGCTTTTATAAGTCCGATACATCCTACTTGAAATATATCATCTGCGTATTCACCTCTATTATTAAAACGTTGTATTATACTAAGTACCAATCTCAAATTTCCAAAGATATACTCTTCTCTTGCTATTTCGTCTCCTTTTAATATTCTTTCAAATAAAGCTTTTTTTTCATCCGATTTTAAAACTGGAAGTTTAGCAGTATTTACGCCACATATTTCAACTTTATTGCTAAGCATTTTACCTCCAAGTAACTTTTTGACTAATAAAAATAAAGTTTAAAAAGTTATTTTGATATATGGTTTTATGTTAAAAAATTTGTAATATTTTAAATATATATATACATCATTTCCTAAGTGTAAAATTTTATACTGGTAATAACGGCTAAAATAATCATATCGATTTTTGTTAATATTTTTGTATAAAAACATTCTTGTAAAAATAGATATTTTTTGATATTATTATTTGCGAATAACTAAAATTTTATTATAAAAATAAAAAATAAGGAGATTATTTTTTTGATATGGAAAACATAGAAAAAGGCACTTTATCGATAAATTCTGAAAATATAATGCCAATTATAAAAAAATGGCTATATTCCGATACAGACATTTTTTTTCGTGAACTTATAAGTAATGCTTGTGATGCTGTAAATAAACTAAAAAAACTTGCAGAACTTGGTGAAGCACATATAGATGAACAAAATTTTGCTATAATAGTACAAATAGATAAGAAAAATAAAACAATAAAAATAATAGACAATGGAATTGGTATGACAAAAGACGAAATAAATCGTTATATCAATCAAATTGCATTTTCTGGTGCAAGCGACTTTGTAGAAAAATACAAAGAAAGTTTAGACGGAAAAGAAATAATAGGTCATTTTGGTCTTGGATTCTATTCTGCTTTTATGGTTTCTAGCAAAGTAATGATAGATACAAAATCATATAAAGAAGAACCAGCAGCAACATGGGTAAGCGATGGTACAACAGAATATGAAATAAAAGATAGTAACAAAACTACAAGAGGTACAGAAATAACTCTTTTTATAGACGAAGAAAATGAAGATTTTCTTATGGAATATAAGACAAGAGAAATTTTAAATAAATATTGTTCTTTTATGCCTGTAGAAATTTTCATTGAAGTAATAAAAGAAAATGAAGATAATAAGAAAGAAGAAGAAAACGAAAAACCAATAAACAAAATACCTTTATGGGTAAAAAATCCAAAAGATTGTACAGATGAAGAATATAAAGATTTTTATAAAGAAACTTTTAACGATTTTAATGACCCTTTGTTTTGGATACATTTAAACATGGATTATCCATTTTCTTTAAAAGGTATTTTATATTTTCCAAAACTAAAACATGAATTTGAACAAAGTGAAGGACAAGTAAAACTTTTCTGTAATCAAGTTTTTGTAGCTGATAATGTAAAAGAAGTTATACCAGAATTTTTACTTCTTTTGAAAGGTGTATTAGATTGTCCAGATATACCATTAAATGTTAGTCGTTCTTTTTTGCAAAATGATACAAATGTTTCAAAAATGTCTAGTTATGTATCCAAAAAAGTTGCAGATAGACTAAATTCTATTTACAAAAAGGAAAAAGAAAATTATGTAAAATACTGGTCTGATATAAGTCCATTTATAAAATATGGATGTATAAGAGAAAAAAATTTTTATGAAAAAATGGAACCAGCTATTATTTATAAAACTACAAAAGATGAATACGTAACACTAGATGAATATCTTGAAAAAAACAAAGAAAAACATGAAAATACAGTTTATTATGTAAATAATGTAAACCAGCAGTCAAGATATATAAAAATGTTTAAAGATGAAAATATGGAAGCAGTTATACTTACTACAAATCTTGATTCTCCTTTTATATCGTATTTAGAAAGTTATAAAATAGGTGTCAAATTTAATCGTATAGATTCTAATCTTTCTGAATTAAAAGAAGAAAATACTGATGAAAGCCAACACGAAAATATAATAAATATATTTAAAAATGTTATTGGAGAGAAAATAAAGTACAAAGTAGAGGCATTGAAATCTAAATCTGTACCAGCTATTATAATTTTAGACGAAAATAATAGAAGAATGATGGAAATGTCTAAAATGTTTAATAGAGAAGTTGTGATGCCTGTAGAAGAAGAACTAGTTTTAAACAGCAATAACGAACTAATACAACTTCTATTAAAAAAACAAGACAACAAAGAAGAAACAGATATAATAATAAATCATATTTACGATCTTGCAAGATTCGGACAAAATCCTTTAAGTGAAGTAGATATGAATAATTTTATAGATAGAAACAACAAACTTTTAGAAATAGTATTAAAACAATAAAAAATAATAAGTGTTAGATTTCTTAAAATCTAACACTTATTTTAAAATAGTAAATATAAATACGAGGCATAAAAAACCATGAAAATAGAAAAAAATAGTGTTGGAGAGAGAATAAGAACAGAACGAATAAAAAGAAAATTAACATTGAATGATTTGGCAAAAAATCTCGAAATTTCTGCTACATATTTAGGTTTAATAGAAATGGGTAAACGTGGTAAAAATATAAATGTAGATTTAATATTAAAAATATCTAAAATTTTTGAGGTTTCTATAGATTATCTTTTTGGTTTAGATTTTGAAAATACTACAAAAGATGACGAAGAGTACAGAACTCTTAAAATTTATTATAAAATGATGAAAAAAGAAGAAAAAGAACAGTTCATCTCTATAGCTAAAATACTTTTAAAAGGATAAGTTTAATAAAAATAAAGCAAAATAAAAAAAGTATAAAAATCTTGTTTTTATTTTGCTAATTTATCTGATATTTTTACATTTTTTAGATATTAAACTTTACAAACCCATCCCCAACTTTCCTTTATATCGCCTTTCTGAATACCTGTTAAATCATTGTACAGTTTATTAGTTAAATCTCCAACCATTTTTTTATTAAAATTCATCGTATATCCTTTATAAGTTATGGAACCGACAGGGGTTATTGCTGCTGCTGTCCCAGTACTAAAAACTTCACTTACCATTCCTTCTTCGTGTAATTTTACAAGTTCTTCTATAGATATATTTCTTTCTGTTACTTTTATATTTAAACTTCTTAGCATTTCTATTACAGATTTTCTTGTTATACCATCTAATATTGTATCACTTACTAGTGGAGTTATTATTTCATCTTGGGTTACAAAAAAAACATTCATTGCACTTACTTCTTCTATGTATTTTTTGTTAATATCAAGCCATAATACTTGGTCAAATCCATTTTCTTTTGCTTTTTTATTTGCAATCATAGCCCCAGCATAATTTCCACCACATTTTGCAGAACCTGTACCACCTGGTGCAGCTCTTATATATTTCTCTTCTACAACAATATTAACAGGTCTAAATGTACCTGTTAAATGTCCTACAGGGTAAAGTAATACACAGAACATAAAATTAAGTGGGTGTGTTAAATTAATAGTAGTTTCTGTTGCCATCATAAAAGGTCTAATATATAAAGATGTTCCAGGTTCATTTGGTATCCAATCTCTTTCTATATCTACAAGAGCTTTTATAGCATTTACAAAAATATCTTCATTTATTTGTGGCATACACATTCTTTCAGCACTTTTGTTGAATCTTATTGCGTTTTCTCTTGGTCTGAAAAGAAGTGCTTCACCATCTTTAGATTTATATGCTTTCATACCTTCAAAAATAGTCTGTGCATAATGAAAACTAACACACGATAAATCGAAAGTCATTGGCTCATTTGGTACTATACGTAGGTTATTCCATTTATCTTCCTCGTAGTCCATTAAAAATACATGGTCTGTAGAAATTTTACCGAAAGTTGGTGGATTTATATTAAAATTTGGCTTTTTTTTGAGTTCAGTTCTTAATTGTATGTTTATTTCTGATAGAAAATCTTTCATGAGATTCCTCTTTCTTTTTTGATATTTTTATAAAGCCATTTTAAACGATTTTAAATAAAAAATAAACTATTGACAAAATTAAAAAAAAATGTTTTAATATTCGTTGTTTACATTAAATAAACTTTTTGTTTATTTGTAATGTTTTAAGTTGTGTTTGATAAAGTAGGTATATTTAATGAAGATAGGTTCAAAAATAAAACAACTAAGAATACAAATGAATCTTACTCAAGAAGAACTTGCAAATAGGTGTGAGTTAAGCAAAGGTTTTATTTCTCAGGTAGAGAGAGATTTAAATAGCCCTAGTATATCTACACTTGTAGATATACTAGAATGCCTTGGAACAAATTTGAAAGATTTTTTTAACGAAGATATTAGTGAAAAAGTTGTTTTTAGAGATTCGGATGTTTTTATACAAGTAAATGAAGAATTAAATCATACTATAAACTGGATAATTCCTAATGCTCAAAAAAATGAAATGGAACCAATATTAATAGAGCTTTTTAAAAATGGTAGATCGAATGTTTACAATGCACACGAGGGTGAAATTTTTGGCTATGTATTAGAAGGTAGTATAAATTTATGTATTGGAAATAAAAGTTATGAAATAAATGAAAAAGAAAGTTTTTATTACAAGGCAAATTCATCTCACTATATACAAAATAAAGGAATTAGTAGTATTGTTCTTTGGGTTTCTACTCCTCCTAATTTTTAAACATTTTAAAATAAGATTAAAAATATTTTATTTTACGATTTTTAAGTGATTTTCTTATAAAAATTACCCAATATAAGGATGTGGTTCTTTGAAAAATATAATAGAGATAAAAAACCTACATAAATCTTTTGGAATAGAAGATATACTAGGTAAAATAAATTTAGATATAAAAGAAAATGAATTTTTAACTATTTTAGGACCTAGTGGTTGTGGAAAAACGACTCTTTTACGTATAATCGCTGGTTTTGAAACAGCAACTTCTGGTAATATTCTTTTTGGTGGAAAAGATTTACTTATATTTCCTCCACATAAAAGAAATATAAATACTGTTTTTCAAAGTTACGCACTATTTCCCCATATGAATGTTGAGGAAAATATAGCTTTTGCTCTTAAAATAAAAAAAGAAAATAAAGATATTATAAAAGAAAAAGTAACTAAAATGTTAAATTTGGTAAACTTAAATGGCTTTGAAAAAAGAAGAGTAAGACAATTAAGCGGAGGTCAACAGCAAAGAGTTGCTATAGCTAGAGCTCTTATAAATGAGCCAAAAGTTTTATTACTAGATGAACCATTGGGAGCTTTAGATTTAAAATTAAGAAAAGAAATGCAAATAGAGTTAAAAAATATGCAGAAATCGTTGGGTATAACATTTATTTATGTAACACATGACCAAGAAGAAGCTTTAACAATGAGTGATACGATAGTTGTAATGAATAAAGGGGAAATTTTGCAAAAAGGTACAGCTGAAGATATTTACAATGAGCCATTATCTGCATTTGTTGCTGATTTTATTGGAACTAGTAATATATTACCTGGACAAATGGAAAAGGATTTTGAAGTATATATACAAGGAGTTAAATTTCACTGTATAGACAAAATGCCAGATACAAAAGATGTAGACGTTGTAATAAGACCAGAAGATGTAGAAATATCAAAAAATGCAGATAAATTCCCTTTAAAGGGTGAAGTTATAAATGTGGTATTTTTCGGTGTACATTATGAGATGATTGTAAAAGTAGAGGATACACTTTGGAAAGTTCATTCTACAGTTATGACAAAACCTGGAGAAATTGTTGGAATTGATGTATCTAAAGAGCTTATTCATATAATGAGGAGATAGTATGAAAAGTACAAAACTAGCAATACCATACATTATATGGATATTTATTTTTACAATTGTACCTGTATTTTTGCTTATAAATTATGCTTTTAGTACAAATACTGGTAGCTTTACAATAGACAATTTTTCAAGATTTTTTAGTCCATTATATATTGGAATACTTATGCGTTCTTTTTACATGGCTTTTTGGTCAACTATTATATGTTTTATAATTGCTTATCCCGTTGCTTATATATTGTCTACAAAAGAATTTAAAAATAGAAATGTACTAATTTTACTTTTTATAGTGCCAATGTGGATGAATTTTTTGGTAAGGACTTATGCTTGGCTTTTTATACTTGGAAATAATGGTGTTCTAAACATCTTTTTAGGATTTTTAGGTTTTCCACAAATCAGACTTTTGTTTACAGATGCTGCCGTATTAATTGGACTTGTATATACCTTCTTACCTTTTATGATATTTCCTATATATAGTAGTCTTTCAAAAATAGATTATAAAATAGTAGAAGGTGCACAAGATTTAGGTGCAAATAGTTTTTATGTTATGTTAAAAATTATTTTTCCTCTTAGTTTGCCCGGTATTGCTAGTGGTCTTACAATGGTATTTATGCCTGCTGTTGCAACATTTTTAGTTTCTAATATTTTGGGTGGGGGTGGATATATGTTAATAGGAAATCTGATAGAACAACAATTCATGATAGTTGGAAATAGGCATTTTGGTTCTGCTATTTCATTAATACTTTTGGCACTAATACTTGTCTTTAATATGCTAATCTCTACACTTATACGTGAAGAAGAAACAAATTAATACAAGTTTTAGCTTTACTTTATAAAAGGAGGTTTTATGTGAAATTAAAAAAATTTTACTTATCATTAATATTATTTTTTTTGTATGCACCTATTTGTGTTTTAATTATTTATTCTTTCAATGCAAATAGAATAGGTAATACATGGGGTGGTTTTACATTTCATTGGTATACACAATTAATAGGTGATAGAAATATAATGAGAGCATTGCAAAATACAATAAGTATTGGTCTTATTTCTGCAGGGATTTCTACAATAATAGGCACTCTTGCAGCTGTTAGTATAAACAATATGAAAAAAAACACAAGAAAAATAATACTTAGCGTATCTAGTTTGCCAGTAGCTACCCCAGATATTGTAATAGGCGTATCACTTATGGTACTTTATGTTTCATTTTTTAGACTTACAGGTGGTGGGCGTTTTGGTTTTGGTACACTTCTATTATCTCATATTGCTTTTAGTGTACCATACGTAATACTTACTGTATTGCCAAGATTTAAACATATGAACGGCTATATATATGAAGCTGCATTAGATTTAGGAGCAAACCCTGTACAGGCATTTATTAAAGCTGTTGTTCCACAGCTTATACCTGGCATTGTAACAGGTTTTTTACTTGCTTTTACAATGTCTATAGATGATTTTATCGTTAGTTTTTTTACAACAGGTGGTGGTGTAAGCAACTTATCACTTATTATATTTTCTATGGCAAGAAGAGGAGTAAATCCGACTATAAACGCTCTAAGTACAATTATGTTTATAGCTGTTATGCTACTTCTATTTATTATAAATTTAAGGGATACAAGAAAAATAAAAGGAGATTTAACTTGAAAAAATTATTATTACTTTCATTTTCTATATTTTTAATTGGTTGTGGAACAAGTGCTTTTACAACTAATACTTCTAATGAAATTCATTTGTTCAACTGGGGACTATTTTTAGAACCAGAACTATTAGATATTTTTTACGAAGAAACAGGAATAAATGTTATAACATCGGAATATGAGAGCAATGAGGCAATGTATGCAAGATTTACAGCTGGTACAGATTTGTTTGATATAATGATACCTTCAGATTATATGGTTTCTAGGCTTATAAATGAAGGACTACTAAGACCAATCAATTTTGATAATATACCAAATATGGAACATATAGATACACAGTTATTAAATAGAAATTTTGATATATCTCAAAGATACTCAGTACCATACAAATGGGGAACGCTAGGCATACTTTATAATACAACAATGATAAACCATGATGTTACAAGTTGGGACTCACTATTTAATCCGAATTATGCAGGACAAATTTTAATGTATAATTCCGAAAGAGATGCATTTGCTGTTGCATTATCTAGACTGGGTTATTCTATTAATACAACAAATATTGAACATATAAACGCTGCTAGGGATATGCTTATATCTCAATTACCACTCGTACAAGCATATGTTACCGATACTGTTATGAGTATGATGGTAGATGGAGAAGCAGCACTTGCTCTAGTTTATAGTGGAGATGCAAGTTGGAGTATATTATCAAACCCAGATTTAAATTATGTAATACCAGAAGAAGGTTCTAATCTTTGGATAAACTCTCTTGTAATACCGCATAATGCTCCAAATCCAGAAGGTGCGGAAAAATTTATAAACTTTTTGCTAAGACCAGATATAGCAGCTAGAAATACAGATTGGGTAGGCTATACAACAGCAAATTTTACAGCAAGAGAACAAGGTCTTATAAACCCAGAACTAACATCTCTTGCAAGTTTTGATATATCACCAGAAGACTACAATAGATTAGAAGTTTTTGTAGACTTAGGAGAATATAGAGAATTAATAACTAATGCGTTTACACAGGTTCTTGCAAGTAATTAATATTAATAAAAATTTTTATAGAATTTTAGACTATTTTAGACTGTCGATTAATTAATCGACAGTCTTTTTATTAATTTTCCCATTTATGTAACAAATTATTATTTGAATGTGGATTGTTATATTGTTATAATGTTACAATATTTTTATTATTAATTTACATCTATAGATTAAATAAGGAGGAAATCCATGGACAGAAATATAAAACTGTTT
>WRGD01000071.1 GCA_009787355.1 Defluviitaleaceae bacterium | reverse complement strand
GCAAGTAAATATGTTGTTAACAAAACTTTTTCTGCTTTGTTATGAAAGAAGTTTATCACAGAATTTTTTAAAAAGAGTGTAATTTTTCTTGGATTTTAATTAATGAAAAATCCAAGAAAAATTACACTCTTTTTATATAAAAATGTAGTAAATTTAAACTATTAAAACAGTTTATTTTGAAAGATAATTGGTGAAATCTTTGAATATTGTAAAAATTAATAATTTTTTAATTGAGAAAAAAATAAAATTAAAAGAAAGTTTTTATATTTCATTTTATAAATATTTTGATGAATATAAAAAAAAAGCAAATAAATAGTGAAGAACAAATTTTTAAAAAATTAGGTATCAGTTTTCAAACATTTTATGATTGGCGTGATAATCCTTTTTCTACTCAATCTCGAAATTATTTAAAACATAAATTTATTTTTAATGCGGGTAATTTATTTTCGTTAAGATTTCATGAAACTGAAGATTTGGCTAATAGAGCTGGGTTAACTTTAAAATTTAGTGTTTTTGAAAATAAATATAAAATCAATCCGATTTCTAATGAAGTAGAGTTTTCAGAGGAATTATCTCCTGAGATAAGTAAAATTAAAAATAAAATTTTAAAGAAAGAGAAAGTTATAAATAAGGATTTTTCGCTTCATTTCAATAAAATTATTGATACATACAAAGGAACAAAAAGAAATTTATTTGAATCTGCACTAATTTCTAAAGAAATGTTTTATAATATAAAATCTGGTATACATTTAAGAAAAGAAGTAGTATTAGCTTTACTTATAGCTACGGGATTATGTTTAAAAGATATAAAAATAGCTTTATCAAAAGCTGGTTATGTACTTTCTAAATCTCTTCATAATGATGTTATAATTATGTGGATGTTAGAAAATGATTTATGTAAAATGAAAGGCAGTAAACGTTTATATATTTTAAATGATTTATTGTATGATTTAGATTTGCCTTTGCTTATGGCAAGGTCAAAAGAAACAAATGATTTAATAAATAACTATGAAGTTGCCCATGAGCTAGCTCATGGGCAGGGAAGCCCCTAGGGGCTTCCCTGCCCACTTATTAAATTTTTAAGAAATCAAAATAAAAGATACAAAAAATATGGATCATATATTAAAATAGTTGTTTTCAAAAAGTTCAAAAAATTAATTTATTAACTAACATACTGATTTTATTCAGTATGTTAGTTAAATTTTTATCCTCTTATATCAGTTGTTTCTCTTAAATTAGAAAGATGAGGAGTTGTAGAAAGTATACTTAAATCTACTGCTCTACTTGTTTCTTCTAGTCTATCTCTAAAAATATTTTCCATTAATGCGTTTGTTCTCATTACATTTCCATTTGGGTCTACTTGTGATACAATATCGTATCTTCTTTGATCAGCAGATGGATGTACTCTTGTCCCTCCAAGTCCATTATCTCCTACTAACATACCAAATATCTCGAAATGTAGGTGCTCAGGATTATTTGCAGGTCTACCATATGCATGCCTCATCCAATTGTTAGTGCTAGTATTTAAAATATTTTGTCTTACAATATCTTCGAAAATATCTGACATTATTAGTGGATTTGTACCTCTATCTCTATTTCTGTGAGCATATACACCATAATATGGTCCAAAAGGAATTATCATAAGACGACCAGCTTGCCCACCAACTGTATCTAACTGCAAGAACTGTGGTGCCATATTTGGGCTACCTAATGGAAAAGGATTACCAGCTACTGTATTAGCAGCATTACCAGTTGGACCTAAAATTTCAAAAAATCCTTGTATAAGAAAAACACCATTACCAAAATTAGCATTGCTTCCTCTTGGTAGCCTTATAAAATTAGTAGTTGTACTAATACCATGTGGAGTGTTTTGCCAAAAACCACCTCTTACATTTATTTCTACATTTCTTACGTGTAATATGTTTTCATTTTGTACGTTTGCAAAATTATTACCTGTATTCGGCTCTACCCTTAGTCCGTTTGCAAACCTAATTAAAAGATTACTATTTCTGTTGCTAGATGGGTTTCGTCCTATTATTCTAAATGTATTATTTCCAGTTATATGCACACCTGCACCATTCGGAGTAGCTGCCGTATTTGTTGTTATAACTACCAATTCAAGATTCGTAAAAGGACTATTTGCAAAATCCCAATTTATGTTTGTAATAGGCCCCCAAAATCTAACCACTCTTAAATTTGAAGGGTCGTAATTTGCCCATGTTTGGTTTCTTTGCATTTCTCTTATTATTAAATCTGGTAAGTCGTTTCCATTTGACTCTGGTATATTATTAACATTTATATGAATAGTATTATTAGCTGGTCCATTTGGAGGAACTGTAACACCAAATTGACCATGCTGATTAGCTCTTGTACTAAATACTTCATTTAAAATAGTTGTAAGTCTGTCATACATAGCCTGATCTCCAGTAAAAGCACGTGGTGTACTTAAATTGTGAAAAAAAGCTCCACCGAAAACAACACCATCAGAAATATCTATGTTAAAATCCATGTCTATATTGAAATTTACAGAAGAACGTACTCCACCACTAACCGATGTAAGTACAAAATATGGTCTTGTACTAAATGTAATAGAACCATTACTACCAGACCATGTTATCGGTTCTGTTAAAGAAACTTGTGTTCCTCTTAAAATATTTGCTTCTTCCATATTAGAAATAGCAGATATATCTATACTGTTAAAAAGATTTAAAAATGCTTGTTCTAAACTACTTCTCATTATGTTTTCTACTTGTGCTACAATAAGAGTTCTAAACCCCGACGAATTTGGATTATTAAAAGCATTTAATTCTGTTCCAGATAAATTTGCAAGCCATGCATTTGTACGTGTATTGAAAATATTTCTAAATTCTGCTTCTATACCACTAGTATGAAGACTTTGGGCAGCTAATTGTAATGCAGATTCTGAGGAATAGAATTGTCTAGTAACCTGATTAGAAACATTTGTATTTCTTATACTGTTGTTTGAGACCATAAGCATATGACTTCCTATAATCAAAAATAGGGCAATAAAGAGTATTATAAAACCAAGTGCTATACCAGAATTTTTTTTATTTTTCATAATCACATCCTTTTAAACCTGTAAAACTAATTTTTAGCTTTTAAATTTTAATAAATATTATTGATACTAGTATCGTAGTTACTAGTAAGAAAATCTATATAAAGTGTTACACCAAAATCTACAGGGCTAGTTTTTGTAATATCGTAATGTACTATTCTGTGGTCTTCGTATTCTTCTGACAAACTATTTATTAACCTTAAAATATCCCATCTTTCATATCCGTTTCTTTCTGTTACAATTCTCGATGTAAAAGATATAGATATTCTATGCTTTAGTAAATCGAAACCTAAATATTCTGGCTCTAAAAAAATAACGTCTAATGCAATATGATTTGGATAAAAAAATTCTTGTATTCTTTTTAACATATATGTTATTTCAAACTCATCTAAGATAGATGGCTTTGCAGACCATATATTTTCTAGTTCATTTAATCTTTGTAAAAGTACAGTATGATTTATTTGCCTTATTCTTGCCATTTCTATATTCGATTCTAGTGTCTCTATTTCATTTTGAAGATTGTTTATATTTGCAAGTGTGGGACTAAGAAAAAACATATTCCAAAGAAATACTATAGCAAAAATAAGTCCTGCAGATACTAATATTTTTTCACGATTTGTCATGCTTCAATATCCTCCAAACCCGGCATAAGAGTTATTGTAAGTTCAAATCTTGAATTTGCAAGTTCTCTTCTCGTTTGTGTAGTAGAATATTTTAAATCTGGCACATTTCTCTCATAATTTGTTTCTGCTGTTATTTGTCTTAGTGTTGCATCTTGTACTATTTCTTGTCCTCTTAAATAATTTATTAATTCTGCTGCAGTATTTAAATCTGGTGCTTCTATACTTACAATCATATCGAAATCCCAAGCATCATGTCTTGTTATATTTTCTATTGAAAGAGAAAATAGAGGTTCTAGACTATGGAGTAGAGAAAGTACCTGGTACGCATTTGGCTCTAGTTCAAAAAATTCTTGCACAAGTAATATTTTATTTTGTATTGTATTTACTTCTGCTGTAAGTATATTGTGTTGCATTTCTGTTACAGGAAACATATCCATTTCAGTCTGTAACCTATTTACTTCATTTATTAGCCCTCTTTCTCTTAGGAACATATAAGCGGTAAAAGCAATAAATCCCATCCATGCAAAACTTATAACTATTTTTAATGCACCAGATGTTTTTTGTGGTTTTTTCTTTGTTCTTTCCAAGTTTACTGCAGCAAAATTGAGAGGATTAAATTCTTGTAAAAAAGGTGGAAGAGAAGCAGAATAAGCCTCTAAATATTGATTTATATATGGTTCGAAATCTAGTTCGGCAAAATCTTTTTCAAAATCTATAAAATCTTTTACAGGTATTTCTAAATTTTCTGATAAACGTTGTGTAATGTTTTTAGTTTTACTTGTATATTTTGTTAGTATAAAAGATACTTCTTTTTCTTCTTTATATTTTACATATTCTGTTATTGATTTTATTTCTTCCATTAAATTCAGGAAAGATTGTTCTGGTGTCTGTGTTTCATCTTGCGATTTTGTAAAATAATGATTGCTGTAAAAATTACCATTTACATATAGGGCAATGTTAGAAATTTCTTCACCTATAAAAATTATACCATATGTTGGTTTTTCTTCTGGTAAATCGAAATATACATGTATAAATTTGTTTATTACATTTTCTCTTAAATCTATATTTGTTGCTTTAAATTTTGCTTCGAGTAATGCAGCTTTGATAGCACGTAGATATGCTTTAGGTATTGCTGCTACCAATACTTCTAAGTTATATCTTGCTCTTTCATCTCCATCTTTTATTTTAGACCTGCTTAAAATTTCAAATCCAAAAACATAATTTTGAGATTTTTCAGGTAAAATAGGAGTAATGCTCAGTTCGGCATTAGTTGCAAAAGATTCTTCTGGCAAATCTGGCCATGAAAATCTATCTAGTATAATTTTACTATCACCTATAACAACAGAACAAGAATTTTTAGAAGATGGTAATTTAAAATCTTTTGTTGCTCTTTTTAAGGCAGATGATAAAGCATCTATATAGTCGTCGTAGTCGTCGTCTATTTCATCCATTGGAGCAAAGGTTACTGTTTTTGCTTTTTCTATTTCTCCATTTTTAGATTTTTTTATTACATTTACAGAATTAGAATTTATGTTTATGTTGTATATACTATTGTTCTTTATTACTTTATTTTTTCTTTTTTTAGTTTTTTCTGTTTTTGAATTTTTAGCTTTTTTGGATTTCATAGAACTTTATCAACCTCCTTTTCAAATTTTATCAATTAGCTATCCTATTCAAAGATAAAGTTGTTGTTACGATATGTCCTTCTCGTGTATTATTTCCCACACCTTCAAATGTTATTACTAGCCAATTTTCTCCATGTATTTCTAAGCTCAAATTTCTAAGACGTACAGGATACGTAGGTATTGGATGATTTGTACTTGCAAGTCTATTTAATGTAAAAACTCCCGCTTCATTCGTATCTTCTATTAAAAAAAATTCTACATTATAGTCTCCAAAAGAGCTAGGAAAAGATAATATAGGACTATTATTTCCATAAGGTCTTATACTTATGTCCCCACCCCGTTGGTTTATATCTCTTGTAAGTCCAAATAAAGCAAGGCTAATGTATCTTTGTTCTTCCAAAATTTTTTCGCTTAGAATATGTGATTGAAAACTACGAAAAATAGTGCTTGCACCAATAGAAAGCACAATAAGTAGGATAGAGGCAACAACTAATTGTTCTATTAAAGTAAAACCTTTATTATTTAGTTTTTTGTTTAAAATAATATCCCCCTTCTTGCAACATTTATAATGCTTTCTATAGATACAAAAACGTTATTTCTAGTATAATCTTCTATGTTTTCGTGTACGTTTATAACTACGTGTAGTAAAGGACTTTGTGTTATATCAAAATTTGGGTCTTTGGTTACAGATATGATAAAACCATTTTGATGTCTCGGCATTCCCCAACCTATGTTTATCCAACCACCATCAGAGGTAAATCCCCCTCCGGGACCGTTTATCAAATCCATAGGTTGGATTGGATTGGATTGCCATGTTCTTCCCATTAGCTCTTCTAACTGTAATCTAGCTGTTATAGTAGCTGTATTTAATCTATGTGCTAACCTACTTTGTCTTACTGTCATTTCATAAACGGCGTATATAGGAACAGAAACAACCATAAAAATAGCAATAGCAATTACAAGTTCTATTAATGATATTCCTAGTTTTTTTTTCATAGTTTCTTCCTCATATTTTTTGTATTTAAATTTTATTTAAAATAATAGCCAGTTTATAAAAGGAAACCCGTATAGTATTGCCATAACAACACCAATAGCCAAAAATGGCCCAAAAGCCATATAACTACCTCTATTTACTTTTCTTAGTATAATCAAAAAAGTAGCAAAAATACCTCCGATTATAAATGCAAAAAAATAGCTAATAAGTGTAAGATTAAGACCGATAAAAATACCACATATAGCCATTAATTTTACATCTCCATATCCAAAACCATCTTTTTTAGCAATTAAAATTGTTAGCTTGTCCATTATAAAAAGGATACCACCACCAGCTATTGTTCCAAAAATTGAGTCTATTATAGTTGGAGAATTAAAAGTATAAGGATATATAACACTCGAAATAACCCAAATAATACCGATTATGCCTGCAAAAATAAGTAAACTATCTGGAATTGTTTGAGTATCTATATCTATAAAAGTTATAGATACCAGTATAAAGCACAAAAAAGCTAGTGGTATAGCATTAAAAATACTATTATGCCATGCCATAATACCGAATAAAAATCCACAAAGGAGTTCTACAAAAGTATATCTAAAACTTATTTTCTTTTTACAATTTCTACATTTACCAAATAGAAACAACCAGCTAAAAACTGGTACAAGGTCGAACATACTTAATTTTTTGGTACAATATGGACAGCTAGAAGATGGAAAAATTACAGATTTCCCTAAGGGCAGTCTGTATATCAAAACATTTGCAAAAGAACCGAAACATAAACCAAAAATCACAAAAACAGTTACTATAATATTGTGCAAAAAACACCTCTCCTACTCTAAAATACTAAACTTTTTCTGATTATACTAGATAAATATAATCTCTGCATAATAATATAACCTAATACATTTGTATAATATGTATTAGGTAGAGTTTATAAGTATTAAATTATTCATAACGTGCTTTATTATCTATCATCTCTAACACGCCACATACCCTCGGAATATTCTACTATATCAAATACCGCTCTAACTCTTTCCTCGCTACTAAATACAACTTCAAAATCTGTATCTGTTCTAAGTAAATTATAAGCCCTAGGTAGGGTCCAGTGTATTCTATTGCCACTAACAGTTGGAATTAGAGAATTTATTGTAGGAGGGGGATTCCAAGGGTTTCCTTGTGGTATATTTGTAGGTGGTGGTCCTATATAGCCATTTTGACCAGGTCCATTACCAGTAGCAAGAGAATTACTCATATTCATTTGTGAAACTAAAGCTCTTGCATCTGCAATTACAGCAGCATTTTCTGCACCACCAGTAAGGTTACCAAGGTTTACAACAGCAAGTACAGATATTACTAGTAATATAGCAATTACAGCAATTAGCTCTATTAGAGTAAAACCTTTGTTTGATTTTATCATAGAATAACCTCTTAAATACTAACACTCTTTTATTTAAAAAGAGTGTTTTGTCTTGTAAAATATCTTTATTGTATGATTTTATTAGCTTTCTATTCATAAATGAGTAACAAAAAAAATTAATTATTACTGCTTCTACGCAATTGTAAATATCTATTTATTATAGAATCACCTAAAAGTCTTGAATTTCTTACAGGTGCTTCAGATTCGATAAAAGCTTCTATAACTTCCCATCTATCATTATTATATATTATAACATTTATAATTTGTTCTGATATTCCTGAAGCGGGCAATGAAATAGAAAAAGGAATATCTACTCCTAATGAATTTCTATTAGCATATAATGTCCAAGATATAGAACCATTTTCCATTCTTACAATATTATTAAAATTATCAGCATTTATGTAGCTATTGCCATTACCATTTAAAACTAAATTATTGTTTATATTTAATTGGTTTACTAAAGCTCTTGCATATGTACCTATTTCAGATTGTATTAAAAATTCATCGAAGCCCCAATTACCATCTACATATATAAGTGCATTCATTACTCTCTCTGTTATCATACCATTTGGTAATTCTACGGAAAAAGGCAAATCAGCTTCTATTACACTATTTTCTTTATCTAATGTCCAATGTATAATACCGTTATCGTGGTTTACAACATCTCTTAAATTATATTGATTTATGTATCCATCACTATCTGGACCATCTATAGTCAAATTGTTGTTTATATTCAATTGTGTTGCAACAGCTATAGTATAGCTAACAATATAAAATTGACTTAGAAATTCATCTACATCCCAGACACCATTGTTATATACTAATGCGGTTATAACTCTACTTGCTATTCTAGCATCTGTTAGTGTAATAGAAAAAGGTACTTCAGATTTCATTAAGCTGAATTTTTCTTCTAGTGTCCAAGAAATAGTATTATTTTCTATATTTAATATATCTTTTATATTTTCTGAATTTATGTATCCTTCTCCCTCTGCACCATCTATAACTAAAGAGTTACTAATATTTAATTGGCTTGCAATAATCTCGGCTGCTAGTATAACAGCATTATTTTGTGATGTATCCACAGAGTCTATTACAAATGAAAAGCCAGAAAGTAGAGATATCAAAGGTAATAAAGCTAAAAGTAGCTTTTTAGATTTAAATTTTTTCATTTTGTCCTCTTTTTATAGTTTTTATTTATAATTTTTTGTTACATATTATATATCGATTTTACGAAGGGTTTGTTTATACTTTTATTTTTGTAAATATGGAATAAATAAATTGAGAAATTAACACTACTCTTTCTAATTGTTTTTTATAGAAAGAGTAGTGTTTATGCGTTAAATAAAAATTTATATGTACAAATTAGTCTCTTAGAGCTTCTTCGTTAACAGTCCAAATACCGAATTCGTATTGAAGAGCATCTCTAACTCTGTTAGTTCTTCTAGCATC
>WRGD01000070.1 GCA_009787355.1 Defluviitaleaceae bacterium | reverse complement strand
TAGGTATCGTAATAAAAATTGTACTAGATATTCCTTGAGGGTTTCTTTTTTGTCCTCTATTTCTAATCTTCTCAAAGGTTAGTGGACACGTCTATTGATAAATGCAAGAAATATAAAAGATGATTACAATGTTAAATGTGAAAAGGAACTTTGGTTTATTTAATTTAGTTTAGTTGATTAAATAACACTTAAATGGTAGTAAGTATGAAGTAAGAATAAAGAAAAAAGGAGTAATAGAGAAAAATGAAATTAAAAAAATATGTAGAACATCTACAAAAATTATTAGAAGAACAAGGGAATGTTGATTGTTACTACAGTGTATATGATTACGATTATGATAGATATGCTATGTCTAAAATATACGGAGTTCACACTATAAAATACGTAGATTCAGAAGAACTACAAAGACTAAAAGATGATATTGGAAGTGTAAGTTATATAATCGACGATGAAGAAGATTATAAAAAACATAAGGAAGATTGGCCTGATGATGAATTAAAACCATTTGAAAAACTTAGTAAAGTATTTATATTATCATAAATAATGAGGTTATATAAGTGAAATTAAAAGAACAAGAGATAAAATATCAAATCGTAGGTGATAATAAAGGAGTAGCTAAATTTTATTGCAGAGAAGGAGATGTTTTAGTAACTGACAGAACAAACAGAACATATGAATATATTTATTACTCTACCGAACAAGATAGTCTTGTAGTTAGAGAGATGAGTTCTTTTCATATGAGTAGTAATTTTGTTAATGAAAGAAGTCAAATATTAGGCAATTTCATAGAAGACGTAGATATATTAAAATCAATCCCAAATGTACATTCAAAAGTTAAAAAAGATATAAAAAAACAATACGGAATATCTATATGAAAAAAGATAAAAAAATAACTTTAGGAAGTCTATTTGATGGAGCAGGAGGTTTTCCATTAGCAGGTAGATATTTTGACATAGAACCGATATGGGCAAGTGAAGTAGAAGCATTGCCAATACTTGTTACTAAAAAACGATTTAGGGATATGAAACACCTAGGAGATATAACAAAGATAAATGGAGCAAATATAGAACCAGTAGACATAATAACATTTGGCTCACCATGTCAAGATTTGAGTGTAGCAGGAAAAAGGGAAGGATTAGCAGGAGCTAAATCTTCTCTTTTTTTGCAAGCAATAAGAATAATAAAAGAGATGAGAAAAGAAACAAATGGAGAATACCCAAGGTATGCTTTATGGGAAAATGTTCCCGGAGCGTTTAGTAGCAACAGAGGTGAAGATTTCAGACAAGTCCTCGAAGAATTTACAAAAATCAAAGACGAAAACATTACTATACCTAGACCTACAAAACAACATAAAACAAATGGAGTTATATACGACAAATCGGACGTATACACGAGCAGTTCAGCTAAAGCTGAACGACCAGTGTGGACAAAAGCAGGAGCTATCATGGGAGAAGATTACTCGATTGCATGGCGAGTCTTGGATGCCCAATATTTCGGAGTACCCCAAAGACGTAAAAGAATCTTTCTTGTGGCAGATTTTACAGGAAGAAGTGTAGCAGAAATATTATTTAAGCAAAAAGAGTTGCAGTGGAATACTAAGAAGAGCAAAGGCACGTGGAAAGATACTACCACTACTATTAGAACAGGCATTGATAAAACAAAGTCTTTAATTTATGAAAATCATAGACAAGAAGAAAGGCATAGAGAGATAGATATATGCTCTACTGTAACAGCTACATACGGAACAGGAGGAAATAATACTCCGCTTGTTTTAGAAGATAAATCTAAAATAGCTTACTGTATATTATCGAACACAATAAACAGAGATAACAAAAATGGTGCTAACGGTAAAGGAATTAAAGAAGATATAAGTTTTACATTAAACACTGGGACGCCCCATGCAGTAGCAGTTTTTGATAATTATAATTTTGGAGGTTACAAACCATGTGAAGTAGCAGGCACTATAAGAACAGGTCAAAGTGGATTAGGAGGAGGAAGTGAAAATCTTGTATGTAAACAAGAAATTAAAACGTTTTCTCCACAAATAACAAGCGTAGGATATAAAGAAAGTAACATAGCAAATACACAAACAGGGGGACAACACAAAAGTCCTACAGAGCTTGAATTACAAAACAATCTAGTTCGTAGACTAACACCGCTAGAATGTAGTAGACTACAAGGTTTTCCAGATGATTATTTAGATGATATAGAAATAGAAAATCCAACAGAAGAGGACTTAATCTTTTGGCATAAAGTTTTTGAAGAATATAGAGATATAAATAACCCAAATGGAAGATTAAAGACAGAGAAACAAATAAGAAAGTGGCTTAAAAATCCACGAAGTGATAGTTCAGAATATAAGATGTGGGGCAATTCACTTGCTATCCCATGTGTTATCTATGTATTAAGAGGTATGGTAGAAAATTTTGATTCACAATAAAAATACAAAACATACGAGGAAAATTACTAGACGAAGAAATTAAAAACACCAAAAAATCAAAGGAGAACAAACAAAATGAATAAAGATAGATGGGAAAACTTTATAGATGATGAAGTTAGAGTGTTTTTTGAAAAAAACAACTTATCTAATTTAGTCATCAAAGATAACAATGGCAACAAAGCAAAGTTAAGCATAAAAGTTAAAACAGGTGAGATGAAGATAGAAAATAGCTATGAAAAAACGATTTAGAAAAATATTTAAATCAACTATTGAATAACACGTATATACGTGTTATAATGTTTTAGGAGGTTAATCAAACTATGAAAGATAAAGACCTACTAAAACTTTTAAAACAAAATGGTTGGGTGGTTGTAAGAATAAATGGAAGTCATCATGTATTACAAAAAGAAGATAAAACAGAAGTAGTTCCAATACACAATAAAGATGTGCCAAAAGGACTACTACACAAAATATTAAAAAGAACTGAATTAAAATTATAAACATTACAAATTGAACTAAGGAAGTAAAGAAATGAAAAAGATAATATATCCTTGTATATTTTACAAAGAAGAAGATTCTTATTGGGCTGAATTTCCAGACCTTGAGGGATGTCAAACTTTTGGAGATACAATAGAAGAAGTTCTTAAAGGAGCAAAAGAAGCCCTTTCTGGATATTTAATTACATTAATAGAACAAGGAAAATTCACAAAAGAGCCATCAGATATTTTTAATATAAAATTAGAAAATAATGCTTTTGTGTCTTTAATTGAAGCAGATATAATGAAATATAAAAAATCTGTAAAAAAGACATTAACTATACCTATGTGGTTAAATGATATAGCAGAAAAAAATAATATTAACTTTTCTAAAACATTGCAAGATGCACTTATTATAAAATTAACAAAATAACAAGCATTAAAACACTATGGCAATAGCTATTAGTGTTTTTTTATGTGAAAAAGAACAAATAGGAGAAATACAGTAATGGTAATAGACATACAAGAACTAAAAAGCAGTAGAGTAAAAGTATATGGCGCTATAATAGGAAACATAACAAGCTATTTTATAGAAGACAAAGAAATCTATAAATTCAAGATAAAATCTGAAAGAAAAACAGGTAAATACGATATAATAAATGTTCATTTACCAAAAAACATAGCGGACGATATAAATCTTATATGTCAACAAACAGCAATCGGAATTACTGGTGAGCTTCGTACCCATTTTAATGATGAAAATGATATGTCCGAGGTAATAGTTTTTGCAGAAGAAATATCACCACATCAAATACAAAACACTCAAAACACTGTAAATTTAATAGGAACTATATGTACAAATCCATATATAAAACAAACGTATAAAGGAAAGACAATAGCTATATTTGAAGTAGAAATCATAGATTATACAAACGATATTAGGTGCAAAATACCCATTGTAGGGTTTAATAAAATAGTAGATATGATAGATATTCTAAAACCAAAAACGCCTGTAGAAATACAAGGGAGACTAGAAAGCCGTGTTATATTTACTGAAAACAAAATAGACAGAGAACTAAAAAGAATAGTATCACACGATGTAGCAACTAGTATCATCTTGAAAATTTTAGATACGAACGAAAAATTAATTCAATTAGATAAGCCAAAAAGCCTGTACGCATAAGTATAGGCTTTTTTATATACCAAAATACGAAGATAGGGAGATTCTACAGATGGCTATAATAAGAGAAGAGAAAAAAGAAAACTTTACGATAATGAAAAATCATCATTTTAAAAATAAAGGACTTAGTTTGAAAGCTAAGGGATTGTTATCACAAATGCTTAGCTTACCAGAAGAATGGATATACACTATAAAAGGATTGGCTACTCTCTGTGATGATGGTGAAACATCTGTTAGAACAGCAATGAATGAATTGAAAACACATGGATATGTAGAATATAAAGGACGTGTACAAGATGAAAAAGGTCAGTTTGGAGAAGCGAGATATATAATCAGAGAAATACCAGTCAATCCAGTTGATAATGATGAACCTGTAAAAGAAAAGTCTAAAGGTAAAAGCAAAGCTAAAAATACATCAAAACTAACTTTGATAAAAAGTGAAAAACAAGAAGAAAACGTTGTAAACACAAAGGACGTACCTAACTTTGATTTACCTATATCCGAAAACCCAATCTTGGATAAACCAACACTAGATAAGCCTATATTGGAACTCCCTATATTTGACGAACCTAACGTGGAAAATCCAAGACTGGATAATCCTAAGCAGGAAAAACAGGCCCTATTAAGTATTAAACTATTAAATACTAATAAATCAAATACTAAATTTATAAAAGATTCGTCTGAACTCGCCGTCCAGACACCTCCTAGTTGTGAAAATTCTGATTTTGGAGAAATGAAATCTGCTATACTGAACTCTAAAGCTAAAAACAAAAAAGAACTTTTGAGTAAAGAAAAGCTGTTAAAAACATTCTCACATGATAGAATAGAGTACAAAAGTGCTAAGTTTCTAGCAGATAAAATCTTAGAGCTAGACCCTAAAAATCGTTATGCTCCAAGAGATGAGCAGGGATTATACAAGTGGTGTATACATATTGATTATATCTTACGCTTGGACGGTCGAACTGTAGAAGAGCTAAGAACTGTACTCAAATATGCAACTATAGACCCATTTTGGCGAGCTAATATTTTAAGCACGTCCAAACTTAGGGCTAAGTTTGATACGCTTATTTTACAAGCTAATTTACAAGCCGAAAAAGATAAAAAGACCGCAAATAGAACTCCTGCTAATACGCCAAAACTAGCTTTTGACCTAAATAATTTAGGGAAATTTAAAAATGCACTAGATAAAAACAAACCATCCTTTACAGCCTTTAATCCAAACAACTTGGGAGGGTTTAAAAATGCACTTGATAAATAAAAATTCAAATAACGATATGGTGTCAACAAACGAAATTTTAAATGATTTCGTTGTATGGAATAATGACCCCAAGTATTCATCCTTACTTAATACTCCCAATCTTGAAATATGTGAATTTTGTGGTGATACCCTTTATACTCAAGGAATAAGAGTAGGAGGTAATAAAATATTTTGGAGACCGACAGGGGCAGAAGTGTGTAAATGTGAGGATGGGCAAGTTGAGTATTTGAAGAAAAAAGCTATCCAAAAAGCAAAAAGAGAAGCTGAGGAAAAAGAAGAGAAAGACAAAGAAATGAACAGAAGGATACAGCGTTCTATAAAAAATAGTGGTATAAATGGACGATTTTTAAGACGTACTTTTGAAAATTTCAAAGTGTTTACAGAAGAGCAAAAAGCAATATATAATGTTGCACTGAACTACGCAACTAACTTTGAGAGCTATCTACCAAAACAAGGGGAAGAAATTATAGAGAGGAATGGTTTTTTGATTTTAGGTAATATAGGCACAGGAAAAACACATATAGCAGTATCAATTGCTAACTATTTATTAAATAAAGGTACATCTGTTATATGTATGCCAGCAATTGAGCTTTTAGACAGAATAAGAGACACATACGAAAATGGGAATGGTCAAACAGAATCGTCTGTACTTAATATATACAAAACAGTACCTCTTTTAATTATAGACGATTTAGGTAAAGAAAAACCTACAGAATGGAAATTATCAACTTTATATTCGATTATAAACGCTCGTTATGAAAAAATATTACCAACTATCGTAACTAGCAACCATGACCCAAAGAGCCTTGTATATCGTATTACACCACCAAACGGAGATACAATAACAGCAGAAGCTATAGTTGATAGGCTTGGAGAAATGTGTAGTATTATTCCTATGACTGGTGAAAGCCAAAGGTTAAAATAAAATCATGAATTTTCTTGCAATATTAGGCATTGGATATTCAGTAGTAACAGATACAGTTCATAAACTAGGACATTCTGTTATTGTTTACCGAGTAAGACCTACAAATGAACTTACTACAAATTTATTTAACTGGAGTAAAGAAAACAGGAAAGATTTCTCTATAAGCAAAATGCTAAACTATATATACTACAGAAAAATAGATTTAGAAAAGTTTATATAGTTAGAATTAAATAAAGGAGGTGATAAAACATTTTAGAAACTTATAGGAGCATAACATGGAAATAAAAAATGAAAAGATGATATTAAATAATACTGAAGAAATTTTAAGTATGGTATCAAGAAGAAGACTAATTTTGTGGATTATGTCAACTGTTTCACTTTTCTTTATGGTATGGGACTTAATTGTTTACATTTCATTACCATATCTGATATGGTCTCATCCTAACTCACCTTTTTTATATGAATTAAAAGATTTTTTTATAAATCACAATATTTCTTTTCTGCCATCAACGTTTATAGGAGCAATTATATTTTATCTATATAAACATCGTACCCATTACGATATAGAATATTTTGGATTCCTAGAAAAGAAAGAAAGTAATGAATATAATCAAATAGTATTGCTTTTCTTTATAAAATGTTGTCTATATATAGGAAATTTGATATACTCTTTTTTAAGAGGTGATGGGATTTTGGGCGATTATCGTGAAAAAATAGTAGAAACTTTAAAAGAAAACACTAATGTATCATCGTTAGTGTTTTTAGAATACATAAATCTACTAATACCTATTATTATATTTATTATAAGTCTTTTAATTTTGTTTTTTTCAAACAGATTTAAAAAAGATAAAGCTAATCACTATGGTATTGCGAAAAAAATGATTTATATAAATATATATGACACTTTAGGCATATTTGTAAAAAGCATATTTTTTATAACAATAGGAGCCATTGTTCCGATATTCTTTTTTATTTCAAATATCAATGAGATAGTATCATTTACAGCTATATTTATATGTGTTGGCTTAACATTTTTTCTAGGTTCTAAAGAAATATATAATTTTGTATGTGAAAGTACAAAAGAAAGACGAATTATTAACATTGTGGGAAGAAATATATCTGATAGAATTATAATAATATCTGTTACCCTAATAATAGCTATAAGTATTTTTTTATTTTCATCTATTAATACTGTATCAACTGCACATGAATTTATGATAATTAGAAATGCTGATAATTCTTATGACCCAATAACAATATCAGTTATTATATATTTTGTTATTACAATATCAATGTATGGGGTTATTTCTCTATCTAACTTAAAAAATGACGAAAAGATAAAAGGTAAGCACATCGTAACTGTAACAAAAATAAGTGGTACGAAGTATTTTATAGCTCTTAGGCATAATGAAGAAAACTTTATACTTATGCCGTATACAATAGAAAACTATAATGATGAAATATTGTTTTTTACAAAGGGTAAATTTATAATAAGGAACTTGGAAGATTTAGAATTGGAAACAAAAGCAGTTAAACTTGAAAATAAAATTTAAAATTAATTATCTCAAAGCCTGTACAAAAAGTATAGGCTTTTTTATATGTAAAAATACAAAAATACAATACGATACAATAGGAGAATTACAATGACAAATACAAATATAGATACAAATACAGAAAACATTACAATAGCAATAGACCACGGAAACAGAATGGTTAAAACAGAAAACTTTTCATTTGCAAGTAGCTATATAGAAAGTAACTACTTGCCAAGTTTAACATCAGAAGTAATTAACTTTGAGGGTAAAAGCTATACTTTAGCAGACCAAAAAATGTCTGTTTTAAACGATAAAACAGTTGATGAAAGATACTTTATATTATCTTTATTCGCTATAGCTAAAGAGCTTATGGGAGATTCTAAACTTGCTTTATCTTTCTCTAAACCAATAAATATTGATTTAGCTATAGGCTTGCCATTACAACATTTCAAAGCTCAGAAAAAAGCGTTTGAAAAATACTTTTGGGAAAAAGATAACCCTATACATTTTGAATATACCAACAAAAAAATAGCTCTAAATATTAAATCTGTAAAAGCATACCCACAAGGATATTCTGCAGCAATTTCTATAAAAGATAAGCTAAAAAATGATGGTATGGTTAATATTGTTGATATAGGCGGCTATACTGTAGATTGTTTAGAAATGCTAGACTTTGTACCAAACATGAATTTATGTACTTCTTTACACAAAGGAGTTAATTTATTGTTTAATGAGATTAATAATAAATTTCGTTCATTAGCCAAAAGAGAATTAAGCAACAAGATAATCGAAGATATTATAAAAAAAGAGAAATATACGCTTGAATATAACAAAGATACAGTAAACTTAATAACAGATACAGCAAGAACATTTGTAGTTAAAATATTAGATGGTATAGAAGAACAAGGCTTTGATTTAGTAGAAAACAAAACAGTATTCATGGGTGGTGGTTCTATGTTACTTGAAGAATATATACTCGAATGTAGAAAAGTTAAAAAACCAATATTTATAAAAGATATTCATTGCAATGCCAAAGGTTATAAAATACTTCACGACATGGAGCGAGCTAAAATCGATGGAGCGAAGTAGTAATGACTGTCGTTTCACAGTAAGATTTAACCCAGAAATAGAAAAACACCGATTTGCTATAGAAGAGTTAAGTAAACTAGGAAGAACAAAAGCTAATCTAATCGCAAATGCAATATATCATTATAAGAATAGACGTGTCCACTAACCTTTGAGAAGATTAGAAATAGAGGACAAAAAAGAAACCCTCAAGGAATATCTAGTACAATTTTTATTACGATACCTAG
>WRGD01000069.1 GCA_009787355.1 Defluviitaleaceae bacterium | reverse complement strand
TGGACGCTCTTGCCTTTCGCTAGTAGTTGGCTACGACAAGTCCCTACAGTGGACTTGCACCACCTAGATTTGTACCATGCACGGCACACACAAAAAATAGCAAAATTAATTTTTTTGCTATTTTTATATCTTTTATAATTTTAATTTATTTAACAAAATTCTGATTTAATTTATAAGAAAGTGTCATAAGACTATCTGTAAGTTGTATATTTTCTACAAAAATATTAGAATCTTTTATATTTAATTCCATATTAGAAAAATTCCATATTCCTTTTACATTACATTTCACAAGCATTTTTGCTACTAATTCTGCACTTCCGTTTGGTACTGTTAATATTGCTATATCTATTTTATTTTGTGTACAAAAATCTTCTAGATATTTTATATCAAAAATTTGAATATTTCTTATTTTTATATTAAAAAAATTTGGATTTTTCTCAAAAATACCTATTATGTTAAATCCTCTTTTTTCAAAATTGGAGTAACTTGCAAGTGCTTTGCCCATATTGCCAAAACCAATTATTATCATATTTTGAATAGAGTCTATACCCAGTATTTTTTTTATTTCTATGTAAAGGCTAACAACGTCATAACCATAACCTTGTTGACCAAAACACCCAAAATTATTCAAATCTTGTCTTACTTGGGACGCTGTTATTCCCATTATATTAGCTAATTCTTTTGATGATGTTTTTTTAATATCCTTATCTAACAAATAACCAAGATATCTATAATATTTTGGCAATCTTTTTATAACAGCAATAGAAATATTTTTTTCGTTTTTAATCATGTAGATTTCCTTTACTATTTCTTTTTATTAGTTCGTAATTTAATTAATTTTCGAAAATTTGGCAAAACAAAAATATAATGTTTTACCAAATTTAAAAAATTATATTACTACATTAAATTTTAATATATAAATAAAATAAAGTTAAGCAAGTGCATCTTCAAGCTTTTTTATTTCATTATAAGGGAAAAATCTAAGTAGTTCCTTGTATTGATTTTGCTCCAAACCTTGTATAGTTGTATACATTCTAATTTTTTCGTCTGTATTTACCTCTATAAAATGTTCTTTTATTTTCTCAAATTCTTTATTTTCCATAAAAATCCTTTCTTGTGTATAATATATTTAATGTATACTAACATAGTATATACAAGAATACAAAAAAGATTTAATTAAAATATAGAAATAGGGTCTATCTGCCTAAATCTTCTTTCAAATCTCTAGCCATATCTTTAAGTCTTTTAGAAGCAGTAGGTGAAACTATTACATCGGATAAATACTTTTTAGCTTTAGATTTATCAGATATAACAGTGTTCATTGCAGCTATTATATAATTAACTGTATCAAATTCTATACCCATCATAGGTGTATCTTCTTTTAATATTGCTACTTCAAAATTTTCTAAAGCGATTTTTGCATATTCTTTTTGTAACTCTAAATTTTTCATTACTTTAAAAAGCCAAGATATTCTAAGTGCTAAATATCCTTTTTCTGAGTTTTTTCCATATTTAGCACAAACGGCATTATATGCTGAAATATACTGCTCTGTTGCTATATTTACATCTATTTCCATAGGATAATTGTGATTTTTAAAACTAGGAGTTATATTTTTTAAATAATTATCTATTTCTTTTTTTGTTATTTTATCAAAATAATTTTTTAAAGCAGCGTATCCACATATAGGGCATACCACAATTTCATAAAAAATAGGATTTACAGGTAAGTAATTAGGGAAAAGGTCGTAATCTAAGCCCTCTAGTCTAACTTTTCTATCTTTTATAAAATTTGATTTAAATTTATTTAAACATACTTTACATTCAAAATCTTTCGGGTAGATGTATTCTTCTATATTTATCTCACTCATGTTTATCCTCCATAAATTCAGAACTTTACTCCATAAAAATATTTAAAACTTTTGAAATAAGTTAAAGCAATTTGTATTGTTTCATAAATAGATTTATGTATTCTGATAATAATTTAACACATTAGAAAACAAAATTCAATACGTGCCGAGAAGAAGTTCGATAGCTTAACTATTTTTCCAAAGTAAAAGCACTGAACGCATCTAAAAGAGTTTTAATAGCATATATAAAAAGTACAATATATGATATAATTACGCAAGTTTCTATAATAAAAGTATTAATTTTATAATTAATGCTAATCATTTATATAGAGTTAAACAAATTAATTATCAAGGATTCAAAAAATGGAAATATTAACTATATCCTTTTTTCTATTATATGTAGTAGTTTTTGCATATTTAGCAAAAAATAAAACAAAAAACAGAAAATATAAAAAACAAAAATTAAAAAAATTAAATACTAAATATAGTTATTCGCTTGAAAAATCTTTACTTACTAAAAAAGAACTCGACTTTTTTAAAATAATAAAACCTATTATAGATGATATAGGTTTATATGTAGCAATAAAGCCAAGAATTGCTGATTTCATAAGAATATTTCCAGATGATAAAACAGAAAATTTTTGGATAAATTTTAAAAAAATATCTCAAAAACACGTAGATTTTCTTATTTGTGATTTTAATTTTACACCCATAATAGCAATAGAACTAGACGACATAACTCATTTGAGAGAAGATAGAAAAAATAGAGATTTTTTTGTAGATAATATCTATAAAGATGTAAATTTGAAAGTTTTACATTTTACAAAATATAATTCATACAATATTGAAAAAGAAATTTTTGATATAACACTAAATTCTATATCGTGTGAAAAATGTCGTAGTGGTTTTTATATTTATAAATATAAATCTAATGGAAGTTTTTCATGTTGCTCGAATTACCCGAGTTGTAAAAATGTTATGAATAAAAGTAAATTCGAAAGAATAAAAAATATGTTTAAAGAAAATGAAATTAGTACAAAAAGAGCAAAATAAATAAAAAAGGCTACAAAATAAATAAAGTAGCCTTTTTATGTTTGGAATTTAAAAATCCACTCTAGCCTCACTAAGAGCTATATGAATAGCACTTAAAAGTAAACTACCTGTTATATTGTTTTCATAACCTAATTTTAAATTCAAACTTTGATTTTTTATTACTTCTTCTGCAATAATGGTCATTGTAGGTAGTATAAGAGGGTAAAATATCTCTTGATTTTCTGTAAGGGTGTCTAAAGCTACACTTACTATTTCATTATAAGAAACTGTAACCTCTATAAATGTTGGTTTATAATTTAGATAAACCTTTGCTCTATATGTACCCGGTACAAAAGTTCTTTTGTATTCGTAATAAACTTCAGATAAAGTATTTCTTTCGTTATTTCTACCTGCAAAATAGTAAATAAGTGATAAAAGCACAAAAAAACCTATTACTACAATAATGGCAGCTTTTATTATTTGTCTGATATGTAATACAAAAAAACGATGTTTGTTCATAAAATTACCATCCTTTTTAAATTACCTTGCTTTTCTCTATAATTATATTAAAAGTTTATACTTGTTATGCCAAGTAGCTATAAATAATTTTATATTTCTATAAAAATCCCTCCTCTTTAAATTTCGAGAAGGGTATATTATTAAAATTTATTTTCTTTTTCCATTTCAAGTTCTTTTTTAGATAAAGATTTAAGCCTCTTGTATTCATTTATTATCGGGTCTTCCTTTTGAAAAATAACTATTTTTTTCTTTATTATAGGAATAAAGAGTTTAACAGCTTTATATAGAGTAAATAATAGCCATGAAAAATACATACCTATAAAAAATTCGAACATATTCATTGTACTTCCAATAAATACAAATACAAATAAACCAGGAAAAAGCAAAATACCATTTATAATAATATTTCTTATATTTGCTACATTTCTTTTCGCAATATAAAACAATAAATCATTTTCTGGGAAATTGTTTTTCAAATCATTTTCTGTTTTATTTTTTATATTTTCTTTTTCATTATCGTCTGTTTTATAATTTTCAGAAATAACCAAATTAGAATCGTACCTTTTAGTATATTCTAAATTTTCTTTCATGGGAGAATTTAGATTTTCAATTGTCTTGTTACTTTTAAAAACCTGTTTTATCATATGTAATAACATTTTATTACGTGTTTCGTTCTCTACTTCAATTTCTTCAATATTTTCAATTTCTTCTTCTACTACGTTTATATTTTCTTTTTCTGAGATATCTATTAGTTTTATAGTTCCATGGTCTATCCATTTTGCACTACCCTCTAAAACAAGCTGATAAGCCCTTCTATTGTATGTAGTAGTTACTATACCATCACTGTCTATAACTTTAATTTTCATTACAACTCCTCATTATTAAATAAATATTATGGAAATTTTAAACATTATAACAATTTGCATAAAAATAATCAAGTAATTTAAAATTTGTAGAAGCACCTAGAAATGGTACTTCTATGTTTAAAATATACTTAAAAATAAATAATTATTCTTTATAAATCTTGATTAATATCATTTGGTAATTCTAAAGTTATTTTTCCTATTTTTGTAGACCTTAGTTCTTCCAAAATCATATTTGATGTTCTGTTTATATCTAAATCACCACCTTTTATGAAAAAACCACGATTATTAGCAATTTCATTTAATATATTTATAGATGTATTTTCTATATTTTTAAGTTTATACCGTTCTATTAAAAGTTTTGGATATCTTTTTTTCAATATTTCTAAAAGTTTAATTGACAAAGAATAATTATCGAGTGTATAACCTATTGCACCTGTTAATGCTAAATTCAAACCACCTGTTTCAGTTGTTAGCTTTGGAGCAAGCATTCCCGGTGTGTCCAAAAGTTCAAAACTTTTATTTATTTTTATCCATTGATTATTTCTTGTAACACCAGGCTTGTTTGCAACTTTTGCTATATATTTGTTTACATAACTATTTATAAAAGTAGATTTACCTACATTTGGAATACCTACTATCATTGCTCTTATTGGTTTAAAAATTCTTCCTCTTGATTTTAATTTTTCTAATTTTTCTTTCATAATACTTTCAGCTATGTCTGTAATATTTTTAAAACTAGATTCACCTCTTGCATTTGTTAGAATAACTGGATTTTTATTCTCGAAATATTTTCTCCAAATAGCAGTTGATTTTTCGTCTGCCATATCAACTTTATTTAATATTACTATTTTAGGTTTTTTTGACCAAATATCTATTTCCGGATTTTTACTAGAATATGGTATTCTAGCATCTAAAATTTCTATAACTATATCTACTAATTTTAAATCATTAAGTATAGCTTTTTTAGCTTTTGCCATATGACCTGGATACCAGTGTATATTTTCCATAAAATTTATTCACCTTTAATAATTTATCATAATTATAACAGTAAACTAATAAATTGCAAATTTATGATTTTAGTATTATTTATCTAACAAAATAATTTGAAATTAAATTCAAGAGGAGATTAAAGATAAAAAAAGAAAGGCATGTATACCTCTCTTTTTTTATAACTATGTTATCAAAAACCTAATTTTACATTAAATTTTCTGGATTAAGAACTTCTAACTCTTTTAATACAAATCTTCCATCTTTTCTTATTAATACGTCATCGAAATATATTTCTCCACCACCATATTCAGGAGTTTGTATTACTATTAAGTCCCAATGTAGAGATGATGTATTTCCATTAAATGCATTTTCATAAGAATTTCCTGGTGTAAAATGGAAAGAACCGGCGATTTTTTCATCAAAAAGTATATCATACATAGGTTCCGTAATATATGGGTTAACACCAATTGCAAATTCTCCTATATATCTTGCACCCTCATCTTGATTAAATATTTTTGTTATTCTTTCTGTATCGTTTGCTGTAGATTTCACTATTTTCCCATTTTCAAATTCTAATTTTACATTTTCAAATGAAAAGCCATTGTGTAAACTCGGAATATTATATGTTATATAGCCATTTACACTATCTTTTACAGGAGCTGTAAAAACCTCACCATCTGGAATATTAAACTCTCCACTACATTTTATAATAGGCATATCCTTTATAGAAAAACTAATATCTGTACCAACGCCTTTTATATGAACTTTGTCTGTTTTTTCCATAATATTTTTTAAAGCCTCTTGTGCTTTATCCATTTTACCATAATCCAAACAACAAACATTGTAATAAAAATCTTTAAATGGAGCAGTAGGTTTTTTTGCAGATTGTGCCATAGAAGGAGTTGGATATCTTAGAACTACCCATTTTTTTCTTAATCTAGTATTTGTAACTTCTTTCATAACCTTGCTATAATCATTAATTTTTTCAGTTGGAACATCCGAAAGCTCAAAAATATTATTACCAGACCTAACAGCTATGTAGGCATCCATGTTGTCTATAAATTCTTTATCCAGCTTAGCTTTTATTTCAAATTGCTCCTTTGTAGAATTTATTAAAATTTCACGTTGTATGCTTGGCATTATAACGTTAACATATGGAAATGCACCTACAGCATAAGCTTCTTTTACTATTTCATTTATAAGCTCTTCTGGTTCATATCCTATAGATTCTATTAATATTTTTTCACCTTTTTTTAGTCTAACAGAATAATTTATAAGGTTTTTTGCTAATGTATTATTTCTTTGGTCCATATGTCCCCCTCTTTTTTAAATATATTTATATTATACTACAATTTTGAAAATTTTTATATAGATTTAAATCGGTGGTCTAAGGTTTGTTATAATTTCTTTTGAATCATTTTTATTTTTGCTTTGACTCCTTATATCATTTAGCTTTTCTACTATTTCTGCAGAAGCACTTACAGAAACGTGTTCTATATGTGGGTCTATTTGTCTTACTTTATATTCTATATCTCTTCTTATTGTTGGTACACTTGGATTCCCTATTCCCTCATCCAAACTAATAGATACAATAGCAGCATTTTCAAGTATTAAAACATTTGCTGTTTTTATTCCATACATTTTTGTTATTGCATTTTCTATATTTTCTATTCTCGTTTCTATACTTTCCATTTTATCATTAAATTCTTCTACATAATTATTTTCTGCTGTATTAGCTATATTGTTAGAAATAATATTGTTTGCAGCAGGTCTTACAGAATTTTGCAATGGAGTAGATGTGTTTTGAACACAACCAGTAATAATAAATGGTATAACTATTAAAAATATGCTTTTCTTTTTCATAAAATCACCTTATACAATGTGCCGAAAAAAGTTCGGTGGATTAACCACTTTTGCAAAGCAAAAGCACTAAAAATATTTGATGTTTATTATTTGAAAAATTCATTGTTAATATCCATAAAAAATGATTTTTAATAATCAAAATTTTTTACAAAATCTTCATTTGGTATATTAAGTATAATTTTATTATCTATTTTTGTTGTAATGGAAATCCCATCACCTATAGGTAATATAGAAGAAATCAATCCCCTTGTATTAGTAATAGCATATAAAAATTTTCTCATATTTATATAAATTGTTCTATTTCTTTTTTCTATATCGCTCCACTTTTTAGATATATTATTATTTTGAAGTACATTATCTGATATTAAAATTCCATTTAGATTTAATAAATTTAAAAGATGTGGTAAAAATTTTATATATTGACCTTTTCCAGCATCTAAAAATATAAAATCAAATTTTTTTTCATTTAACTCCAAATTTTTTATTGAATATATTGCATTCTCCTCTATTAAAGTTATTTTTTGGTTAAAAGAATATTTATCAAAATTAGATTTTGCTATATCTATCATCATAGGATAACGTTCTATAGTTGTTACGTGTATATCTTCATACATGCTTGCCATAAGCATCGTTGAAAATCCAACACAAGTACCTACTTCAAGAACTTTTGTTGGTTTTTTTATGTTTAATAAAGATATTAAAAAACATGAAGAATCTTCTTTTATTATTGGAAATTTTTCATATTGCACTCTTAAGTTTTTAAAAAATTCTGACTCTACATTTATAGAATTTTTATACAAAGATTTTATATATTTTATTGTTTCGTCGTTCAATTATTTTCTCCATTAGTAAAATGAAATTATTGTAATTTTTAAATGTTATTTTCAAAAAAATTTTTATTTTAATTTTATAAAACTATACTAAAATATCAAGTTTATTGCAATAAAATTTGTGATATAATTTAAAAAAAATTAAATGAGGATTTAGAAAATGCTATACATTTGTGGTACCCCAATAGGAAACCTAGAAGATATAACAATAAGACAATTAAGAATATTAGAAGAAGTAGATATAATAGCAGCAGAAGATACAAGGCATAGCAAAAAACTATTATCTCATTTTGATATAAAAACACCTCTTATAAGTTATCATGAATATAGTAGAGAAAATAAAAAAAATTATATAATTGAAAAATTACTAAAAGGAAAATCTATAGCTCTTATTACAGATAGTGGTATGCCACTTATATCAGACCCCGGTATTGAAATAGTTAAAGAATGTTACAATAAAAATATACCTATTACAACAATACCAGGACCTACAGCGTTTGTTAGTGCTTTTGTAATGTCAGGTTTTTATTCAACTTCATTTACTTTTTATGGGTTTTTAACAAAAAATCAAAAAAAAAATCTTTCATTTTTGAAAAAAAATAATACTACAGCTATTATTTATGAATCTCCTCATAAACTTTTAAAAACTTTAATACTTTTAAAAGAAGAATTAGGAGAAAATCAAAAAATAGCAATTGCTAGAGAAATTACAAAATTATATGAGCAAATTTTATGTTTTACTTTAAAAGAAGCTGTAAATTACTATGAAAATAATAAAATAATAGGCGAATTTGTACTAGTATTAGAACAAAATGAAAATGAAAATGAAAATGAAATAAGTACAATCCCTTTAGACATTCAAGTAAGCCAATATATAGAACAAGGATATAGCAAAAAAGAGTCTATAAAAAAAGTAGCAAAAGATATGAATATTCCAAAAAGTGAAGTTTATAAATTTACTATAGTTGATTGAAAAATAAATCAAAATTGTTGATATATGGATAACAAAGAACACCTTAGTTAAAACTAAGGTGTTCTTTGTGTGTGCCGTGCATGGTACAAATCTAGGTGGTGCAAGTCCACTGTAGGGGCTTGTCGTAGCCAACTACTAGCGAAAGGCAAGAGCGTCCATTG
>WRGD01000068.1 GCA_009787355.1 Defluviitaleaceae bacterium | reverse complement strand
TCTAGTAAACTAAAGAACCGCCGTATACGGAACCGTACGTACGGTGGTGTGAGAGGTCGGCTATTCAATTATTTGATAGCCTCCTACTCGATTTTTTATAATATTTGATATGTTAATTTCATTGTGTTAATGCACCCAAATAGATTTTTTAGCATTGAATTATTTTATTCTTAAAGCATTAAAAGTTGACATTAAATTTAGTATCCCGTATCCCCATTGAGTGTTAGGATAATCCAAGATACCACGCCTTATAGCTCCTTCTATGATATATGCTTTTGCTCTTGTTGTATTAAATATAGGTTCATAATTTTCTACTATTCCCCATTGTAATAATAATGCACAAGCTCCTGCTACTATTGCTGTACTTATACTTGTACCAGACATTACTATATTTCCATAATATACATTTACTCCTGGTGCAACTATTACTGGTTTTTGAGCATCTACTCTATTTGGTCCTCTTCCTGAACCTACATACAATGTGTCGTTATTACTATTATATGCACCAACAGAAATAAGACCAGTAGCCGATGCAGGCATTGTAAGTGAATAGTCTGCTATTGATTCCAAAAAATAAGTATCTGCACTAATAAAATTACTTATAGGCAACCACATATGAAAGCGACCATCAACTACAACATCTCCATTTACTCTTATAACCCAAAGTCCAGATGTTGGATTTTTTATTCTTAAAAAAATTTGTTCTGTTAAATTTTTTTCACTTTCAAAATTATATCGAACTCCTACAATAGATTTTTCAAAAACAAGTGAAGTTTCAAAAAAATTACCATCACGTGTTGGCAAAGTTCCTATAAATTCTCCTGTAGGGCTTGTAATAGAAATAGATAATCTGTCGGGTTCTGTTGCATATATAAAAACAGAAAATCCTTTTTCATCTTCACCAACTCTTATTTCTACATCTTTATAATCTCCTGTTCTAAGTAGAGTATGTTTTGTATGTCGTCTAATTCTTCCTTCATTCCCCATTGCACATGATATTATAATACCATTTTTTCTACATACTTCATTTAAATATGTTTCAAAAATGCCCAGCCCGTCATGCGAACCTTCATTTGTCCCAAGTCCTATACATACCGAAATCGGTTTTCTTAATTTTAACGAAATATTTCTTACATATTCCACAGCCTGCATAAGATCGCTGGATGTGTAAACATTTTGTATACTTTCATGTATAGCTGTTCTATCTTTTGTAATTTTATTTGCTTCTTTTAACTTTACAATAATTAATTCTGCATCTGGAGCAGCACCTATATTATCTGTACCTGACTCTTCACGCCCACAGCTAACAGCTGCTAAAAATGTTCCATGACCTACTTCATCTCTATGGTTTACAATATCAATCGGATTATCAGATGTTAATGCCCTATTTATATCTTCTTTTGTATATTCTGTTCCGTATAAAAAGCCCTCTGGAGGGATTCCATTAATAGATTGGTCCCATATAGCTACTATTTTTGTTGTATTATCTTCATATACAAATGCTGGTTTTGTATAATCTATACCTGTATCAATTATAGCAACTAACGTTCCACGTCCTCGCAAATTTAAATAAGGTTGGTTCTGTACATTTAAAATATCCGTTGCCTCTAAACTTTCACGACCCATTAAACCCATACATTTTGTATATTCCTGTATTACTGCTAAATTTTTATTATCTTCAAATGATGATAGTTCACTTTCTGGCATTGTTATAATCGCATATCTGTCCAATAGCAATTTTACATAAATATTTTTTCTATTCTCTATATATTTTTTTAATTCATTATTCATAATAGCTACTACATCTATTTTATCCTCAAAGTTGCTTATGTAATTTTCATTTGTAAAAATATTGTTTCCATTTGTATCAAATTCTAGATTAAAGTTATTATTTTCAATATTTTCATTGTTTGCTTCTTGTATAGATATTTTATTCGTATTATTTTTAGTTTCTATGTTTTGCATATTAAAACTTGCAAGAGGAGCTTTTGTAAGTGTTGTTTGATTATTTCTGTTCATTTGATTTAAATAATTTAAAGTTTGGCTAAGACATAAACTACCATATCCCCATTGAGTGTTTGGATATGCTATATCGTCTATATGTTTTGCTCCCAATCGTAAATATGCTTTTATTTTTTGTCCGTATAAAAATTGGTCGTTGTTATCTACTATTCCCCATTGTAATAATAATGCAGCAGCACCAACAACATGGGGTACTGCAAAACTAGTACCAGTTTGCGGACTATATCCTCCACCCGGTAATGCTGAATCAATAGAAACAGCAGGTGCTACTAAATCTGGCTTGTTAAAACCAGATATGCGAAGATTTCCACGACCAGAAAAACTAGCAGATGTATTAAGATACGAATTATACCCGCCAACTGATATTACATGTAAACAAGTAGAAGGAACTGTTAGACTAATATTGTTGTTTGCTTCTAAAAAATATGTTTTTCCTGAAATTTCAGAAATAGGCAACCAAGCATTAAAGGTACCATACACAATAGAATCACCAATAATTCTAATACTCCAAATACCTTTATCTATATATGTATTTTTATTTGATTCAAAATAAAAATAAATTTCCTGTGAGCTGTGTAAATAACTTGGTTGACCAAAACTAACGTATAAGGTACAGTTATGAAATATATATCTTCTTATATCATTAGAAAATCTTATAGTCCCGCTACTTGTACCGTCTGGAGCTATAATTTCAAATGTGAAAAAATCTACAAAGTTTTTCCACAAGTTTATACCAATATTAGATAAATCATTCGATATAGAATATTCCATATCTATTGTTTGACCTTGCTCTATTGTAGCTGAATAATGTTTGCCTGTATCACCTTCATTTCCTGTTGCTACTACTACAGATAATTGCCAAGATAAGCTTATATTATCTATAAACCACTCAAAAAGCGAAAAACTATCGTGAGAGCCATCGTTTGTACCATAGCTTATATTTATTGCCATAGGCATATTCAAGTTTCTTGCAATATTTACTGCGTATGATATTCCACGCATAAGTTCTGTTGTTCTTGCAGTAGGACTGTTTATATTTCTACCTATTTTTACTATTACAAGTTCCGATTTTGTTGCAGCACCAGAAATACTACCTGCTGCTATAGAAGTTATACTTGTTCCGTGTCCAAGGTGGTCTACACTTGGTACTACTCTTCGTCTTTCATTTATATTTCCTAAACTTAATGCCTCATTTATATCTTCTTTTGTAAATTCGTAACCTATACTAAATCCTTGTGGAGGGTTACCCGATATTGTTTGGTCCCATAATCTAACTATTCTTGTTGTTCCATCTTCATTTAAAAATTCTGGATGTGCGTAATCTATACCAGAATCTAAAATTGCAATAAGAACACCTCTTCCATCTAAATCTATACTTGGGTCGTTTAGGACACTTGTTATACAAGATGCACGTAAACTATCAGCAGAGTTTATGCTAATTTTTTTTGGTCTTTCGATAAATTCTACTTCGCTATAATCTATTAATTTATTTATATTTTCTTTTGGCAATGTAACAATAGCAAATTGAAAATCTAAAATTTCTACGATTGCATTTAAAGGTTGCTCTACAACTTTTATATTTGAATTATATTTTACAATTACTTCCCAAATATCACTTTCACCATCATAAGGTAAAAAAAATTCTGGCATTTCTACTTTTCCACTATCTGCTATTTCATCATCTAATATCTCATCTTCTTCGTCCATAATTCCTCCTGCATATTTAAAATCCATATTAATTTTGTTTTTGTTAATATTATTAGTATAAGTTTTTTGTATATTATTGTGTATGTACATAAAAAAAGATAAGCACACGTCTTATCTGTTACAATAGTACCATTTGGGTTTTTACCATTTTTACTTACTTTTTCACTGTTACAATATATACATTTTATTTTTATATTTGCCATAATCTAATTTCCTTTTTAGATTATTATACTCTTTTTTTCCCTCACTTAAAGTGATACATGACCTTTATTTTGTACTACATAAATATAAAGCAGCCTTTTGATTTTTTAAAAGGCTGTTTTATTATTAATAAAGGTATTTTACAATTCAGAAAATCTTTGTATTGCAGTTTTAGTAATTTGCCATTGTTTACCTAAATTCATATAATATGAAACATTTGCAATTATACGATTGAAATACTGCATTAGGATTGATAGCATACCGATAGTTGTATTTCCATTTAAAACTGCTAATCCTCCTACAAAAAATACTATACCTTGCATTAAAGCAACAACAGAGCCTTTACTTAACTTTAAGTTATTATCAACTAATAATCTTTTTTTAAAGGCTTCTAAGTATGTGTAAAAAACATTATTAAATTCATCATCATTTAATTCTATTTTAGGATTTATACGATTTGCAAAGGTAGCATAAAAATTGGCTGTAGCTTCTCTTGCTTGCAAGTTTCTATTAAAAATAGATTTTTTGAATAGGTGGTATACAGAAAAATATATCGGCACTATTACAAACATTAACAAAGCTATAATAGTATCCGTTTTAAATACAAAAATAGCAATTGCTATAATTTCTATAACTTTTAAAAAAAATGTTACGTAGTTACTAATAAAAAACATTGTTATTTGTCTAGCATCATCATCGACACGTTTACTTAGATAAGTAACATCTTTATCATTATTTATTAGTTTTTTAATTGCCTTTTGCTTAAATGCAAAAACTATATTTTCTGAAGTAGGGTATAGCATTAAATTAACAATGTAATCAAGTCCTATGCTTATTAAGCTGATTATAAGGAAAATAATTGATATTCTTAATACTTCTGCTGTTACTTGACTCGATATTAGTTCATCTATAAAAAAACCACTATAAAAAACAGAAAAGAGAGAAACACCAGAATATAGAAGGCTTAAAATAGCAAGTACGACAAATGCTTTTCGTTTAGTTTTGAAAATATCAATGTGTTCTCTCATTCTATTCCTCTTTAAACATTGTTTAATGTACTCTCTAATAAAGGTAACCAATTACATGATTTATTTTCTTTAGCTGATAACAATGCAAGTAAAGCTCCAGTTACACCTGTTTGTAAATCAGATGATAATTTATAAAACATTTTACCAGGTATTAATATTTTGTCATCAGTTTCAATAAAATAAATATGAACAAGTTGTATCATATCTTCTATTTTAGTTATTTTACTAAAAGTTGGCAATAAAATGAAACCTAATATACCATCATATAAACTAGCATCGATTGAAATACGTGAATCTTTGACTTTTTCTATTTGCTCAAGCTCTAAACTAAAATCATTATTCATTGTAACCCGTTTATAAACATCAATTGCTATTCCTAAGCCTATACTACCTTGTGAAAGATATGGTAGCATTCTATTATGATTATCTTTGAGTTGTAGAGAGCCATCGGTATAATAGTGTTTATTTTCTAATTCTTTTAACAGTAGACTTTTAGATTTTATTTTGTATTCATCATGTTTTGTTACCCAAAATAATATAGAATAAAAAAGTGAAATACCTGCTAATCCATCCATTAGACCAACATTAACACTATCCCAATCTGTTCCTATTGCTTTATATTCTTCTTCTAAAATATCCCTTATAATATTCGCAATGTCTCTCGCCTTTTTAAGATATTTGTCATTAGATGTATGTGCATATATCATCGTAAATACTAATCCTATGCCTGCAAGACCAGAACGCAATGTAACATTTTTTCTTTCATTAAAAGTTATTTTATCAATTATTTCTAAAGCTTCTTGTTTATAACCTATTTCATACAAAACAGAAGCTATACCAGAAATACCAGTTAAAAAACCTTCATTAAAAGTACTTTGGATAATTTTTTTGATACTGTTTTCAATCCAATGCGATGTATTACTATTAATTTTTCCGACTTTATTAAGTGCAAAAATTGCACCGAAACCCCCATTTTGTATATTATAAATACCACAATCAAGTTCATGTTGTCTAATATCACCACTAATAAGACTAGGGGAATTTACATTAACATCTTGTAATAAGCCGTTAGTAAGTAATAGTATAGTAGTATCTATGTCTTTATTATATATTATTTCATCTAAACTTAATAATGCCTCTTCATAAGTATTATAGAATATTTTTCTAAAAGTTGTTAGATTTTTTTCAATGTCTAATTGAAAGCTTATATAAAAATCAAAGTTATCTTTATTATAGTTTTGATATATCCATTTACAATTTAGAACATTAATAGAATAATTGAAATCATAAATGGAACCCGATGGCATTAATAAATGGTGAAATATTCTGTTTAGTGAATACCAATCACGGTCTTTTGGAAGTTCATTTAATTGATGTGCAAAACCTTTTGTACCAAGTTTAATACTAGATTTTATATCTGGGACTTCTGCAGTTTCAAAGTCTATTATGGTTATTTTTAAATTTTCATCAACAAAAATATTATGTGTCTGTAAGTCGCACATAGCTATACCATTGTTATGCATACACTCTATTGTTTTTTTTATATCATTTATTATTTTTTTTACTTTTTCAAAGTATTCTTCAGTTGATTGAGTTTTAGAAAATGGATAGTTTCTAGAAATCCAGGAATGCAAAGTAATACCTTCAACTTTTTCAAGAACCATGAAAGTATGTTTCCATACTTTGAAATAATCATAGATTTTTACTACACCGTCAACATTTTTTAATTTTTCAAGTGCTTTATATTCGTTATCTAAACGTTCGAGTGATGTTGTGTTAGTGGTATCTAATCCAATTTGTGAGCGTGCTTCTTTAATAACACAAGGGATACTATCGGATTTTCTAATGGCATTGTATATACCACCCGCATTAGAGTATCTTATAGCATTTTCTATTTTGTATTTGCTTAGAGGACTTTGAATTTTAGGAGACATTTCTAGTTCATCGATTTCTAATAATTCTTTCGGCAAAATAATAAAGCTCGGAAGTTTGAATTTACTAGAGCGTTCATCTACTATAAGTTCACCATTTGGGTCAAGTATGCAATATTCACCATTTTTATTTTTTATTTGGTTAAAAGCTCCGTATCTATAATATATATTAGTATCTTTATATTGTTTATCTGTAAATATATACGGACCTTGTTTAAAATGTGATAATTCAGGTTCTAATTTTTTTAAAATATCAACAAACTGCTCTTCCTTTGGATAAGCAGTTATAAATTTTCCAGCTTGTACACGATTACCATGTTTAGCATACATATTAAAAAGATTTTCTTTAGTGCTAACATATTTGAATACTATATTGTTAAAAAATAATATTTTTGAAGCTACTTGAAGAAGCTGCTCTGCCTCATTAAATTCTGTAGATATGTGTATTTTGAAACCTTGATTTGGTATTTTTATATCTTTTCTATAAAGCATTGTCCAGAATTCGTTTGTTTTATCAATATTCCATTTTGAGGGTATATTTTTTATAACAAAAAAATTTGGTTTAGCTTTTTTTACCTTTGAATAATATTTATTATCTACATCGATATATTCAATATATTTTTCTAAATTTTTCATATAGTTACCAATTTATATTTACATTATAGTTTTCTGCATTTGTTAATTCCAAAGTTATACGTAAATCTCCTTCGTTATTCTCGGAAAAATCTAATGTTATATCATAATCTGATAGTAAGAATGATTGTGTTTCGTACTCTGTTTCCAAATGGATAGTAACAGTACCCATTTCTACTTCAGATGTTATGTTTAAAGTTTCTACGGTGTTAAGTCTTATAGTTCGGTAAATAATACCATCTCCGTAATTTGCACTGACGTTCCAACTACTTGCAAGATTTATCTCTCGTAAACTTGTAAAACTTCCCTCTCGACCTGTTCTTATTCCAAGTGTAAAACCATGTATAGCTATATTTGCTGAACCTGAATATATTTGTATTATGATAAACGATATTAGAGTTATCAAGACAATTATCGGAACTACTATAAAAAATTTTTTTTTGCTCATTTTTCCCTCCCAAAGAAAAAAATAATCAAGCCAAAGCCAAAAGACTTTGGCTTGATTTTAAATAGAGTTAGCTAAGCACTATACATCCGGCACTAATAGTTGAGTACCACAAAGCAATACATAGTAAACTCCCCAGGGAAAGCATTGCATCTTGATTGTCATCATCAACTTGTAGCTCTATATCTTGTAATTCAAGAACCTCATACTTCATACTAATACCTATCCTTTCTAAACTACAAACACCACCAACTAAAGCATAACATCAATATTAAAACAATTAATGCTTATGGTGCTAATCATAGCGTCTACTAAATCTGGTTCCAATTCTAACAATTGTAGGTCTAAAACCTCGTTTTTAAAATATACCATTTTGTTTCCTCCTATTTTGAAACTATATTTTTATTTTTTATTTCAAAAACTTGCAAAAACTTTGTAAATATGATACTATGACAAAGTCTTTTTGAAATATCTAAATTTCTATTTTAGCTAAGAGTATTTAGACGTTTCTCAAATTCTACCGTTTTAACTACTAACACCACCAACTAACAGCTGAAACATCAACCACTACACAAAAAACGCTTATGGTGCTACCCATAGTGTCTACTAAATCTGTTTCTAATTCTAACAATTGTAGGTCTAAAACCTCGTTTTTAAAATCTACCATTTTGCTTCCTCCTATTTTGAAACTATATTTTTATTCTTTATTGCAAAAACTTGCAAAAACTTTGTAAATATGATACTATGTACAAAGTCTTTTTGAAATGTCTAAATTTCTATTTTAGCTAAGAGTATTTAGACGTTTCTTAAATTCTACCGTTTTAACTACTAAAACGTCATCGTTTCATAAGTCAACTCCTTTTAAAATTTATTTATAAGAGTACAACACATAGCAATATAGCAATATAGCAATATAGCAATATATCAATCTATGGCATTTATTTGTATACATATCTTGGTATCATTGTCTTGACTGATACTTGACTGATACTTGACTGATACTTGACTGATACTTGACTGATACTTGACTGATACTTGACTGATACTTGACTGATACTTGACTGA
>WRGD01000067.1 GCA_009787355.1 Defluviitaleaceae bacterium | reverse complement strand
TGGTTCGTGGTTCGTGGTTCGTGGTTCGTGGTTCGTGGTTCGTGGTTCGTGGTTCGTTACCTTCAAATTCTATCATATTCTTACCTCATAAAAAACTTGTATTTTTTTTAATAAATCAGTTATTGTAATAATCTTTGTTTTAGGTTTTTCAGGTATATAGGAACAAGTATGTACCATATATTTATTACTGTGAAAAACCAAATAGTAAAATACTGGATTATCTAAGGAAATTTCAAGTACATTTAAAAAAGGCATATCTACTAAACTTATTCCTTTTAACTTAATATAACTTTCTTTTTTGGTCCAAATTTCATAAAATCGTTTTATTTTATCTACTGAACTTAAAATATAGTCTAACTCTTCTTTAGCTAATACTGAACGGAAGCTGTTAATTTCAATATGATTTATAAGCTCAATGTCTATTCCTATTGGTTTATTAGAAAATGAAACTGCAACACAGTTTCCCGAATGAGATACATTATATTGAAAAGAAGGATATCCCACTAAAAAAGGTTTTCCGAACTTATTAGCTAAAAACGTCATATTATCATTTTGTAAATTCAAACACTCTTTAGCTTTACACCTTATAATTAAATCCGAAATTAAACTATTATTTGCATCTTTTTTAAATCTGAATTTTTTGATAATTTTTTGTTTTTCTATAGATAAAAGGCTACACAATTTTTCAAATATAGAATCTGGAATTTCATGAGTATTTTTACATATTATTACTTCAATAAAATTTTTTTTAATCATTATTTTCTATACAATATTCTTAACGCTATTTCTATATTTAATCGATATTTTATATAGTTTTTTATAAATAATATTTTAAAATTCTACAGTATACATTCCCTTATGTCAACCATATTTATCTTTTGTTGCATATTATTATATTTAAAATACACAAAATTGATAATGAGATGCATACATAAAAATTTTTGATTTATATTTAATTTTTATTATTTTAAAAAAAATAATAATTTTTTTTATCATCCCTCTTTTTTCTGTAATAGTTGTTAAGTATTACTTAAATTCTTTCGATATTAATGTATAACTAATTTGACACAAGCAAATAATAATATCAAAGAACAAAAACTTATTACATTTAATCGTGATAATATAATTAAGGAGGCTATTATGATAAATAATATAAACAAAACAAAATTAGATAGTGTTATAGGTTTATACAACACATCGAAACCAGTAAATACAAAATCAAATATTAAAACTGGTGCATCAGATTCTCTTACTATTTCTAATACTGCACACGAATTTAGATTTGTTTATGAAACAGTTTCCAAAATACCAGATATTAGAGAAGAAAAAGTAAATGATATAGCTAGTCGTATGAAAAACGGTAACTACAATATAAGCTCTTCAGATATTGCAAGTAAAATTCTTTCAAGTCTTTAACTTATCAGTTATATTATCAAGTTCACATTTATGAAATCAAATAAAAATTGAGTGTATTCAATCATCCAATTTTTATTTGATTTTTTTTATATAATCTACCAATTAAATTTAAAAAAGTCCATAAAATTTTTATGGACTTTTTTTTTACAATGCGGTATTATGTAGAAAAATATTTAAAAAGGATTACCAAGACTATGCTATCTAAAAAAACATATGGAATTACAGATACACCAGAACTTTTGGGAGAAACTTTGGAAAGAGTCAAAGCTGCTCAAAAAGTTTTTAGTGGCTTTGACCAAGAAAAAATTGATGCTATTTTTAAAGCAGTTGCTTTAGCAGCAAACCATTACAGATTACCGTTAGCAAAACTAGCAGTAGAAGAAACAGGAATGGGAATTTTAGAAGATAAAGTAATAAAAAACCATTATGCTACAGAATACATTTATAACAAATATAAAAATGTAAAAACTGTAGGAGTTATAGAAGAAGACACGGTTTTTGGAACCAGAAAAATTGCAGAACCTGTTGGAGTAATAGCAGGAGTTATACCTACAACTAATCCAACTTCCACATCTATTTTTAAAATATTAATATCGTTGAAAACCCGAAATGGGATAATTTTAGCACCACATCCTCGTGCTAAAAAATGTGTAGTTGAAACAGCAAAGATTTTATTAGAGGCTGCTGTAGCAGCAGGTGCACCGGAAAATATAATAGGATGGATAGATACACCATCTATAGACCTTACACAAATGATAATGAAAGAATCGGACTTTATATTAGCTACAGGTGGACCAGGTATGGTTAAATCGGCTTATAGTAGCGGAACACCAGCTGTAGGTGTTGGTAGTGGAAATGTTCCAGCTCTTATAGATAGTACAGCTAATATAAAAGTTGCGGTAAATAGCATTATACACAGTAAAACTTTCGACAACGGAATGATATGTGCAAGTGAGCAGTCTGTAATAGTTGTTGCAGATGTTTACGACGAAGTTAAGATAGAATTTGAAAAAAGAAATTCCTACATACTAGGAAAAAAAGAAGCAGATAAAGTTCGAAAAATAATAGTTGTAGATGGTCATTTAAATGGTAAAATAGTAGGTCAGCCAGCATATAAAATAGCAGAAATGGCAGGTATAGAAGTTCCGAAAACTACCAAAATATTAATAGCAGAAGTAGAAAGCACCGATTGGGAAGAAGAATTTTCACACGAAAAGTTATCACCTGTTCTTGCATTATATAAAGGAAGCGATTTTGACGATGCTCTTGAAAAAGCAGATGCAATACTTAATAATAACGGATTGGGACACACGTCTTCTATACACATCCATCTTGAAAAAGGTGCAAAAAACCTAAGAAAATTTGAAGAACGAATGAAGTCAGGGCGTATAGTAATTAACCAACCTAGTTCACATGGTGGAATTGGTGATTTATATAACTTTAAATTGGCACCTTCTCTTACTTTAGGCTGTGGAACATGGGGCGGAAATAGTGTTAGCGAAAATGTAGGTGTGGGTCATCTACTAAATATCAAAACTGTAACAGAAAGGAAGGAAAATATGCTGTGGTTTCGTGTTCCACCAAAGATTTATTTCAAACGTGGTAGCTTGCCAATAGCTTTAGATGAGCTTATAGAAGGAGAAGATGCAAAAAAGCGTATATTTATAGTTACAGACAACTTTTTGTTAGAAAATGGAAACCTAAGTGCTATAACCGACAAGTTAATGGAAATGGGAATCCAATATTCTATATTTAGTGATGTAGAAACAGACCCAACCCTAGCAACTGTAAAAAAAGGTACAGAGCTAATGCGAGGGTTTAATCCAGATTGTATAGTGGCTTTTGGTGGTGGTAGCCCTATGGATGTTGCAAAAATAATGTGGCTTCTATATGAACATCCAGAAGTAGATTTTTTTGATATGGCAATGCGTTTTATGGATATTAGAAAAAGAGTGTATACTTTCCCTAAAATGGGCAAAAAAGCTAGTTTTATAGCAATTCCAACTACAGCTGGAACAGGTGCCGAAGTAACACCTTTTGCTGTAATAACAGATGAAAAAACGGACGTAAAATATCCTATAGCAGATTACGAACTAACACCACATATGGCAATAGTAGACAGTGATTTAATGATGCATATGCCTAAAAGTTTAACAGCTGCGAGTGGTATAGACGTTTTATCACATGCTATAGAAAGTTATGTAAGCACTGTTGCAACAAGCTATACACAAGGACTTTCTGTAGAAGCATTGCGTTTAGTTTTTAAATATTTACCACAATCATATAAAGAAGGTGCAGACAATCCAAAGGCAAGGCAGCGTATGGCAGATGCAAGTACTATAGCAGGCATGGCTTTTGGTAATGCTTTTCTCGGCATATGTCATAGTTTAGCACATAAGCTAGGAGCAACTTTTGGTATACCTCATGGCATAGCAAACGCACTTCTTATAGAAGAAGTAATACGCTATAATTCTAACGATACCGAAGCTAAAATGGGAACGTTTAGTCAATATACTCATCCTCGTGCCTCTGAATTATATGCAAAATTAAGTGATTACTTAGGTCTTGGAGGAAATACAAACGAAGAAAAAGTAGAGAACTTAATTAAAAAAATACGTGAATTAAAAAATGAACTAGAAATTAAACCAGGTATAAAATACTATGGTGTTACAGAAAAAGATTTTATGGATAAGGTTGACTATATGGCAGAAAATGCTTTCGACGACCAATGTACAGGTGCAAATCCACGTTACCCATTAATAGAAGACTTAAAAGATATTTATATAAAAGCTTTTAATGGATATCCTTTACAAGACTAAATTTTTTTATAGAATTATGAGAAAACGCAGAAATCCATTTGGAAATCTGTGTTTTTTCAATATAGTATGAACATTGAAAAAAATTGAGGGTTATATTTAATATAACCCTCAAAAAAATGCTTTCTAAATTCACATAGTGAATTTAGAGCAAACTAACATGGCTAAAAAACTTGATTTTTAAAGCTTTGCAGAATTTAGAACATATCTACCAGTTGTAACAAAGTTTAAAGAAATACAAGTATCAGCACCCTTCGGAAACTGATAAAGGTATATTATCACAAATACATAAAAAAGTCAACTAAAATATTTTGTAGGTCATGTATCTGTTTTCTTATCGTTATTATCATTATTTTTTTTATCTATTCCAAAGCAAGAGAAATATTTCTACTCCATTCGTACATTGAACCTTCGTATATTATTACATTTTTATAACCCAGAGTTCTAAGTGCTATACCAGCAAGAGCAGCTCTAGCACCATGTTGGCAATATGTTACTATCAAATCTTCTTTTTCTAAACCTAAATTTTCGGCTTCTAATTCAAGTGCAGTAGAATTATAAATTTTGTAATATCCGTCCTTTGTAGTCAAAAATTTAGAAAAATCTAAAAATATAGCTCCAGGTAGGTTTCCCATACGGGGGTTATTGTAATAAGTTTGCTTGTCCCATTCTGCACTGCTTCTTGTGTCTAATATTTTTACTTTGTCGTAATTTTTTATTAGGTCGTTTAGGTAGTATACATAATTTTCTGTTATTTTTGGTGTATAGCTAGTAAGTGGAGGTATATTATAAGTATTTTGTTTTGGTATATTATCGTTGTTTTCTACCTCGCTATATCCTCCGTTTAAAATTAAAATTTCTCCTTTATGACCGTAGTGGTGCATCATGTACCAGAATATACAAGATGTTTTATTTAGATTGCTATCATAAACAATTATATTTGTATAATTGTTTATACCTAATCGACCCATTAAAATTAGAAAATCATTCGTTTTTATCAAATTATGATTCTCATCTGTGAAATGAATATTACTAGGAGAGAGAACTGCACCTTGTACATGAGATATTGAATATTCTTCCATAGAACGTAAATCTATAATATAATAATTATCCAAATTCTTTTCTAAAAAATCTGCATCTATTAAATATTTCATTTATCATCTCCAATGCTAATATTTTTAATTTCTAATTGCATATCCGTGGCATTTAAATTTTCAAGCTCTTTTCCTAAATATTTTGCAAGTTCTAACATTGCAAAAATACTTTCTTTAGCTTCTGCATCGCTATTATAGTTTGTATTTGTATTCACATCGTATGTATACAAATCTCCAAACTCTCCTATTATAAATTCTATACCTGCTACATCTATTTTTGTATTTTTCAAAAATTCTTCATATTTTTTTATAAGATGTTTATCAGAATTTTCCACAATTGTGAATTTCGTTAAAGTTTCGGGAGATTCACCTACAGGACAGTATAAGTCTCCTACCATGCAACCATCTGCAGGACAAAGTTCAAACCCAGAGGAAGAATCTACTCTTACAGTGTATAGGTGTTTTGAATTTATAAACTCACTTCTATATATAAAAGGTATTTTGGGTTTTATATATTCTTGTATTAAGGTGATACCATCTATAGACTTTTCAAATTCACTACTATTTAAATGAAAATATAATTCATCTATATTATTAAATTTAAATACACCAAGTCCTTTACCTGCTCTATTGTGCTTTGTTATAAATGGAAAAATGTTAAGCTCTTTTGCAGCATTCATTATTTCACTTTTAGAGCCTACTGCAGCTATTGTTTTTGGGGTTTTTATTCCATGTAATTCTAAATTTAAATATTGTTTAGTCTTATCTATTTCAAGACTAAGAGCATTAGAACCGTTTATTACTTTTCTTTTATGAAATTCTAACCAATTTAAAACAACATTTGTAAGCTCTGGGGAATATCTATGTCCACGTGTGTGAGAAGAGGCACTCATTCTATTATAAAATACACCAACAGGAGGTTTTTCTTTTAAATTGATAATGCCTTTATCTAAATGCCAAGACTCATAAGGTATATTTAATTCTTCTAGTCTTTTTACTAAATGGCTTGTCCATTCATCATTTTCATGTATTATATATACTTTCATTTTTATTCCTCCATAATTTTTTTTATTTGGACAATACTATCTCTTAAAAAGGCAGCTCTTTCAAACAAAAGTTCAGTCGAGGCTTTTCTCATTTCTTTCTCTAGTTTTTCTATTTCTTTTTGTAGCTCATTTTTGCTCATAGACTCGTAACCTTTGTTTATTCCTTTAGACTTCTTATCGTCTATAGTTTCTTTAATTCTTATTATTTCATGTACTTTTTTTATTATTGTTTTTGGTATTATTCCATGTCGTTTATTGTATTCTTCTTGTATAAAACGTCTTCTATTTGTTTCCGTTATTGCTAAATCCATAGATTTTGTTATTCTGTCTGCATACATTATTACTCTACCATTCGAATTTCTTGCTGCCCGGCCTATTGTTTGTATTAGTGAACTTTCGTTTCTTAAAAATCCTTCTTTGTCAGCATCTAATATTGCTACTAAACTTACCTCTGGAATATCTAGTCCTTCTCTTAGTAGATTTATACCTACAAGCACATCAAAAACATTCAATCTTAATTCTCTTATTATTTCTATACGTGCCAAAGTATCTATATCAGAATGAAGATACCTAACACGAATACCATTTTCTTGCAAATATGTTGTTAAATCTTCTGCCATTTTTTTTGTAAGAGTTGTTACTAATATTCTTTCATCACTTTTTATTACTTTATTTATTTCACCTATTAAATGGTCTATTTGTCTTTCAATTGGAAATATAGCTATTTTGGGGTCGAGTAGTCCTGTTGGTCGTATTATTTGTTCTATTGTTATACTTGCATTTGCTTTTTCATATTTGGCAGGTGTTGCAGATACAAAAAGCATTTGATTAATTTTTGCTTCAAATTCATCGAAACGTAGTGGTCTATTATCTAATGCAGAGGGTAGTCTAAAACCAAAATCTACAAGTGTTGTTTTTCTTGTTTTGTCTCCTTGATACATTGCACCTATTTGTGGTATTGTAACATGGCTTTCATCTACAACTATTAAAAAATCATCTGGAAAATAATCTATAAGGGTATGGGGAGTAGAACCCTCATCACGACCAGATAAATGTCTAGAATAGTTTTCTATTCCGTTGCAAAATCCCATTTCTACCATCATTTCTATATCATAGTTTGTTCTTTGTAGTATACGCTGTGCTTCTATTAGTCTATCTTGATTTTTTAATTCTGTTACTCTCTCATCTAACTCTTCTTGTATTCTTTTTATGGCAAGTTGCATTTTTTCATTGCTTGTTACATAGTGAGAAGCTGGGAAAATAAGCATATGTTTTATATTTGAAATTATATCACCAGTAAGTACATGGATTTGTGATATTTTTTCTATTTCATCACCAAAAAATTCTACTCTATATGCTATGTCTGTATAGTTCGATGGAAAAATTTCTAAAACATCACCACGCACTCTAAAAGTTCCACGTGTAAAATTTATATCGTTTCTATTGTATTGTATTGCTACTAACTTTCGTAGGACCTCGTCTCTATCTTTTGTCATGCCTGGTCTTAGAGAAAGACTAAGTTCATTGTAGTCTACAGGGTCTCCTAAACCATATATACAAGAAACGCTAGCTATTATTATAACATCTTTTCTTTCGAATAGAGCAGCCGTTGCACTATGTCTAAGTCTATCTATTTCTTCATTTATAGAAGAATCCTTTTCTATATAAGTATCTGAAGAGGGAACGTAGGCTTCTGGTTGATAATAATCATAATAGCTTACAAAATACTCTATAGCGTTATTCGGAAAAAATTCTTTAAATTCGCTATACAGCTGTGCAGCTAATGTTTTGTTATGTGCCATAACAAGGGTAGGCTTTTTTAATTTTTCTATTATATTTGCAACTGTAAAAGTTTTTCCACTACCTGTTACACCAAGCAAAGTTTGAAATTTTTCACCATTTTCAAAACCAGATACCAAACTTTCGATAGCTTTTGGTTGGTCTCCTGTTGGTTTATAATCAGATACTATTTTAAACATTTTTATTCCTTATTTTTAAGTGTTTTATTATTATTTAAGTATATATTAATTTGAAAATTGTAGCAAGACGAAATTTGAGATTTTATTTGTGTTAAATTTATAAGTATTAAATAAACGGTACATTTAATTTTTACATATTTTTTAGTTTAATAAAAATGCTATGTACATAAATACATAAAAATTAAAATTCGTGAAAAAATAATGAAATTTCTACGTTTTGGATATATAAAAAATAAATTTAGATTTATATAAGTGAAATTTTACAAGTGTTTCAGTATACAAAGTATACAAAGTATACAAAGTATACAAAGTATACAAAGTATACAAAGTATACAAAGTATACAAAGTATACAAAGTATACAA
>WRGD01000066.1 GCA_009787355.1 Defluviitaleaceae bacterium | reverse complement strand
CTATCTAGTAAACTAAAGAACCGCCGTATACGGAACCGTACGTACGGTGGTGTGAGAGGTCGGCTATTCAATTATTGGATAGCCTCCTACTCGATTATCTCAAAAGACTGAGTATGACAAAACTAAAAAAATACGCTCACAGTTTTTCGATAACAGTCTAGAGTGTTTTAAGCAAGAAAAAGAACGTTCTACATAGCCATTGCTAGGGGCATTTATAAAAGCAGCAATTTAATAGTGCTAGACGAGCCTACAGCTACAATAGACCCTATACAAAAAAAGCTTGACAATGCTAGTTGTCAACAGCCTGAAATTAGTTCTATTGTGAAAATAGAGCTAATTTTTTTGAAAAATTAATATGCATACAAAACGTTTTTTTTATATGTATCTTTGATTTTAATATTAACTAATTTTTCAGTAAATATTTTAAGCTAAAAAATTTGAAAAATAATATAATACAAAAATAAAGTTACCACAAATTTTTGTGCTTAATAACCCCTAGTTATAACTGCTCCTAACGTTACTTCTATTTCTTTATACATAAATAATTCTGAAAGCGTAACTAATTGGTACCCATTAGAGATAAGCTCTGGCACTATTCTTTCTATAGCTTCTGCTGTACTTTCGTATATATCATGATAAAGTATTATAGAACCGTCTCTAATATCGTTCATTGTTGAATTGTAAACAGAATTAGCATTCCTATTTTGCCAATCTCTTGTGTCTACAGACCAATTTATAATAGTAAAGCCCATCTCTCTTGCGATATTTCTAACGTTATCATTTACCACCCCGAAAGGTGGTCTAAATAATTTTGAAGTTTCACCTATAGCACTTTCTAAAGCTTGATGCGTTTGGTTTAATTGTTGTCTAATTTCAGAAGAACTTAGATTTGCTAAGTTTTTATGGTCCCATGAATGTCCAAAAACTTCATTGCCCATAGCATGAGCTCTTATAATAGTTTCTCTACGTGAATCTATTAAGTTTCCGATTACAAAAAAGCTTGCTCTTGAATTATGTTCTTCTAAGATATCTAAAATTCTTAAAGTGTGTTTATTTGGACCATCATCAAAAGTTAATGCAACCATAGGTCTGGAAGGATCTATAATTCTTTCTTCGTTTATAGTTGCTTCAATTGATACCAGATTTGCAAAAGAATTATTGTTAAAGGAATCTTCTTGATTCTTATATGAAGTTAATAGTAGCAAGTCTGCTAGTTCTTCATAAGGCAGAAGTATAGAAATCATACCTAAATAGTTCGGCAAAGCTAAACCACCTTCCATTTTCACTAAAATTCCTTCATGAGTTATTAGAATATTTTCAAACCAGTTATTATCTGAATCTAAAAAGTTAATTTCGTTAGGGTATGCTAATTCAATTTTGCTTTTCAAAAGTTCTGTAAGCACATCTATTCTTGAAAAATCCAAAATGTCATTAGAATCTAAAAATTGGCTAGTATCTAAATCTAAATTAAATGTTTTAAGTATATCTCTTGAATTTGCAAAGTAAGAAGCATTTATATCTCCAAATTGGACAATTCCTACATATCTTTCTTCTACTAGAAAAGATTCAAAATGTATATTTATTTCTGCTTCGGAATCACTATATATTCTTTGATGTTCATAAAATTCATCTCTTGCGACTCTATACTGCTCATAGCTCCAATTAAAAATTGTTTCATCTGCAAAGTTATCTGCATATGGGAAACGTATATATGCATAGAATGGGGGTTCATTACTTGCTATCATATCAGCCTCACCGTATTCTATTGTAAGGTCTTTTGAAGACCATCTTAAAAGCATAGCATCGTAAGTTGATTGATATGGATTATTTAGATGCTCGTTTATAGGTTCTGTTTCTAATATTGTTGTATTATCTTCTGTTTGAGGTTCATATCTACCTGTACATGCGGAAAGTGTTATCAAGATAACGATTAAAAAGCTTAGATAATAAAAAATTTTTTTCATTTCAACTCCTACAAAAATTGTGAGATTATTTCACTTTAAATTTTGATCAATGAAAATACGAAAGTCGCATTTCATTTTTAATACTATTTCATATTAAAACTTATTATTAAAAAAATCAAGCATACTAATCTATAAAATATAAGTATTGACAATTAATATCAACAGTCTTTTTTTAATATACGTTATTGTAATAAATTTGAAAAATATAAAATATAATTGTTGTACAAGATTAAAATGAGGAAATAAGAGCAAAATAAGACTAACAAACAAAAGGGGTGCTTATGTTTTATAATAATGATTATAACAAGGCTTTAAAAACATTAAACACAGATGAAAAATATGGACTAAAAAGTAATGTTATAAAAAATATACAATTACAATATGGAAAAAATAAATTAGAAGATGCTAAAAAAATAAATATTTTAGTTAAATTTTTTTCACAATTCAATGATTTTATGATATTTATATTATTGCTTGCGGCTATCATTTCATTTGTTATAGGTATAGAAGAAAATGATTATTTAGATTCTATAATAATAGTATTTATAATCATTTTTAATGCAGTTTTAGGTCTTATACAAGAAAATAAAGCAGAAAAAGCTTTGGATGCTCTTAAAAGCATGTCTCAACCGAAATCTAAAGTTATAAGAGATGGTTCAGTTTCTATAATAGATACAGAAGAACTTGTTCCAGGCGATATAATTTTATTAGAACCGGGTACCATGATACCAGCAGATGCTAGATTAATAGAAAGCCATAATCTTAGAATAGACGAAAGTGCTCTTACAGGCGAATCTATGGAAGTAGATAAAGATTATATAAAAATAATAAAAAAAGATGCTCCCCTTGGAGATAGAATAAACATGGTATATAGTGGTACGAATGTTTCAGCAGGAAAAGGAAAAGCAGTTGTTACAGCAACAAGTATGGATACAGAAATAGGAAAAATAGCAAAAATGGTAGGTACAAGTGTACCCGAAACCCCTCTTCAAAAAAGATTAGAAAAAACAGGAAAACTATTAGGTATAGGGGCTATAATAGTATGTACTATTATATTTTTTATTGGTGTTTTTCAAAATATTCCTATTTTTAATATGTTTATGACATCTGTTAGCTTAGCTGTTGCAGCAATACCAGAAGGGCTACCAGCCATTGTAACAATTACACTAGCACTTGGTGTACTTAGAATGGCAAAAAGAAAATCGATAATAAGAAAATTACCAGCAGTAGAAACACTTGGTAGCGCAACAATAATATGTTCTGATAAAACAGGTACTCTTACACAAAACAAAATGAAAGTCGTAGAAATAAATTCAATACATCCATTAAAATCTATAGATGAACAAAGAAAAATGATTTTGGAATACGCAAATTTATGTAACGATGCCACTATGGAGAACGAAGAAAATATAATAGGAAATCCTACGGAAATAGCACTTGTAAGAGCAGGAATAATTAGTAAAATAGATAAAAACAAATTAGAGAGTATGTATCCAAGAGTAGGACAAATACCGTTCGATTCTAGCAGAAAACTAATGACAACTATTCATAGAACAGAGAAAGGTTTTTTATCTATAACAAAAGGTGCACCAGATTATATATTAAAAAATTGTAATACTTATTATGATAAAAAAGTATTAGATATAACAAAAAATTCTTTATCTATAATTTCACATCAAAATAAAGAAATGGCAAAAAAAGCACTTAGAGTTATAGGTATATCATATAAATTTTATGAATATATGCCAAAAATAGATGAAAATCTCGAACAAAATTTAACTTTTTTAGGTTTTTTAGGAATAATAGATCCTCCAAGAAAAGAAGCATATGAAGCTGTGGACTTGTGTAAAAAAGCAAAAATAAAACCAGTAATGATAACAGGAGACCATATAGATACAGCTGTTTCAATTGCAAAAGATTTAGGAATAATGAAGTTAGGCGATTTAGCGATAACAGGTAACGAAATAGATGAAATTGGAGAAGAAAATTTAAAACAAAACATAGAAAAATACAGCGTTTTTGCGAGAGTAAACCCTATGCATAAAATGTCTATAGTAAAAGCTTATCAAAACAAAGGTCATGTAGTAGCAATGACAGGAGATGGGGTAAATGATGCACCAGCATTAAAAGCAGCTGATATTGGCTGTGCAATGGGTACAGGTACAGATGTGGCAAAGGGCGCAGCTGATATGATACTTGTAGATGACAATTTTGCAACAATAGTAGAAGCAGTAGAAGAGGGGAGAGGAATTTATCAAAATATAAAAAAAGCAATACATTTTTTATTAAGTAGTAATATTGGAGAAATTGTAGCAATATTAGTTTCTCTTGTGCTTGGCTGGCAAACACCGCTTTTAGCAATACATTTACTTTGGATAAATTTAGTTACAGATTCACTACCTGCTATTGCTCTTGGACTTGAAAAAGCTGAAAAATCTATAATGTTAGAACCACCACAAAATGTAAAAAATAGTTTTTTTGCAGATGGTCTTTGGCAACGAATCGTACTAGAAGGAATAATGATAGGTATATTATCTGTTATTGCTTTTGGTATTGGAAAAGTTTATTTTGACTCTCCGTATTCTTTTATAGTAGGTAGAACAATGGCGTTTGCAACACTTAGTATATCACAACTTATACATGCTTTTAACGTTAGGACAAGCAAAAGTATAATTGGTAAAGAAGGTATTAAAAATAAATATTTAGTAATGGCTTTTTTGATTGGTTTATTACTTCAAATGATAGTAATATTAAGCCCTCTTCATCGTGTTTTTAGAGTTATACCGCTTAATATTATGCAGTGGTCTATAGTATTTTGTCTTAGTCTTGTTCCAATAATAGTAATAGAAATACAAAAAGCGTTTAACTCTCCTACAAAAATTTTAAATAAAAAAGAAATGATTAATTAATAGTTGAAAAACAGAGCTTATTTGGGTTCTGTTTTTTGGGTTCTTTCTTTGTTGCTTATGCTTTACGCTCCTACACTAAAAATTGTTGGGGAAATTAAAATTCTCTCGATATCGTTTGTATAATGGAGGAGATTTTAAAAAAAATGGACTTCCGTGAAAAAAATTTTCCAAGGTAGCCCATTTTTTTATATAATTAATTTTGTTAAAAAGAAAACATAAGTTCACAGGCTACAGCAAGCTCATCATTCACTTTTGCTGTAGCTTGTGCGACTCCAAGTATACCTCTCATTTTTATTATTTCTACCTCAAGTGTAAGTACATCACCAGGTACTACTTTTCGTTTAAACCTTGCTTTGTCTATACCTGCAAAATATGCAATTTTACCTTTAAATTCTTCTAAAGATAAAATTGCGACAGCACCTGCCTGTGCGAGTGCTTCTACTATTAATACACCAGGCATAACGTGCTTATTTGGAAAATGACCTACAAAAAACCATTCATTAACTGTTACACATTTTTTAGCTATTACTTTTTTACCAGCTTCTAGCTCTATAACATTGTCTATAAGAAGAAAAGGATGTCTATGTGGAATTATTTTTTCTATATCATTGCTTGTAAGCATTATTCCTCCCATTTTTTAAAAATAAGACTTGAATTATGACCACCAAAACCAAAAGAATTTGTCATTGCATGCTTTAAATTTTTATTTTTACCCTCGTTTGGGGTTATGTTCAAATCACAATCTGGGTCTTTCTCCTTATATCCAATAGTTGCAGGAACAAAACCATCCTCTAGTGCTTTTATAGTTATTATTGCTTCTATTCCACCACTACCACCTAACAAATGACCTGTCATAGATTTTGTAGAAGACATTGAAAGTTTGTAAGCATGTTCTCCAAAAGTATTTTTAACTGCATTTGTTTCTATACTATCATTTAAAGGAGTAGATGTGCCATGTGCATTTATATAATCTATCAATTCTTTAGGTATATTTGCATCTAATATTGCAAGTTGCATTGCTCTAGATGCTCCAGAACCATCTGGCATTGGTGCTGTAATATGATATGCATCACAACTAACTCCATAACCTACAATTTCTGCATATATTTTAGCACCACGTTTTTTTGCGGAAGATAATGATTCTAGAACAATAATACCCGAACCTTCTCCCATTACAAATCCTGAACGTTTCTTATCAAAAGGTATAGAAGCACGGTTCTTATCTACAGATGTTGTTGTAGCTTTCATAACAGCAAAACCCGCAACCCCAAGTGGAGTAATAGCTGCTTCGGTTCCTCCACAAAGTATTATATCTTGTCTTTTATCTGCTATTTCTCTAAAAGCTACACCTATAGAATCTGTTCCTGCTGCACAGGCTGTAACAACAGAGTTGCAAATACCTTTTGCTCCAAGTGCTATTGCAACATTTCCTGCTGCTAAATTTACAAGAGACATGGGTATAAAATGTGGGCTTACTCTATCTGGACCAGATTTTTCTAATTTGTTAGTATTATTTGCGATTGTATCTATACCACCTATACCAGAACCTATTATTATACCTAATCTATCTTTATCTATATCACCATCTTTTATATTTGCATCTTTGAACGCTTTTTTAGACGCTATTATTGCATATTTAACAAAAAGGTCTAATTTTCTTGCTTCTTGTCTTGATATATAATTTTCTATATCTAAGTCTTTTACTTCTGCTGCCAATTTTGTAATATGGTTTTCGGTATTAAATCTTGTTATTTCTCCTATTCCGTTTTTACCATCTTTGACATTTTTCCAAATAATATCTATATCATTACCAATAGGAGATACACTACCAAGACCTGTTACAACAACACGTTCTTTCATTTAAAAAATTCCTCCTAAATAACCATACCACCATCTACTAAAATAACTTGTCCTGTAATATAATCAGAATTTGATAAAAATAATACAGTTTTTGCTATTTCTTCTACTCTTCCCATTCTTCCTAATGGTATGTTCTCTAAAGCTTTTTCTTTTATGTTTTCATTTAAAATATCTGTCATGTCTGTTTCTATAAATCCTGGAGCAATAGCATTTACACAAATATTTCTTTTTGCAAGCTCTTTTGCCATAGATTTTGTAAGCCCTATTAATCCTGCTTTACTAGCAGAATAGTTTGCTTGTCCCATATTTCCTGATACACCTGCTACAGAAGATATATTTATTATTTTTCCATATCGTTTTTTAGACATAGTTTTAGCTGCTTGTTTAGAACAATTAAATGCTCCTTTTAAATTTATATTTATAACATTTTCAAATTCTTCGAGACTCATTCTAATAATTAAATTGTCTTTTGTTATGCCTGCATTATTTACTAATAAATCTATAGACCCAAATTTCTCTAGAACTTTTTCAAACATTCGTTCTACTTCTTTTTCATTTTCAACATTTGCTTTGTATATAAGAGTATTTGCTCCTTTTTCATTGCAAATTTTTTCTGTTTCTTTTGCAGCTTCTTCATTACCGCTATAGTTTATTATTATATTGTAGCCATTTTCTGAAAGTAAGAGACATATACCTCTACCTATACCACGAGATGCACCCGTTATTAAAGCTGTTTTCATTACGATTACCCCTTACCAAATGCAACTAAAGTTTTTTCAAGACTTTTTGTATCTTCTACATTAAATATTTTTACGCTTCTATCTATTTTTTTTACGAAGGAAGACAATGTTTTACCAGGACCTACTTCTATAAAAGTGTCTATACCATCATTTAACATATTTTTGATTATATTTTCAAAAAACACAGGAGAATAGATTTGTTTTTTCATTATATCTATTATAGGTTCGGTACTCGTATTTCCATATAAATTAAAATATATAGGTTTTTGTAATTGTTTTATCTCTATATTTTCCAAATGTTTTTTCAATTCTTCAGATGCCTGTTTGTAAAGTGAACTGTGGAAGGGTCCAGAAACATTTAACGGAACAACTTTTGTAGCTCCATGTTCTATTGCCAAATTACAAACTTTGCTTACAGATACTAAATTTCCAGATATAACTCTTTGACCCGGACAATTATAATTTGCTATTTCTACTATTTCATTTTCATGTAGTTTCATTACAGTTTTACAAATTTTCTCTAAAGTATCATCTTCTAATCCTAATACTGCTGCCATAGAACTTTCCACATTTTTCAGTGAATTTTCCATTATTTCTCCACGTTTGTACACGATATTTATTGCATCTTTTTCAGAAATAGCACCAGCATATGCGAGAGCAGTATATTCTCCTAAACTAAGTCCTGCTACAGAGTATGCCTCTATACCTCTAGCATTTAATAGTCTGTATATTGATATTTCATTTGCTACAAGGCACGGCTGTGTATATTTTGTTTGTTTTAACTTTTGCTCTGGTCCTTCAAATGATAATGTTTTAATGAAGTCTAGTTCCAAATTATCATAAAAATTCTTTGTATCTTCAAAATTGTTATATAAATCTTGACCCATGCCAACGTATTGTGAACCTTGACCCGGAAATAAAAAAGCGACTTTCATAAATATAAATAAAATCCTCTCTTATATATTCAAAATTTCTAATTTTTTGATATATAACGGTAAATTATCAAACATTTCTTTTATTATTTGTTTTGCAGGTTTTATTTCTTCTATCATTCCTGCAACTTGCCCTGCCATAACAGACCCATCATCCACATTTCCATCAAAAACAGCTTTTCTAAGGGAACCTAATGTAAAATGTTCTAAATCTTCTTTAGTTT